>NZ_JBJGZP010000007.1:0-167182 GCF_054050555.1 Blastococcus sp. SYSU D00695 | reverse complement strand
GTGCGGCGCAGCGCGGCGTCGCCGGCGGCGTGGCCCGCGGTGTCGTTGATCGTCTTGAAGCCGTCCAGGTCGCAGTAGACGACGGCGGCCGGGCTGCGGTCGCGGCGCTGCGCGCGCAGCGCCTGCTCGAGCCGGTCGACCACCAGGGCCCGGTTGGGCAGGCCGGTCAGCGGGTCGTGCAGGGCGGCCTCGCGCAGCCGGGCCTCCAGCGCCCGCTGCTCGGTGATGTCGGTGATCGTGATGACCGCGCCGGCGACGGTGCCGTCGGCCAGGTGGATGGGCTCGCCGGTCGCGAGGGTCACCCGGCGCGGGCCGCCGGGCGGTCCGGCCACGAGCTCGACGTCACGGACGGGCTCGCCGTGGACGGCCCGCACCAGCGGCGAGTCGCCCGGGTCCAGCGGGGTGACGCCGTCGGCCAGGTACAGGTCCTCCAGCAGGGGCGCGTCCACCAGCCGCCGCCCGTCCCAGCGGTCGCCTGCCCACTCGGCCACGATCCGGTTGACCCGGGTGGGCCGCCCCTGCGCGTCCGAGGCGACCACCCCGACCGACAGGGCGTCGAGCAGCGCCCGGTCGAACGCGCGCGCCGTCGCCAGCTCCGCGGCGGCGGCCTCGGCGGCGCGGGCGGCCCGGTGGCGGTCCACCAGCGCCAGGGCCACCTCGGCGAGGTCGGCCAGCTGGGCGACCTGCTCGGGGGTCAGGTCGCGCACGTCGTCGTCCCAGGCGCAGACCGTGCCGATCACGGTGCCGTCCCCGGTCCGCAGCGGGGCGCTGGCGTAGAACCGCAGGCGGGCGATCCGGCCGTCGACGAACGGGTTGCCGGCGTAGCGGGCGTCCGCGCGCAGGTCCCGGCTCCAGAACACGCCGGGGCGGGTGGAGGTGTGGGCGCACAGGGACTGCACCCGGGACACGCGCATCGTGTCGGCGCGGTGGGCGAGCAGCGTCACCTGGTCGCGCTCGTCGAGGAGGTTGAGCGCGGCGCCCGCCGCGCCGGTCACGGCCGTGGCCAGCCGCAGCACGGCCCGGAGCTCGGCCTGCTCGCTCGGGGCCCCGGACTCGAGGTCGCGCAGCGCGGCGCGCTGCAGCTCGGCCGGAGCACCGGTGGGGGAGAGCACCGTGGCGGTCACGTCGTCCTCGTCTCGGGCGGCGATGGGTTACCTCCCGGCAACGACACGACGGCGGCCCGGCTGGAGCGGCCGGTCCCCCACAGGGGTGATCGGTCAGCGTGCCACCGACAGCGCCCGCCGTGCGGCTTTGACGCGGTACATCGCGGCGTCGGCACGGGCGAGCACGGCGGCGGCGCGCTCCCCGGCGGCGGCCATGACCACGCCGACGCTGATGCCGACGGGGAACCGGGTCCCGTCGAGCACCGCGATCGGCTCGTCGAACAGCGAGGTCACGCGGTCGGCGACGTCCTGCGCGGCGGCCTCGTCGGACAGGCCCGGGCACAGGACCACGAACTCGTCCCCACCGATGCGGGCGACCGTGTCGCCGGGGCGGACGGCGGTGCGCAGCCGGCGCGCCGCCCGGCGCAGCACGATGTCGCCGGTGGCGTGTCCCACGGCGTCGTTGACCGGCTTGAACCCGTCGAGGTCGCAGTAGAGGACGGCGACCGGCTCGGCCCCGCGGGCGCTCAGCGCGGCGGTGAGCCGGTTGAGCAGCAGCGTCCGGTTGGGCAGGGCGGTGAGCGGGTCGTGCAGGGCCGCGCTGCGCAGCTCCTCCTCCAGCGCCCGCCGCTCGGTGACGTCGGCCATCGCCACGACCGCGCCGAGCAGCGACCCGTCGTCGGCGTGCACCGGTTCCCCGGAGCACTCGACCAGGCGCATCCGCCCGTCCGGGGCGGTGATGGTGATCGGCACGTCGGCGATCCGGCCCTCGCGGAGCACGCGGAACAGCGGGATCTCGTCGGGGGCCAGCCGGCGACCGGACGGCGTGCAGAGCCGGAACGCCGAGGGGACGTCGGTCATCGCGATCGTCGGGTCGGCGTCCACGCCGTGCCAGGCGCGGCTCACCCGGTTGAACAGGGTGACGCGGCCGTCGGCGTCCGCGGCGGCGATGCCGACCGGCAGCGCCTCCAGCAGCGCGGTGGTGAAGGCGGTCGAGGCCGCGAGCTCGGCGTGTGCGGCCTCCACCTCGCGGCGGGCCTGCTCGCTGGCGGCGGCCAGCGCGGCGAGCTCGGCGGCCTGCCGGCGGCGCTCGACCAGGGCCACGAGGACGGCGGCCAGGTCGGTGAGGCGGTCGACCTCCGCGGCGGTGAACGCGTGCGGGCGCTCGTCGAAGACGCAGAGGCTGCCGACGGTCTCGCCGTCGAGGACCAGCGCCGCCCCGGCGTAGGCCCGCACCCGGGCCAGCCGGCCGTCGACCCACGGGTTGCCGGCGAAGGCGGGGGAGGCGGTCAGGTCGTCGGCGGCCGCGGCGGGGACGCCGCCGGCCAGCAGGGTGAGGCAGATCGAGTGCTCGATCGGGCTGACGCCGCCGATGAAGCCGGAGGCGGCCAGCTGCCGCTGGAACGCGCCGTCGAAGAGGTTGACGGTCGCGCAGGCCAGCCCGGTCAGGGCCGCCGCCACCCGGACGGCGCCGTCGAGGACGCCGTCCTCGGCCGCGTCGATCACCGCGGCGGGCCCGGTGCCGGCCTCCGCCCTCGTCCTCGCCCCCGTGCTGCGCCCCATGACGACAGTCCTCCCGTGTGCGGCGTGCCCGCAGCACCGGTTACGGCACGCCGCGGTCCGGACTTGAGCGCCGCGCCGCGGCGACGTCCCCCGTCGGGGGGACTCAGCCGGCCAGGGTGCGGACGGTCTCCACGGCCGCGAACAGCGCGAACACCAGGAACAGGCCGGCCGCGACCCGCCGGATCAGGGCCACCGGCAGCCGGTCGGCGAGCTTCTTGCCCAGGAACACCGCGAGGCCCGAGACCACCAGCAGGGCCGCCCAGGCGCCGACGAAGACCGACAGCGGCGCCTCGTACCGGGCGGCGAGCCCGGCGGTCGCCAGCTGCGACAGGTCGCCCCACTCGGCGGCGAACAGGACGCCGAAGGAGATCGCCGCCGTCCGCAGGAAGGAGGAGCCCGCGCTGCTGTCGGCGTCGACGTCCTCGTCCTCCGGGCCGCTGGTCGCGCTGCGCCACAGCACGACGGCGCCGACCAGGAACAGGACGGCGACGACGCCGCTGACCAGCGCCCCGGGCAGCAGCGTGAGCAGCGAGCCGGCGGTCACCGCGATCGCCACCTGCAGCCCGAACGCGAGCCCGACGCCGACGAACACCGGCAACGGCGGGAACCGGGTGGCCAGCACCAGGCTGGCGAACAGCGTCTTGTCCGGCAGCTCGACGGGCAGGACGAGCACGAAGGCCGCCGCGACGACCGACAACACCAGCACGAGAACCCCACACTTCCGCTCGGCGCGCCGGGCGGGGGATGCGGGCAGCCTCCGACCGGCAGCGCGCGTTCCACTGCCTGGTCGAAGGTCTCGCCCACCCACGCGCCGCGTGGGCCCGCTGACCGGGAGCCACCTCGCGGCGGCGCCAGCATGTCGACCAGCGGTCGGGGGCTACTCCCCTTCTCCCGGCCAGCCTAGCCGACGGCGGCCCGGGAAACGGCGTGCGCCGGGTCACGCGCAGGCGCTACGGTCCCGGGCATGCCGTTCCGTTGACCCTCTCCCCGCTCCCGGCCGGCCCCGCTGCCGGCCGCCGCCCGGCCGCTGGCCCGCCTCGCCGTCGGCTGGACGGCCCTCGCCGGGCTCGCGCCCCTCTACCCGCTGTACGCGCTGCTCTTCCTGGACTCGGGCCTGACCCAGGCACAGGTGTCCGGCCTGTTCGCGCTGTGGTCGGCGACCGGCTTCCTGGCCGAGGTGCCCGCGGGCGTGCTGGCCGACCGCTGGTCCCGGCGCGGGGCGCTGGTGCTGTCCGGGGTGCTGGAGGCCGCCGCCTTCGCGCTGTGGACGGCGGTGCCCACCGCGGCGTCCTTCGCCGCCGGCTTCGTGGTGTGGGGGATCGCCGGCGCGCTGGTGTCGGGCACGGTCGAGGCGCTGCTGTACGACGGCCTGGCCGCCTCCGGCGCGGCCGGCGCCTTCGCCCGCGTGCACGGCTGGACGACCGCGACCGAGCTCCTGGTCCAGGTCCCGGTCGCCGGGCTGGCCGCCGTGCTGGTCGCCGCCGGCGGCTACCCGGCCGTGGGCTGGGCCAGCGTCGCCGTGTGCCTGGCGACCGCCGCCCTGGCGCTGCGGTTCCCGGCCGCGCCGCCCGCCGCGGGCGGCCAGGACCACGACGGCGGGGACGACGACGGCCACGACGACGGCCACGACGACGGGGACGGCGTGCCGCTGCGCCGGGCGGTGGCCGCGGCCCTGCGGCGGCCCCGGCTGCGGCTGGTCGTCCTCGCGGTCGCCGCGATCGGCGGGCTGGACGCGCTGGAGGAGTACGTGCCCGTGCTGGCCGCCGACTGGGGCGTGCCGACGGCCGCGGTGCCGGCGGCGGGGCTCGCCGTCGCCCTCGCGGGGGCGCTGGGCGCGGCGCTGGCCGGCCGGGCCGCCCGGCTGCCGGCGGCTGCGCTGCCGCTGGCCCTGGCCGGCACCGCGGTCCTGCTCGCCGCGGCCGCGGCGTGGGCCCGGCCCGCGGCCCTCGTGGCGCTGGCGGTCGCCTACGGCCTGTACCTGTGCGTGCTGGTGGTGGCCGAGGCGCGGCTGCAGGAGCGGATCACCGGCCGGTACCGGGCGACGCTCACCTCGGTGGCCGGTCTGGGGGTGGAGCTCGCGTCCCTGCTGGTGTTCGCCGCGTGGGCCCTGGGCGGCGCGGTGGCGGTCGCCGCGCTGTTCCTGGCCGCCGTGCCGCTGGTGGCCCGGGCGCTGGCGGACGACCGGCCGCGGGCGCGCGTCTAGCGGGCGGTGCGGCGGGCGATCCGGGCGGCGAAGACCCCGGCGGCGTGCCCGTTGTCGATGTTGCTGACGACCACGCCCGGCGTCGAGGAGTTGAGCATGGTCAGCAGCGCGCCGAAGCCGCCGAACGAGCCGGGCTGCCCGGTGGAGGTGGGCACCGCGACCACCGGCACGTCGGTGGTCGCCGCGACGAGGCCGGCCAGCGAGGCGTCCAGCCCGGCGACGACCACGAGGCAGTCGGCCCCGGCCAGCACCGCGGGGTCGGGCAGGCCGCTGTGCATCCGGCTCCCGCCGAGGTCGGCGACGCGGACGACCCCGGTGCCCGACACCCGCGCGGCGAACGCGGCCTCGGCCGCCACCGCGGCGTCGCCGCCGCCGGCGGACAGGACGACGACCTGCCCCAGCGGCTCGGGCAGCGGCCCGACGGCGGCCGACATCGCGGCGGCGTCGACCACCGTGTCGGGGCCGAACTCGGCGGCGAGCGCGACCAGCGCCTCCGCGGTGGCGCGCACGACGACCACGGGGTGGTCGGGGTGCTCGGCCCGCGCGGCGCGGACCAGGGCCAGGACCTGCTCGGGGCCGCGGCCGGTCGCCCACAGGGTCTCGGGCTCCGGCGTCCGGCCCGCGACGGGCGCGGGCGGCGGCGGCAGCGGGACGGCGGGCTCGTCGGTGCGCGGGCCGGCGAGCGGGACGTCGTCGGCGGACGGCTCCAGCAGCAGCGCGGCGAACCCCCCGGCGACCGCGGCGGGCTCGGCGGCCGGCGGCAGCACGACGGGCGGCGGCGCGGTGACCGGCGCCGGGGCCGGTGCCGGGCTCGGCGCGGGGTCCGCCGCCGGGGCCTCGGCGGCGGGGGCCGGCTCCAGCGGGGCGCCGGTGCGCTGCGTGACGGCGGACAGGCGCACGACGCGGTCGCGGCCGCTGCGCTTGGCGTCGTAGAGCACGCCGTCCGCGGCGGCGAACAGCATGCGCCGGTCGTCGCCGCGGGTGGCCGAGGCGACGCCCACGCTGATCGTCACCGGCCCGCTGAGCCCGAGCGCGGTCCAGTCGTGGCCGGCCACCGCCCGGCGGATGCGCTCGAGCGCGCGCTCGGCCTGCTCGGCCGTCGTCTCCGGCAGCAGGACGACGAACTCGTCGCCGGCCCAGCGGCACACCTCGTCGGTGTCCCGGCAGCCCTCGATGAGCAGCTCGCCGACCGTGCGCAGCACGGCGTCGCCACCGGGGTGGCCGATCGCGTCGTTGATCGACTTGAAGTGGTCGACGTCGACGACGGCCAGCGCCGGCATCGTGCCGCTGGACAGCAGCCCGTCCAGGCGCGCCTCGGCGTAGCGGCGGTTGGGCAGGTGGGTGAGCGGGTCCTCGTAGGCCTGGCGGCGCAGCTGCCCGGCGGCGCGCTCGGTCTCCAGCAGGCTCTTGCGGCGGCCGAACAGCTCCACCCAGCGGGTGCGGCGCTCGTCGACCCGGTCCAGCTCGTCGGCGAGGTAGGCCTGCAGGTAGGGCAGCGCGCGCCCGGCGTCGTCCAGCTCGGCGTGCAGGGTGCACAGCTCGCGCAGCGCCGCGCGGCGCAGCCGGGGCAGGCCGTGCTCGGTGGCCAGCGCGAGCGCCGTGGCCAGCTGCTCGTCCGCGCCGGCGGCGTCGCCCTGGCGGCGCAGCGCGCGGCCGAGGGCCAGCAGGGCGGCGGCGAGCAGGCCACGGTCGCCGGTGGCGCTGGTGATCCGGACGGCGGCGCGCAGCGGGCCGGCGGCCGCGGTGTGCTCGCCCAGCCCGACCAGCGCCCAGCCGTGCACCACCTGCGCGGCGACGACCGCGTCGGCCGCCTCGGGGGGCAGCAGCGCCAGCGCGTCCTCGGCGAGCCGGCGCGCCTCGGTGAAGTGCGGGACGGCCGACGCCGGGACGCCGTCGTCGAGCAGGGCCTCCCCGAGCTCCGCGCAGAGCTCCCCGAGGCGGGTCGCGGCCCGGGCGACGAGCACCTCGGGGTCGCCGTCGGCGGCCGTCAGCGCGCCGGGCACCCCGGCGGCGGCCACCGCCGTCTCGTGCGCCCGGCGCTGGTAGTCCAGCGCCAGCGGCATGAGCTCCAGGTCCGCCAGCACGCCGGCGAGGGTGGCGAGGGTCTCCACCAGCAGCGCGGACGGCGGCAGCGCCGGGTCCAGCAGGCTGGCGGCCTCGATCGCCTCGTCCATGGCGGCGTCGATGCGGCGGGAGAGCAGCTCGATCCGGGCGTGCCGGGCCAGGCCCGCGGCGCGCTGGAGGTCGTCGTCGGTGGCGTCGAAGGCGGCCTTGGCCGAGCGGACCAGCGCGATGGCCAGCGCGGCGCGCGACGCCGGCCCGGCGTCGGGGTCCCCGCCGTCGCCGTCCAGCAGCCCGGCCAGGCCCGCGTGCAGGTCCAGCGGGGCGGCGGCCGGCTCCCCGGGCACCGGCTCGAGCGGCTCGCCGACGACGGTGAAGCCCGCCATCCGCAGCCGGCGGACCAGCAGCTCGGCGCGCAGGGTGTCCGCCCAGGCCCGGCCCAGGCCGGCGGCGGCCGCGGGGTCGGCGCCCTCGGGGGGCGCGGCGTAGGGGGAGGGGTCGCCCTCGACGTCGGCGAGCAGCTCCTCGGCGTCGTCCAGGCGCCAGTCCGACAGCGCGGCGGTCACCCGGTGGTGCAGGGCTCCCGGTGGCACGAGCGCACTGTGCACGCCGTCGTCGTCCCTGTCACGCACCGTTCCGGAGGCGCGCCGGACCGGGAGCAGGGCGTCGTCCGTTTCGTCACAGGCGCCCCACCGAGGGGAGAGCGTCACGAGGCCTCCCCGGTCACGCCCGGTGCCCGCACCCGGTTCCGGCCGCCGCGCTTGGCGCTGAACAGGTGCAGGTCGGCCGTGTCGAACAGCGAGCGCCAGCCCGAGGGCACGGCCGGCTGGTCGGCGTCCCGGGCCGGGGTGGTGGCCACGCCGATGCTGACCGTCACCGGGTCGGCCAGCTGCAGGTCGCCCCACTCGGCGTCGGCCACGGCGGCCCGCAGCCGCTCCATCGCCAGCAGCGCCTGGTTCTCGGAGGCCTCGGGCAGGACGACGAGGAACTCGTCGCCGGCCCAGCGGTACACCTCGTCGCCGGTGCGGCAGTGCTCGCGCAGCAGGTCGGCCACCCGGCGCAGCACCTCGTCGCCGCGGGAGTGGGACATGTCGTCGTTGACCGCCTTGAACCGGTCGACGTCGACCACGGCCAGCGACAGCGGCGCCTCACCGAGCGGGAGGCTGCCCAGCCGGCGCTCGGCGCTGCGCCGGTTGCCCAGCCCGGTGAGCGGGTCCTGCAGGGCGTAGGTGCGCAGCACCGCCGCCTGGCGCTCGGCCTCGCGCAGCCGGCTGCGGCGGACGAACATCTCCGCCCACAGCTCGCGGCTGCGGGCGTGCGCGCGGCCGGCCTCGGCCCGGTAGGCCTCCAGCCAGTGCAGCGCCTCCGCGGGGCGGCCCTGCGCGGCGGTCGCCTGCCCCAGCTCCAGCAGGCACTGCCGGTAGCGCCGCCGGTCCCCGGTCGCGGCGAAGGCGCCGGCCGCGTCGACCAGCAGGTCGGTGGCCTCCTCGGCGTGGCCGCCCCCGGCGCGCTCCTGCGACAGCCGGGCCAGCAGCCGCGCCAGCACGAGGTCGGTGTAGCCGCGAAGCCACACCTCGCCGTCGCGGTGCACCCGCCGGTGCGCGCGGCGCAGCGGCCCCATCGCCCCGTCGAGATCCCCGGCGCAGGCCATCGCCCACGCCTGGACGACGTCGAGCAGGTCGCCCTCGCCGGGCTCGGGCTCGCGGTCGAGCCCGCGCGCCTCGGTGGCGCAGCGCAGCGCGACGGCGGCCAGCTCCCCGGCCCGCACGTCGTGGCCGCGCCGGCACTGGGTCTGGGCGAGCTCCACGTGCTGCCGCGCGCACAGCAGCAGCAGCTGCCAGCGGTCGGCGAGGTCGGGCAGCCCGGCCGCGATGCGGGAGCCCTGCAGGGCCTGGGCGACCGCGAGCTCCTCCAGGTCCAGCGCGCCCAGGGTCAGCGACAGCCACAGGTGGGCCTGGTGGGAGGCGCGGCCGGTGTCGCCGGAGGCCTCGGCGAGCAGGCTCGCGTCGACGGCGAGCAGCATCGCGGCGTCCACGTGGTCGGCGGTGGCCTCCACGTGCGCCAGGTAGGCCAGCGTGAGGGCCGTCATCGCGTCCGGCGGGCAGCCGCCGAGCGCGGCCCGGGCGGCGCCGACGGCGGCGGTGGCGGCGTCGACGTCGGCGTCGACCAGGGCGCGGCGGGCGTCGAACGCGTCGCGCCAGGCGACCCAGGCGGGGTCGGGCGCGGCGGCCAGGAGGTCGGTCGCGGCGTCGTGCTCCCGGGCGAACGTGGCGGGGTCCCCGCGGTCGCTGGCGGCGAGGAGACGCCAGAGCGCAGCATCCAGGTCACGCTCGGTGACACCGATGGCGCCGGGAGTCACGCATCCCTCCAGTCGGACGCAGGCGGGCCGGCCCCTGCGGCCGGCGGCGAGGCGGTTCCCCCGGGGTGGGCACCTGCCCACCCCGCCCGCACTACCCTCGTCGGATGCCCGCGACGCCGATGGACGAACTGCACAGCGATCCGCAGTCCGCCAGCACGTTCCCGACGAGGTTCGCCTATCTGGGACCCGAGGGTACCTTCGCCGAAGCGGCTCTGAGCAGGGCAGTCGGGGACGCGGCGCCCCGTTCGCCGCGGCCGACGGTGGCCGCCGCGCTGGCCGCCGTCCGCGCCGGCGAGGTCGACGCCGCGCTGGTGCCGATGGAGAACAGCATCGAGGGCTCGGTGCCGGCGACCATGGACGGTCTGGCCGACGGCTCGCCGCTGCTGATCACCCGCGAGGTGTTCCTGGAGCCCACGTTCGTGCTCGCCGTCCGGCCCGGGACGACGCTCTCCGACGTCGGGTCGGTCGCCAGCCACCCGCACGCGCTGGCCCAGACCGCGCGCTGGCTCGCCGAGCACCTGCCGGCACTGGCCCCGCAGTCGGCGTCGTCCACCTCCGGTGCCGCGCAGGCGGTCGCCGACGGCCGCTGGGACGCCGCCGTGTGCGCTCCCCTGGCGGCGCAGCGGTACGGGCTGGTCCCGCTGGCCGAGGACATCGCCGACCACCGCGGCGCCGTCACCCGGTTCGTGCTGGTCACCCCGCCCGGCCCGCTGCCCGCGCCGACCGGCAACGACAAGACCTCGCTGGTGGCGGTCGTGGCCGACCGCACGGGCGCGCTGCTGGAGGTGCTGCAGGAGTTCGCCGCCCGGGGCATCAGCCTGACCCGGATCGAGTCGCGCCCCACCCGCGAGCGGCGCTGGGTCTACTCGTTCGCCCTCGACTGCGAGGGGCACGTCGCCGAGGCGCGGGTGGGCGAGACGCTGGCCGCGCTGCACCGGGTCTGCGACGACGTCCGCTTCCTCGGCTCCTACCCGCGCGCCGACGAGCGGGAGAACCGCCCGGTCGCCGCGGAGGCCACCGACGACGCGTTCACCGACGCCGACGCGTGGCTGTCACGGGTGCGCGCCGGCCGGCTCTGAGGCCGGCTCCGGGGCGTCCTGGGAACGGCGGGCCAGGCGGCTGGGCCACCAGACCCGGTCGCCGATCAGCCGCACCGCCGCGGGCACCAGCAGCGTGCGGACGACGAAGGTGTCCAGCAGGACGCCCGCGCCGACCAGGAACCCGAGCTGGGTGAGGATCACCAGCGGCAGCACGGTCAGCGCGCCGAAGGTGGCGGCGAGGACCAGCCCGGCGCTGGTGATCACGCCGCCGGTCACCGCCAGCGCGCGCAGCACCCCCTCGCGCGTCCCGTGCCGCCGCGACTCCTCGCGGGCCCGCGTCATGAGGAAGATGTTGTAGTCGATCCCCAGGGCGACCAGGAACACGAACCCGATGAGCAGCACCTGTGGGTCGCTGCTGGGGAAGCCGAACAGCGGATCGAACACCAGCGCCGCGAGGCCGACCGTGGCCAGCACGCTCAGCGCCACGGTGGCGACCAGCAGCAGCGGGGCGACCAGCGCCCGCAGCAGCAGGGCCAGCACCACGGTGATGACCAGCAGGACCAGCGGCACGATGACGGCGAGGTCGCGGGCGGCGGTGTCCTGGGTGTCGAGGTCCTGGGCGGTCGGGCCGCCGACCAGCGCATCGCCGTCCGCCTCCTGCACCGCCGCGCGCAGGTCGGCGACGGTCTCCCGGGCCCGGGTGCTGTCCGGGGCGTCGGCGAGCGTGGCGTCCAGGCGGACCAGGCCGTCGACCTCCACGGGCGCGGCGCCCGGCTGCGGCGGGCCCCCCCGCGTGCCGGTCCACGGCGCGACGCCGGCCACGCCGTCCACCCCCGCGGCGGCCTCGGCGACCTGCTGCCAGTCGCCGGCGGGGGTGACGATGGTGGCCGGGGCGGACGCGCCGGCGTCGAAGTGGCGGGCGAGCGCGGCCTGGCCCTCGCCCGACGGCGACCCGCCGCGCACCGCCTCCGACAGCGGGATGCCGTCGGCCCGGAAGGCCGGCACGAACGCCGCCAGGACCACCAGCAGGCCGAGGCTGCCCAGCAGGGCCCGGCCCGGGCGGCGGCCGACGCCGGCGGCGACCCGCTCCCAGCCGCGGCCGTGCGCGTGCTCGCTGCCGTAGCGGGGACGGAACGGCCAGAACGCGGCCCGGCCGAGCAGCACCAGCACGGCGGGCAGGAAGGTGAGGGCGGCGACCATGGCCAGCGCGATGCCGACCGCCGACACCGGCCCGAGCGCGCGGTTGCTGCCCAGGTCGGAGAACAGCAGGCACAGCACGCCGAGGACGACGGTCGCCGCGGACGCGGTGATCGGCTCCCACGACTGGCGCAGCGCGACCCGCATGGCGGCCGCCGGGGACTGCTCTCGGCGCAGCTCCTCCCGGTAGCGGGCCACCAGCAGGAGGCCGTAGTCGGTGGCCGCGCCGACGACGAGGATCGAGGCGATGCCCTGGCTCTGCCCGTTCACCTCGATCCAGCCCTGGTCGGCCAGCAGGTAGGCGACCGCCAGCGTGGTGGTGAGGGCGAGTCCGGCGGTGCCGATGACCAGCAGCGGCAGCAGCGGGCTGCGGTAGACCACCAGCAGGATGAGGAGGACGACGCCGAAGGCGGCGACCAGCAGCAGACCGTCGATGCCGGAGAAGCCCTCGGCGAAGTCGCTGAACAGCGCGCCGGGGCCGGTCACGTACTCCGTCGTCCCGGCGACCCCGGGCAGGTCGCGCAGGGCGTCGACGAGGCCGGGCAGGGCCTCGCCGAGGTCCGGGCTGAGCGGCAGGACCGCCTGCACGGCCGCGCCGTCCTCGGACGGGATCGGCGGGGAGGCCTCGCCGGTGAGCGCCCCGGCGTCCTCCGCGAGGGCGACGGCGTCCCGGACCCGGGAGGCGATCTCACCCTGCGCCGCCGCGTCCAGCGGGGCGCCGTCGCCCTCCCACAGCAGGACCACCGGCAGGGCGCGCTCGGTGTCGAACTCGCGCAGCAGCTGGGCGACCCGGGTGGACTCGGCGCTGTCGGGGAGGAAGGCGGCCGAGTCGTTGGTCTGCACGTCGCCGAGCCGCCCGCCGAGCGACCCGAGCGGGGCGGAGAGGACGATCCAGGCCAGCACGACGAGGGCGGGCAGCAGCCAGCGGGCGACGGAGGTCCTGCGCGGCATGGTGTTTCCCTCGAACGGCGATAATCTCGACGATCGAGACATTAGTGGCGGATCGGGCCGGACGCACGGCGCGGGGGGTGGGGGCGTGGAGGAGACGACGGCGGCGCGCCGGGAGGCGGTCCTGCTGCTGCGCCGGCTCTCCGTCGAGCTCGACGCCGTCAGTCAGCGGTTCGCGCTCGCGCACGGGCTGAACCGCACCGACGTCCGCGCCCTCGTCGCGATCATGGACGCCGCCCGGCGCGGCGAGGCGCTGACCGCCGGCGGCCTCGGCGCGGCCGTCGACCTGCGCTCGGCGTCGGTGACGGCGCTGGTCGACCGGCTGGAGCGGGTCGGGCACGTGCGGCGCGTCCGCGACCCCCGGGACCGCCGGCGGGTGGCGCTGGAGATGTCGGAGTCGGCGCTGGCCGCCGGCGCCGAGCACTTCGGGGGCCTGGCCGCCGACCTGCTCGCGGCGATGGAGGGCTACAGCGACGAGGAGGTCGCCGTCGTCACCCGGTTCCTCACCGAGATGACCGAGGTGGTCGCCCGGCACGCGCCGGCCGCGCCCGAGGACTGACCCCCGACACGAGGGCCGGTCTGCGAGGTACGGGCCTAGAGGTACAGGCCGGTGTTGGCGTCCTCGATGCGCTCGGCGGCGACCGCGTGCACGTCGCGCTCGCGGAGGATCACCAGGTCCTCGCCGTGGACCTCGACCTCGTGCTGGTCCTCCGGGGAGAACAGCACCTGGTCACCGACCTTCACCTGGCGGACGCTGCCGCCGACGCCGCGGGCCTCGCCCCACACCAGGCGCTTGGCGACCTGGGCGGTGGCCGGGATCAGGATGCCGCCGGTGGACCGCCGCTCGCCGTCCTCCCGGCGCAGGGAGACCAGCACGCGGTCGTGCAGCATCTTGATCGGCAACCCGTTGCCCTTGACCTCCGCCACGTCGGTCCACGGTACGCGGGCTCGTGGCGGCCTCCCGGGGGCCCTTCATCAGCCCCAGCCGAGGGCGTGCAGGCGCTCCTCGTCGATGCCGAAGTGGTGGGCGATCTCGTGGACGACGGTGATCGTGACCTCCTCGACCACGTCGTCCTCGGTCTCGCAGACGTCGCAGATGGCCTCGCGGTAGATCATGATCCGGTCGGGCAGCTCGCCGCCGTACTGCCACCCGCGCTCGGTCAGCGCGACGCCCTCGTAGAGGCCCAGCAGGTCCGGCTCGTCGGGGTTGCGGTCCTCGACCAGGACGACGACGTTGTCCAGCAGCGCCATCAGCTGCGGCGGCACCTCGTCGAGCGCGTCGGCGACCAGCTCCTCGAACTGCTCGCGCGGGAGCGCCCTCACCAGCTGGTCGGCAGCGGCCGGCCCTCCTCGTAGCCGGCCGCGCTCTGCACCCCCAGCACCGCGCGCTCGTGCAGCTCGTCGACGGTCCGCGCGCCGGCGTACGTGCAGGAGGACCGCACCCCCGCGACGATCTGGTCGATCAGGTCCTCCACCCCCGGGCGGGCCGGGTCCAGGTACATGCGCGAGGAGCTGATGCCCTCCTCGAACAGCCCGGCGCGGGCCCGCTCGAAGCCGCTCTGCGCCGACGTCCGCGCCTTGACCGCGCGCGCCGACGCCATCCCGAACGACTCCTTGTAGAGCCGCCCCGACCCGTCCTCGTGGATGTCGCCGGCGCTCTCGTAGGTGCCGGCGAACCAGGACCCGACCATCACGTTGGCCGCGCCCGCGGCGAGCGCGAGGGCGATGTCGCGGGGGTGGCGGACGCCGCCGTCGGCCCACACGTGCCGGCCGAGCGCGCGGGCGGCCGCGGCGCACTCCTCGACCGCGGAGAACTGCGGCCGGCCGACGCCGGTCATCATCCGCGTGGTGCACATCGCGCCCGGGCCGACGCCGACCTTGACGACGTCCGCCCCGGCCTCGACCAGGTCGCGGGTGCCCTGGGCGGTGACGACGTTCCCGGCGACCACCGGCACCCGGCCGGCCACCGACCGGACCGCGCGCACCGCCTCGACCGCCTTCTCCTGGTGCCCGTGCGCGGTGTCGACGACCAGCACGTCGACCCCGGCGGCCAGCAGCGCGCCGGCCTTGCCCGCGACGTCGCCGTTGATGCCCACGGCCGCCGAGGTGAGCAGGTGCCCCTCGGGCCCGACCGCCGGCTGGTAGATCGCCGAGCGCAGCGCACCCTTGCGGGTGATCACGCCGACCAGCCGGTCGCCCTCCACCACCGGGGCGGCGCTGATCCGCTCGTCGGAGAGGACGTCGAAGATCTTCGGCAGGTCGGTGCCGGCCTGGACCGTCAACGGGTCGCGGGCCATCACCTCCGACAGCTGGGTGAAGCGGTCCACGCCCTGGCACGCGCCGTCGGTGACCACGCCGACGGGGACGCCGTCCTCCACCACCACGACGATCCCGTGCGCGCGCTTGGTCAGCAGCGACAGCGCCTCGCCGACCGTGGAGGTGGGGGCGAGCGTGATCGGGGTGTCGTAGACGGGGTGGCGCGACTTCACCCAGGACACGACCTCGGCGACGACGTCCACCGGGATGTCCTGCGGGATGACGGCCAGCCCCCCGCGGCGGGCGGCGGTCTCGGCCATCCGCCGTCCCGAGATCGCGGTCATGTTGGCGACGACGACCGGGATCGTCGTGCCCACCCGGTCCGGCGTGGTCAGGTCGACCTCGAGCCGGGAGCCCACGGTCGAGTGGTTGGGCACCATGAAGACGTCGGCGTAGGTGAGGTCGTGGTCGGGCCGCTGCAGGAACCGCATGCCCCGAGTGTCCCGCCTCCCGGCCGTCCCCGTCCCGCCGTCCCGTTCCGCCGCCCCTCCCGCCGACCCGGTCCGCCGCCCCGTCCCGCCGCCCCGTCCCGCCGAGATCGGCGATCTCGGCGGCATCAGGCCCTGATGGTGCCGAGATCGCCGATCTCGGCACCGGTGGCGGCCAGGTGGCGGGCTGGTGGCGGGAGGGGAGCGGTCGCCGGCCGGCCGGGTGCCGGTCGCCTCGGCGTCCCGGGCCGGACGCACCCGGCACCTACGATCGGGGCGTGATCGACCTGCGACTCGTGCGCGAGCACCCCGACGCCGTCCGTGCCAGCCAGCGCGCCCGGGGAGCCGACGAGTCCCGCGTCGACGACCTGCTCGCCGCCGACGCCGCCCGCCGCGAGGCGGTCAAGCGCGCCGACGACCTGCGCGCCGAGCAGAAGTCGGCTTCGCAGGCGGTGAAGAAGGCCTCCCCCGAGGAGCGCCCCGCCGTCCTCGAGCGGGCCCGGGCGCTGGCCGCGCAGGTCAAGGAGGCCGAGGAGGCGCAGCGGACCGCCGACGCCGCGCTGCGCGAGGCGCACCTGCGGATCGCCAACGTCGTGCACGACGACGTCCCGCCCGGCGGGGAGGACGACGCGGTCACGCTGCGCACCGTCGGCGAGGTGCCCACCTACGACTTCGCGGTGCGCGACCACCTGGAGATCGGCGAGGCCCTCGGCGCCATCGACATGGAGCGCGGCGCGAAGGTCTCCGGCGCCCGCTTCTACTTCCTCACCGGCCCGGGCGCGCTGCTGGAGTTCGCGCTCGCCCAGCTGGCGATCAGCCGGGCGGTCGCCGCCGGGTTCGTCCCCGTCGTCGCCCCCGCCCTGGTGCGGCCCGAGGCGATGGAGGGCACCGGCTTCCTCGGCGAGCACGACGAGGAGGTCTACCGCGTCGAGCGCGACGACCTGTACCTCGTCGGCACGTCGGAGGTCGCGCTGGCCGGCATGCACGCCAACGAGGTGCTCGACCTGTCGGCCGGCCCGCGCCGCTACGCCGGCTGGTCCTCCTGCTTCCGCCGCGAGGCCGGCTCCTACGGCAAGGACACCCGCGGCATCATCCGCGTGCACTGGTTCGACAAGGTCGAGATGTTCAGCTTCTGCCGGCCCGAGGAGGCCGCCGAGGAGCACCGCCGCCTGCTGGCCTGGGAGGAGGAGTTCCTCCAGGCGCTCGAGCTGCCCTACCGCGTCGTCGACATCGCCGCCGGCGACCTCGGCACCAGCGCCGCGCGCAAGTTCGACATCGAGGCGTGGTTCCCCAGCCAGGGCACCTACCGCGAGCTGACCAGCACCTCGGACTGCACGACGTTCCAGGCGCGCCGGCTGGCCATCCGCTACCGCGACGCCGACGGGAAGCCGCAGCCGGCGGCCACCCTCAACGGCACGCTGTGCGCCATCGCCCGCACCATCGCCTGCCTGCTCGAGGTGCACCAGCGGGCCGACGGGTCGGTGCACGTGCCCGCCGCGCTGCGCCCCTGGCTGGGCGGTCACGAGGTGCTCACCCCCGGGATGGCGCTGGCCGCGCCGGTACCGGTGCCGTGACCGCCGAGCCGCTCCGGGCGCACGGCGTGCTCGCGGGCTTCGACGAGGTCGTGGAGCTGGGGGACGTCGGGCCGTGGCGGCCCAAGCTGGTCGCCTCCGACCTCGACGGCACCCTGCTCGACGCCTCCACCGAGGTGGCGCCCCGCACCCGCGCCGCGCTCGAGGCCTGCTGGGCCGCCGGGATCCCGGTCGTCGGCGTCACCGGCCGCGGCCCCCGCCTGCTCGACAGCGTCCACGCCGCCCTCGACGGCCGCGGCATCGCCGTCCTCGCCCAGGGCGGCTTCGTCGTCGACCTGGAGCGCGACGAGGTGCTGCGCACGGTCGGCCTGCCGCGCGCGCAGGCGCAGGCGGTCATCGAGCGCATCGAGGCCGTGGCCGGGGAACTCGTCGTCGCCGTCGAGGACGCCGCCGAGCAGGGCGAGGTGCGCACCCAGCTGCGCGTCCAGCACGGCTTCGACTGGCCCTACCCCGAGCCCGCCCACCTGCTCCCGCGGCACCAGGTGCTGCCCGCGGGGGCGGTGCTGAAGGTGTTCCTGCGCTCGGCGTCCCTCGGCCAGGACGAGCTGCTGGCCCGCGCCCGCTCCGTGGTGGACCCCGCCGACGCCGAGGTCACCCACGCCGGCCTCGGCTTCATCGAGGTGCTGCCGCCCGGCGTCACCAAGGCCACCGGGCTCGCCGTCGCCCTGGAGCGCTACGGCGTCGGCATGGGCGACGTCCTCGTCTTCGGCGACATGCCCAACGACCTGCCGATGATCACCGCGGTCAACGAGGCCGGGGGCCGCTCGGTCGCCGTCGCCAACGCGCACCCCGCGGTGCGCGCGGCGGCCGCGACGCGGACCAGCGGCCACGCCGTCGACGGCGTCGCCCGGTACCTGGAGGCCGTGCTCGGGTCGGGGGGTGCCGGTGCCTGACTGGCGGCCCCGGCTGATCGCCAGCGACATGGACGGCACGCTGCTGCGCCGGGACGACACCGTCAGCCCCGAGACGGTGGCCGAGCTGGAGCGCTGGCGGGCCGGCGGGGTGCCGGTCGTGCTCGCCACGGGCCGCCCGCCGCGGTGGATGACCCGCATCCGCGAGCAGCTGCGCCACGGCACCGCCGTCTGCTGCAACGGCGCGGTGCTGCTGGACCTGGAGAGCTTCACCGTCCTCGACGAGCAGGCGCTGCACCCCGACGTGCTCCGCGAGGTGACCGCGGTGCTGCGGGAGGCCCAGCCCGACGTCTGGTTCGCCGTCGAGTACGGGCTGGAGTTCCGTCACGAGCCCGTCTACAAGCCCCGGTGGGACGTCGACGTGCCCGGAGTGGCCGTGGCGACGCTGGAGGAGATGGTCGCCGGGCCCGCGGCCAAGCTGCTGGCCCGGCACGAGACCCTGCCGCGGGCGGAGTTCCTCGCCCTCGTCGAGCAGGCCGCCGGGCACCGGGCCACGGTGACGACGTCGTCCAGCGACGCCCTGGCCGAGATCTCCGCCCCCGGGGTCACCAAGGCCAGCGGGCTGGCCAAGGTCGCCGCGCAGCACGGGGTCGACCCCGCCGACGTCGTCGTCTTCGGGGACATGCCCAACGACATCGCGGCCTTCGAGTGGGTGCGCGCCGCCGGCGGCCGCGCCGTCGCCATGGCCCACGCCCACCCCGACCTGCTCGCCGTCGCCACGGACGTCACCGGCACGAACGAGGAGGACGGCGTCGCGGCGTTCCTCGCCGCCCTCTGAGTCCCCCGGCCGTCGCGTCCCCCGGCCGTCGCGTCCCCCGGCCGTCGCGTCCCCCGGCCGTCGCGCCCCGGGCCGCCTCGGCTCAAGGCCGGGACACGCCTGCCGACACTCCTGCCGAGGGGCCGCGGAGGAGCCGCGGACGACCACCGGGTGGAGGTTCGGGCATGGATGCCGCGCAGGAGACGGACACGGGGAGCGGCCGGCGGTCAGGATGGGGGCTGCGCAGCCGCGTGCTGGGCGCCGTCCTCGTGGTCGCCCTGACGACGCTCGGCGTCGGCGTCTTCGGCGTCAGCCGGATGGCGACGCTGGACGAGAAGGCCCGGGAGGTCTACACCGGGGCGGCCCAGCCGCTCGACGGCATGCGCCGCCTGCAGGTCGACTGGTGGGAGCGGTCGGCCAACGTCTCCACGTCCTACATCGCCGGCCTGCCGCCGGAGAGCATCGCCCGGGCCCAGGAGGCCGTCGGGACGATCACCGACCGCCTCGTGGCCGACATCGACGAGGTCGACGGCATGGAGCTGCCGTCGGCCGCGCGCGCGTCCTTCGCCGACTTCAAGGACGCCGTCACCGGCTACCTCGAGGTCCTCGCCGAGTACGAGGCGACCACGGTCGACACCCCGATGGCCGAGCTCCAGCGCCTCTCCGCCGCGCTCAGCGAGCAGCAGGCCAAGGCCCAGGACGCCCTCGTCGTCGCCGTCGACGCCGCGTCGGCCCACGCCGAGCGCGTGATCGACGAGGCGCACGACGCCTACACCTCCGCGCGGACCGTGACCGTGGTCCTCGTGGTCGTCGGGCTGCTGGTGGCCGTCGGGCTCGCGCTCCTGGTGGCGCGCAGCGTGACCGTGCCGGTGCAGCGCATCCGCGAGGTGCTCGGCAAGGTCGCCGCCGGTGACCTGCGCGTGCGCGCCGGGCAGACCGGCGGCGGCGAGCTGGGCGAGGTGGCGCAGTCGCTGGACCACACCCTCGACGCCCTGGGCTCGGTGCTGCACCTCGTCGGCGACTCGGCGCAGCAGCTGGCCGACGCCTCCCGCCAGCTCGACGGGGCGTCCGCGGCCATCGCCGACAACGCCCGCACCGCCGCCGGCCAGGCCGACTCCGTCGTCGCCTCCGCCGGCGAGGTGGCCTCCAGCGTCGACACCGTCGCGGCCGGCTCCTCGCAGATGGAGCAGGCCATCCGCGAGATCGCGACCAACGCCACCGAGGCCGCCCGCGTGGCCGGCCAGGCCGTGACCGTCGCCGAGAACACCACCCGCACCGTCGGCAAGCTGGGCGACTCCTCGCAGGAGATCGCCACGGTCGTCAAGCTGATCAACGGCATCGCCGAGCAGACCAACCTGCTCGCGCTCAACGCCACCATCGAGGCCGCGCGCGCCGGGGAGGCCGGCAAGGGCTTCGCCGTCGTCGCCAGCGAGGTCAAGGAGCTCGCGCAGGAGACCGCGCGGGCCACCGAGGACATCTCGCGGCGGGTCGAGGCCATCCAGGCCGACACCGCCGGGGCCGTCGAGGCCATCGGTCAGATCAGCTCGGTCATCGGCGAGATCAACGACTTCCAGGCGACCATCGCCGCGGCGGTCGAGGAGCAGACGGCCACGACCAACGAGATGAACCGCAACGTGGCCGAGGCCGCCAGCGGCTCGCAGTCGATCGCCAACGCCATCTCCGGCCTCGCCGCCGGCACGCAGGAGACCAACTCCCGCGTCGAGGACGCCCAGCGCGCCGCGGCGGAGCTGGCCCGGATGAGCGGTCAGCTGCAGGAGGCGGTGTCCCGCTTCACCGTCTGACCGGCTCGCACCGACGGCGCCGTCTCCCCGCGGGGAGGCGGCGCCGTCGTCGTCCCGGCGGCGCGGCGGCTGGGGGCGGCCCCGCGCACCGCGGCAGTGTCGCCGTGCGGGGGCGACCGCCGCGCTGCAGGGCGGTAGTGGCTCCCACACCGCGGCACTGCCGCGGTGCGGCGAGGGGCCGACCGTCGCGGTCCCGGCGACGGCCGGCGAGGGCCGCACCGCCGTGGGCGGCTACAGGTACTGGCCGCCGCCGGGACGGAAGTCGGGCTGCTGCGGCTGCCCGACGCCCGGGCCGCCAGGCAGGGCCTTGCGGCGCATCTCCTCCAGCTGCGCGCGGGCGGCCATCTGCTGGGCGAACAGCGCGGTCTGGATGCCGTGGAAGACACCCTCCAGCCAGCCGACCAGCTGGGCCTGCGCGATCCGCAGCTCCGCGTCCGACGGCGTGGAGTCCTCGCCGAACGGCAGCGTGATCCGCTCCAGCTCCTCGCGCAGCTCCGGCGCGAGCCCCTGCTCCAGCTCCCGGATGGACGACGCGTGGATGTCGCGCAGCCGCTGCCGGCTGGCGTCGTCGAGGGGAGCGGCCCGCACCTCCTCGAGCAGCTGCTTGATCATCGTGCCGATCCGCATGACCTTCGCCGGCTGCTCGACCATGTCGCCCACGCCACCGCCGTCGGCTGCACCGCCGTCCTCGGCCGCGGCCATCGGGACCGTGCCGACCGGTCGCCCGTCCGGTCCCACGACCACGACCTGCTGAGGACGCTCACTTCCGTTCCCGGGGATGGTCATGCCCCCATCCTCCCCCGGCGGGCCGGGCGGGTGCCCGCCCGGGAGGGCCGTCCCCCGCGCGCAGGTGCGGCTAGGGTCGGCGCACATGGGGGCGGGGGAGGGGCGACTGGACGTCGCCCGGGTCCGGGGGCGGTTCCCCGGCCTCTCCGACGGCCTGGTGCACGCCGAGGGCCCGATGGGCACGCTGCTCCCGGAGGACGTCGTCCACGCGATCACGCAGGCCATGCGGGCGCCGGTGGCCCCGCGCGGCGGCGTCTTCCCGGCCTCGGCGCGGGCGGAGGGCCTGGTCGCCGGCGCCCGGTCCGCGCTGGCCGACCTCACCGGCGGCGTGCCCGCGGGCGTCGTCCTGGGCGCCAGCGCCACCGCGCTCACCTACGTCATGGCCGGGGCGCTGGCCCACACGTGGCGCCCGGGCGACGAGATCGTCGTCAGCCGGCTCGACCACGACGCCAACATCCGGCCCTGGATCCAGGCCGCCGAGCGGCGGGGCGTGCGGGTCCGCTGGGCGGAGGTCGACATCGAGACCGGCGAGCTGCCCGCCTGGCAGTACGACGAGCTGCTCACGCCGCGCACCCGGCTGGTGGCGGTGACGGCGGCGAGCAACGCCATCGGCACCCGCCCGGACGTCGCCGCCATCGCCGCCCGCGCGCACGGGGTGGGGGCGCTGGTGTTCGTGGACGGCGTGCACGCCGCCGCGCACCACCCGGTCGACCGCCGGGCGATGGGCGCGGACTTCCTGACCGTCTCGGCGTACAAGTGGTGCGGCCCGCACGTGGCCGCCGTCGTCGCCGACCCGGACGTGCTGGCGGGGCTGCGGCCGGACAAGCTGCTGCCGGCGCCGGACCGGGTGCCCGACCGGTTCGAGATCGGCGCCCAGCCGCTCCAGCTGTTCGCCGGCGTCACCGCGGCCGTGGACCACCTCGCCGGGCTGTGCGGCGAGGCGTCGGGCACGCGGCGGGAGCGGCTGCACCGGTCGATGACCGCGGTCGCCACGTACGAGGGCGAGCTGTTCGGCTGGCTGGACCAGGCGCTGCGCGCGATGCGCCACGTGCAGGTGCTGGGCGCCGCCGACGGCCCGACTCCGGTGCTGTCGTTCACCGTCGACGGCATGCGCCCGCGGCAGGTCACCGCCGACCTGGCCCGCCGGGGGATCTGCGCCTGGGACGGCGACCGCGGCGCCCGGGAACTGTTCGACGCGATCGGCGCCACGGAGGCGGGCGGGGCGGTCGGCCTCGGGCTGATGCACTACAACACCGCCGAGGAAGTCGGCTATGTGATCGACGCGGTGGCCGCCCTGCGCCCGCGCTGAGCTAGGGCTCGTTGACCAGCAGCACCTTGCCGATGTGCTCGCTGGCCGCCACCACCCGGTGGGCCTCGGCCGCGCGGGACATCGGCAGGCGCCGGTCGACGATCGGCCGGACCACGCCCCGCTCGACGTCGGGCCACACGTCGTGCAGCACCGCGGCGACGATCTCCGCCTTGCTCCCGCGGCCGGTCGCCGGCCGGGAGCGCAGCGTGGTGGCGTGCACCGACGCGCGCTTGCGCATGAGGACCCCGAGGTCGAGCTCGGCCCGCGTGCCGCCCTGCATGCCGATGCACACCAGCCGGCCGCCGGTCGCCAGCGCCTCGACGTTGCGGGCCAGGTACTTGGCGCCCATGTTGTCCAGGACGACGTCCACCCCGGCGCCTCCGGTGGCCTCCCGGACGCGCTCGACGAAGTCCTCCTGCCGGTAGTCGATGCCGACGTCGGCGCCGAGCTCGCGGCAGACGGCGAGCTTCGCCGCGCTCCCGGCGGTGGTGAGCACGCGGGCGCCGGCGCGGGCGGCCAGCTGGATCGCCATGGTGCCGATGCCGCTGGAGCCGCCGTGCACGAGGAACGTCTCGCCGCGGCGCAGGCCGGCGAGCAGGAAGACGTTCGACCAGACGGTGCAGACGACCTCGGGCAGCGCCGCGGCGGTGGCGAGCTCCACGCCGGCCGGCCGCGGCAGCAGCTGCCCGGCGGGGACGGCGACGCGCTCGGCGTAGCCGCCGCCGGACAGCAGCGCGCACACCTCGTCGCCGACGCCCCAGCCGGTCACGTCCGCCCCGACCTCGCTGACGACGCCGCTGCACTCCAGGCCCAGGACCTCGCTGGCGCCGGGCGGGGGCGGGTAGTGGCCCTGCCGCTGCAGCAGGTCCGCGCGGTTGACCGCGGTGGCGACGACGTCGACCACCACCTCGCCGGGGCCGCACACGGGGTCGGGGACCTCGCCCCAGCCCAGGACCTCGGGACCGCCGGGACCGTCCAGGGTGACCGCTCGCATGCCCCGACCCTAGGAGGAGCGGGCCGCCGCCCGCGCCCGGGAACCCGCGGTCGCGCTCCCAGGGGCACGCAACCCCGGCGCAAGCCGCCCACCAGCGCGTGCCGCGACCGTCGGGGGCATGACCACGACCTCCCCGTTCCGCCTCCCCCCGGCGCCCGCGCGCCCGGCGTCCCCGCGCACGGCCCCGGCCTGCCCGATCGAGCTGCGGGCGCTGCGGTCCACCGCCCGGGCGCTGGCCGACGCGGTCACCGGCATCGCCCTGGACGCCCCCTGCGACCGCGCGCGCCAGGCCGCGGTCGGGGAGCTCGCGCTGCTCCTGCTCGCCGGGACCGGCGGCGCGGGCGGCCGGCTCGGGGCCGACGTCACGCCCGCGGCGGCACGGGTGGCCGCGGCGCTGCCGACGTTCGCCGCCGACGTCAGCGCCGGGGCCCCCGCGCTGGCGATGGCCTGCGCGGACCTGGCCGGCCGGCTCGAGGCGGCGGCCGTGCGCGTGCCCGCCCACGAGCACGGCCCGCAGGAGCCGCCGCTGGCGTGCCTGCGGCGGCTGGCCGCGGCGGCCGGGCTGCCGTCGCGGGTCGCCGCGCCGTGGTTCCTGGAGGCCGCGGGCCCGGCCGAGCGGGTCGCGGTCGTGCACCAGGCGCCGCTGCGAGTGCGCCGGGCCCTGCGCCGGGGCGAGGACCGGCACCTGCGGGTGGTCGGGCTGGTCCGCGGGTGAGCCCCGCGGACCAGCCGGCCCCCGACCCCGGTTCTCCCAGGCCCGGCCCTCTCAGCCCCGGTTCTTGAGGTCCTTGCGCAGGATCTTCCCGGCCGCCGACTTCGGTACCTGGTCGATGAAATCGACGAACCGGATCTTCTTGTGCGGGGCCACCCGCTCGGTCATGTAGGCCATGACCGCGTCCGCGGTGATCTCCGAGCCCGGGGCGCGGACGACGAACGCCTTGGGCAGCTCCTCGCCGCTCTCGGCGTCCTTGACCCCGATGACGGCCGCGTCGGCGATCTCCGGGTGGCCGATGAGCACGGCCTCCAGCTCGGCCGGCGCCACCTGGTAGCCCTTGTACTTGATGAGCTCCTTGACCCGGTCGACGACCGTGTAGCGGCCCTCGTCGTCGACGACCGCGACGTCGCCGGTGTGCAGCCAGCCGTCGGCGTCCAGGGTCTCGGCGGTGGCCTTCTCGTTGTTCAGGTACCCCTTCATGACCTGCGGCCCGCGCACCCACAGCTCGCCGCTCGCGCCGGGGGCGGCGTCCTCGCCGGTGGCCGGGTCGACCAGCCGGCACTCGGTGTTGGGGATCGCGTAACCGACCGACCCCTTGGGGACGTCGGTCCGGGCGCTCGACGGCCGGCGGTCGTGGTCGGGGGTGGTGTGCGAGACGGGCGACAGCTCGGTCATCCCGTAGCCCTGCCCGACCACCACGCCGTCGGCCGCGCCCTTGCGCAGCCGCTGCTGGGCGGCGTTGGCCAGCCCCTCGTCCAGCGGGGCCGCGCCCGAGGTGATCGAGGTCAGCGAGGACAGGTCGTACTGGTCGACCAGCGGGTGCTTGGCCAGCGCCAGCAGGATCGGCGGCGCCACGAACGCGCGGGTGATCTTGTGGTCCTGGATGGTGCGCAGGAAGTCCTCGAGGTCGAACCGCGGCAGGGTGACCACGGCCCCGCCCCAGGCCAGCCCCTGGTTCATCAGCACCGTCAGGCCGTAGATGTGGAAGAACGGCAGGACGGCGATGATCCGCTCGTCCTCGCCGAGCTCCATCAGCGGCTGGCACTGCGCGACGTTGGCCACCAGGTTGCGGTGGGTGAGCATCACGCCCTTGGGCAGGCCGGTGGTGCCGCTGGAGTAGGGGAGCGCGACCAGGTCGTTCGCCGGGTCGACGTCCACCTGTACCGACGGGGCGGCGCCGTCGAGCAGGTCGAGCATGCCGGCGTGGCCCTCCATGCCGTCCAGCACGACGATCTCGCCGACCGGGGCCTTCTCCACCGCGGCGGCGGCCCGGTCCATGAACATCGAGATGGTGACGAGCAGCTTGGCCCCGGAGTCCTTCAGCTGGAAGGCGATCTCGTCGGGGGTGTACAGCGAGTTGATCGGCGACATCACGCAGCCGGCGGCGGCGATGCCGTGGAACACCACCGGGAACCAGGGGGTGTTCGGGCAGAAGACGGCCACGACGTCGCCCTTGCGCAGGCCGCGGGCGTGCAGGTTCGCCGCGACGCGGTCGACGTAGGCGGCCAGCTGACCGTGCGTGATCGTGTCGCCCTTGAGCCCGTCGATCAGGGCGGGGGCGTCGGGGCGCTCGCGGCCGGCCGCGAGGACGAACTCCGGCACGGAGACGCGCGGGATCTCGACGTCGGGGTACGGGCTGCTCAGGGGCACGGCACTCCTCCTCGGTGCTGGTGTGGCGCCAGTCTCACACCGACCGTGACCCGGAGCACACGCGGGTCCGCGCGACCGGCCTCAGCGGGGCCAGAGGACCGACTGGGTGCAGCGGAAGAGCGCCAGCGTGCGGTCACCCGCGGTCACGACGGCGTCCCAGACCTGCGTCGTCCGCCCGGCGTGGGCGTTGGTGGCCACGCAGGTGAGCCGGCCCTCCCGCGCCGTCCCCAGGTGGTTGCTCTTCAGCTCGATCGTGGTGAAGCCGGTGGACCCCTCGGGCAGCAGCGCGCGCGTGGGCAGGCCGCAGCTGGTGTCGGCGAGGGTGACGACGGTGCCGGCGTGCAGGTAGCCGTTGGGCGCGAGCAGCTCGGGGCGGACGTCGAGGTGGCTGGTCAGGCGGCCGGGCTCGTGCGTGTCGACCACGATGCCCAGCAGACCCGGGAGGGTGCCCGGCAGCAGGGCGTTGAGCTCGTCGGCGGTCAGGAACCCGGTGGCGGACATGCCCGGCAACGTAGCCGCGCGGTGCCGCGGCGGTGCCGGGGTGTGGGTGCCGGTGCCGCGCTGCAGCGCGGCGGTCGCCCCGTACCGCGGCGGTGCCGGGGTGTGGGGCCCGGCGGTCGCGGACCTCAGGCCAGGCCGCGGACCGTGCGGGCGGGCGGCCGGTCGCCGCGGATGGAGGCGACCATGTCCAGCGTCTGGCGGGTCGGGGCGACGTCGTGCGCGCGGAACACCCGCGCGCCCAGCCACGCGCTGACCGCCGTCGCCGCGAGCGTGCCGGTCAGCCGCTCCTCCAGGACGACGTCGAGCGTCTCGCCCACGAAGTCCTTGTTCGACAGCGCCACCAGCACCGGCCAGCCCGTGTCCACCAGCTCCCCGAGCCGGCGGGTGGCCTCCAGCGAGTGCCGGGTGTTCTTCCCGAAGTCGTGGCCCGGGTCGATCAGCACCCGCTCGCGGTCCACCCCGGCGGCGACGGCGGCGTCGGCCAGCGCCGTCGTCCGCGCGACGACGTCGGCGACCACGTCGTCGTAGGCGACCCGGTGCGGGCGGGTGCGCGGGGGCAGGCCGCCGGCGTGCGTGCAGACGATCCCGGCACCGGCCTCGGCCGCGACCGCGGCCAGCTCGGGGTCGACGCCGCCCCAGGCGTCGTTGACGACGTCGGCGCCGGCGGCCAGCGCCTCCCGGGCGACCTCGGCCCGCCACGTGTCGATCGAGATCGGCAGCGCGGGGTGCGCGGCGCGGATCGCGGCGACGAGGTCGACGGTGCGGCGGATCTCCTCGGCGGCGTCCACCTCCTCGCCGGGTGCGGCCTTGACCCCGCCGACGTCCACCATGTCGGCGCCCTCGGCGACGACCCGGTCCACCCGCTCGACCGCCCTGCCGAGCTCGTAGGTCGCGCCGCGGTCGTAGAAGGAGTCCGGGGTGCGGTTGACGATCGCCATGACGACCAGGTGGCCGTCGGGCACGTCGAGGGCGCCGATGCGCAGCAACCCGTTCCTCCCTCGCGCGAGCCGGTGTGGTGGAGTCAGCCAACCAGACCGAGTCGGAGGGGGCGCAGACATGGCGCAGACGGTTGTCGAGGGCATCGAGGGCGTGCAGGGTCTCGTCGGCCAGCACATGGGCCACAGCGACTGGGTCACGATCACCCAGGAGCAGGTGAACCTGTTCGCCGACGCGACCGGGGACCACCAGTGGATCCACGTGGACCCGGAGCGCGCGAAGAAGGAGAGCCCGTTCGGCGGGCCGATCGCGCACGGCTACCTGACGCTGTCGCTCGTGCCCAGCCTGATGCCGCAGATCGTGGAGATGCGCGGCTTCCGGATGGGCGTCAACTACGGCACCGAGAAGGTGCGCTTCCCCTCGCCGGTGCCCGTCGGCGCCCGGGTGCGGGCCGGCGCGACGCTCGCCGCGGCCACCCCGTTCGACGGTGGCGTGCAGCTGAACATCGACGTCGCCATCGAGATCGAGGGCGGCAGCAAGCCGGCGATGGTCGCGACCGTCGTCTACCGCCGCTACCTGTAGCCGCCCGCCCCTCGGGGCATGGGAGGCGATCCCCGCGTCCGGGAGCCGCCGGACGGGGGGATCGCCTCCCATGCCTGGAGCGCGGGGCCTCCTCAGACCAGCGCCTGGTTCACCAGCTGGCGCAGCAGGTTGCGGATCGGCAGCGTGCTCGAGGGCAGCAGCTGCGTGTAGAAGGTGACCGTCAGGTCCTCGACCGGGTCGACGTAGAACGCCGTGGACGCCGCTCCGCCCCAGCTGTAGTCGCCGGCGCTGGCGACGACGCCGTAGCGGGCGGGGTCGAGCACCATCGAGAAGCCCAGCCCGAAGCCGACACCCCGCAGCGGGGTCTCGGCGAACAGCGGCCGGCCGAACGTCTCCAGGTCCTGGTCGCCGGGCAGGTGGTTGCGGACCATGTGCGCGACCGTCCGCGACCCCAGCACCCGGCCGCCGTCGTACGCGCCGCCGCGGCGCAGGCACTCGACGAAGCGCAGGTAGTCCCCGGCGGTGGAGACCAGCCCGCCGCCGCCGGAGAGGAACGCCGGCGTGGACAGGGCCGCGGCGCCCATGGCGGTCAGCGGGGCGAACGTCGTCCCGTCCTCGGCGGGGACGGCGCCGTACAGCTGCGCGAGGGAGTCGGGGTCGTCGCCGTCGCGCAGGCCGAACGACGTCTGCGTCATGCCCAGCGGGCCGAACACGCGCTCGGCGAACACCTGGTCCAGCGGCTTGCCGGCGACGACCTCCACCAGCCGGCCGAGGACGTCGGTCGAGACGCCGTAGTTCCACTCGCTGCCCGGCTGGAAGACCAGGGGGATGGCCGCCCACTGCCGGCAGACCTCGGCGGAGTCGGCGCCGGCGGGGGTGCCCCACTCGTGGCCCGCCGCCCGGTACATGGAGTCGACCGGGTGGGCGTGGTGGAAGCCGTAGGTGAGCCCCGCGGTGTGGGTGAGCAGGTGCCACACGCGGATCGGCTCGGTCTGCGGGGCGGTCACCGGCTTCAGCGCGGACCCGGCGACGTACACGCGGGTCTCGGCGAACTCCGGCAGCCAGGTGCTGATCGGGTCGGTGAGCTGGAACGCGCCCTCCTCGTACAGCGACATCGCCGCGACCGAGGTGACGGGCTTGGTCATCGAGAAGATGCGCCAGCGGGTGTCCGGCTCGACGGGCAGCCCGCGCTCGACGTCGCGCTGCCCGTACCGGCCCACGTGCACCAGCCGCCCGTGGCGGGCGACCGTCACCAGGAAGCCGGGGATGCGCCGCTCGTCGACGAACCGGGCCAGCCGCCGGTCCAGGCGGGTCAGGCGCCCGGCGTCGAGGCCCACCTCGGCCGGGTCGGTGTCCACCGTCAGGGAGGTCATGCCCCCACCTTGCCCGCCGCGCGGGGAGGCGGCCCGGGGAACGGCCCTCCCCGCGGCCCGGGGGACGGCGGCCCGGGGACGGCGCCCCGGGTGCGGCGGGATCCCCACCGCAGCGCGTCCTCCCCCACGGCAGGTGGTGGGGGAGGACGCGCCACGACCAGTCAACCCGGTCGTGGCGGTACTGCCCGCGGGTCAGACCGGGACGTTGCTGGCGGCCTTCTTCAGGTTGCTGCCGGCGGTCACCTTGACGGTGTTGGCGGCCGGGATCTCGATCGACTCGCCGGTCTGCGGGTTGCGGCCGGTCCGCGCGGAGCGCTGGGTGCGCTCGACGGTCAGCAGGCCGGAGACGGCGACCTTCTCGCCACGGGTGATCGCGTCGACGAGCTCCTCCTGCAGGCCGGCGAGCACCGAGTCGACGGTCGCCGCCGGGACGTCGGCGCGCTTGGCGATGGCGGAGACGAGTTCGGCCTTGTTCACGGGGGTCCTCTCGGATGGGGGTGGCCGGGGCCGCGGGGGCGCCCGGTCGAACGGACGGTTCCGTCTCCTCGCCGGGCGTGCCGGGAGTGGCGGACCGTGGGGCACGCTGCCACGTCTGCCCGGCGTCCCGCCAGTGTGGGGGCGGTGCTGCCCCGCAGGTCACAGCCGTCCCACCGCGCCGGAGGGGGGCCCGGCCTACGGTGGGACGGTGCCCCAGCTGCCCCGGACCGACCTCGTCGTCAGCGATCTGTGCCTCGGTGCGAACGTCTTCGGGTGGACGGCGGACGAGCCGACGTCCCGCGCGCTGCTGGACCGCTTCGTCGACGCCGTGCCCAGCACGCAGCGGCCGATGGTCGACACCGCGGAGATGTACGGGGACGGGCGGTCCGAGCAGATCCTCGGCCGCTGGCTGGCCGACAGCGGGTCCCGCGACCGCGTCGTCGTCGCCACGAAGGCCTCGCCGGGGCGCAAGGAGCACCCGCTGTCCGCGGCGGAGGTCCGGGCCGCGGCCGAGCGGTCGCTGACCAACCTGCGCACCGACCACATCGACGTCTACTACGCGCACTACGACGACGACAGCACGCCGCTGGAGGAGACGCTGCGGGCCTTCGACGACCTCGTGCAGGCCGGCAAGGTCCGGTACGCCGCGGCCTCCAACCACTCCGCGGCCCGGCTCACCGAGGCCCTGGACACCGCGCAGCGGCTCGGGGTGACCGGCTACGTGGCGCTGCAGCCGCACTACAACCTCATGGAGCGGGCGGTCTACGAGGACGGCCTGCGGGACGTCGTCGCCGGCGCCGGCCTGGGCTGCTTCCCCTATTTCGCGCTGGCCAAGGGCTTCCTGACCGGCAAGTACCGCCCCGGCGAGCAGGTCGACTCGCCGCGGGCGAAGGGCGCGGGCGCCTACGTGGGGGAGCGCGGCGACCGGGTGCTCGCCGCGCTGCGCGAGGTCGCCGACGCGCACGGGACGACGGGTGCGGCGGTGGCGCTGCGCTGGCTGGCCGACCAGCCGACCGTCACCGCCCCGATCGCCAGCGGCCGGTCGGTCGACCAGCTGGCCGACCTGCTGCCGGTGCTGGACCTCGTGCTCACCGACGAGGAGCGGGCCCTGCTGACCGACGCCTCGGCGTAGGCCGCCCGGGCCCCGGGAGGGTCAGCCGCGGCCGGGAACGGCGGCGGCGGCGAGGTCCTCGACGCGCAGCAGCCCGGCGACGGCGCCGGTGCTGTCGGCGCAGGCCACGGGGTCCCACCGCTGGGCCGGGGGCCGGGCGAGGGCCCGCTGCAGGGTCTCGCGCACGTCGGCGTCCGGCGGCACGCGCAGCGACACCGTCGCGGTGTACGCCTCGCCGGTGCGCGGGTCGGCCAGGTACCAGGCGCGCGGCTGCTCGCCGGGGCCGACGAGGACCGCGGGCGGGACGGCGGGCAGGCGCTCGCCGGCCTCGACCTGGCGTACCGGCCGGACGAGGCCGGCCACGGTGCCGCCGAGCCGGGCGCGGGCGGTGTGCGTCCGGACGAGGCGGGCCACGTCGGGCGCCAGCGGGGCGAAGCCGGCGGCCGGGCGGCCCAGCAGCCAGCCCTGGGCCAGCGGGGTGCCCAGCCGGGCGAAGGCGGCCAGCTCCGCCGCGGTCTCGACGCCCTCGGCCAGCAGCCGGGCGCCGATCCGGCCGGCGAGGTCGCCGACCGTCTCGGCCAGGGCCAGCCGGACCGGGTCGCCGTCGACGTCCCGGACCAGCGCGCGGTCGAGCTTCACCAGCTCGGGCCGCACCGTCGCCATCAGGTGCAGCCCCGACCAGCCGGTGCCGACGTCGTCGAGGGCGATCAGCGCGCCGCGGGCGCGGAGCCGGTCGGCCTCGCGGCGCACCGCGGCCAGGTCGGTCACCGGGGTGTGCTCGGTGAGCTCGACGACGACGCCCCGCAGGTCGTCCACGGTCGCCAGCGCGGCGGTGACCGGCGGGGCACCGAGCAGGTGCGGGCTGACGTTCACGGTGAGGAAGGCGCCCGGCGGCAGGGCCGCGCGGGCGGCCAGCGCCCGGTGCAGGGCGAGGGCCTCCAGCTCGGCGCCGATGCCGGCGTCGCGCGCGGCGGCGAACCAGACGTCCGGGGCGGCGGTGCCGGGGAAGCGGGACAGCGCCTCGTAGCCGACGACGCGGGCCGCGGGCAGGTCGACGATCGGCTGGAACACCAGCGCGAGGTCGGCGGGGTCGGCCAGCAGCGGGCGGCAGTCGGGCAGCAGGGCGCTGAGCGTGGCCGGTGCCGTCATGCCCCCGCCATCGACCCCGCCCGGAGCGGGGTTGACCGCGCGGCGGGGCCGGTCACCCGGGCGGGGGAGGGGCGGCCCAGCGCGGCGGACGGGTTCGTTCCGTGATTCCGTGCCAGCATGGTGGGATCCGCGGCGGAGGGCGTCCGCGGCGGGGGACGAGGAGGAGCCGTGACCGGCTCGGCGTCGCCTGCTGCTGCCCCGGACCCGCTGGACGACCCGCACCGCGTGGCCGCCGCCCGGCGGCTGTTCCTCGAGGTCCCCGGCCCGGCCGCGTTCGACCGGTTGTCGGGGCTGGCCGCCCGGCTGCTCGGCGCCGGCCACGCCAAGGTCACGCTGTTCACCGACGAGGACACCGTCGTCGGCGGGTACGGCCTGCCGCCCGGGGTCGTGGGCGGGCGGGCGCTGCTGACCGGCGAGCTGTCGGCGCTCGCCGTCCGCAGCGGGCGGCCGCTGGTGGTGACCGACGCCGCCGCCGACCGGCGGGTGGCCTGCCTGCCGGCGGTGACGTCGGGGGAGGTCGCCGCCTACCTCGGTGCCCCGCTGGTGTCGGCGTCCGGGCTGGTCGTGGGCGTCCTCGCCGTCTACGACGACGTCCCGCGGCGGTGGACCGCCGACGACGGCGAGCTGCTCGAGCAGCTGGCCGTCTCGGTCGTCGCCGAGCTGGAGCTCTCCGCGGCCCGGTCGGCGATCGGGGCCTCCGCGGCCCGGCTGGACATCGCGCTGGAGGCCAGCGGCATCGGCATCTGGGAGCGCGACCTGCGCACCGGCGCGGTGTCCTGGGACGAGCGGTGCGCGGCGCTCTTCGGGCTGGACGCCGCCCTGGCCGACGGCGAGCTCGACGAGGTGATGACCAGCCGCATCCACCCCGACGACCACGAGCTCGTGCGGGAGGCGATGGCGCGGGCCGACACCCTGACCGGCGAGTTCGCCGTCGAGTCCCGGGCGCTGCACGCCGACGGGTCGGTGCGCTGGACGGTCTCCCGGGGCCGGCTGGTGCGCGATCCCCGCGGCGAGCCGGTCCGCATGATCGGGACGGTCCTGGACGTGACCGAGGCGCGCGCCGAGTCGCAGCGGCGGCTGGCGGCGGTGCAGCGGGCCGCCGCGATCGCCGAGGTCGCGGCGGAGATGGCCAACACCGCCGCCGTCCCGGAGCTCGCCGAGGTCGCGCTGCGCGGCGCGGCCGTGCTCGGGGCGTCGGCCAGCGGGCTCACCGTCGTCGAGCCCGACGGCACCCTGCGGCTGCACCTCAGCCGGCGGCTGGTCGACACCGTCGCCGAGGCGGCCGACGTCCGGCTGCCCCCGGAGGGCGTCGTCCTCCCCGCCGACGAGGACCTGCCGACCGGCCACACCGCCCGCACCGGCGAGCGCCTGCTGTTCGCCGACCGCGGCGAGGCGGAGGCCCGCTTCCCGGGGCTGGTCGAGATCAACGACGTGCTGGGCACCCGGGCGCTCGCTGCGCTGCCGCTGCGCGTCGAGGGGCGGCTGCTGGGCAGCTACGTCGTCGTCTGGGAGACCGCGCACCCCTTCCCGGCCGAGGACGTCGACCTGCTCGACGCGCTGAGCGCGCAGATCGCGCTGAGCGTCTCCCGGCTGCACGCCGACGCCGAGCGGGACGCGGCCAACCGCCGGCTGCAGCTGCTCGCCGACGTCGGCCAGGTGCTCGCCGGCGACCTGGACATCACCCGCCAGGTGGCGCAGCTGGCGCAGCTGGTGGTGCCCGCGCTGGGCGACTGGTGCTGGCTGGTGGTCACCGACGAGCACGGCCGGATGGAGGAGATGGCCTCGGCGCACCGCGACCCGCGGCAGGACCGGCAGCTTGCCGAGTACGTGCACGCGATGGTGTCGGTGATGACCGAGGAGTCGACGGCGCGGATCGTCACCCGCACCGGCCGCCCGCTGGTGCTCCCGCGCATCCCCGAGGCCAGCATCCGCGCGGCGCTGCCGGACCCGGCGACGCGGGAGGCGCTGGCCCGGCTGGGCGCGGCGGGCGGCGCCGTCGTCCCGCTCGTGGCCCGCGGCCGCACCGTCGGCGCGCTGGGCCTGTTCAACGGCGACGAGCGCGGCGCGCACACCGAGGCCGAGGTCGGGACCGCCGTCGAGGTCGGCCGGCGGGCGGGGCTCGCGCTGCACTCGGCGCGGTTGCACGCCCAGCAGCGGGACCTCGCCGACGCGCTGCAGCACAGCATGCTCACCGCCCCGCCGCGGGTGCCCGGCTGCCGGATCGTGGTGCGCTACGTGCCCGCCGCGGCCGGCGCCGAGATCGGCGGGGACTGGTACGACGCCTTCCGCCAGGAGGACGGGACGACGGTGCTCGCGATCGGCGACGTCGTCGGCCACGACCGCCACGCCGCCGCCGCGATGGGCCAGGTGCGCGGGCTGCTGCGCGGCATCAGCCACTCCAGCGGCGCGCCGCCGGCGGAGGTGCTGACCCGGCTGGACCGGGCGCTGGCCGGCCTCGCCCCCGAGGTGATGGCGACGGCGGTGCTCGCCCGCCTGGAGCGGCCCGCGGGGCTGGCCGAGGGGGCGGCGCTGCTGCGCTGGTCCGACGCCGGCCACCCGCCGCCGGTGCTGGTCGGGCCCGACGGCGCGGTCCGGGTGCTGGACCTGGCCGGCGAGCTGCTGCTGGGGGTCGACGCCACGGCCCCGCGGACGGACTCCTGCGTGGTGCTCGACCGCGGCACGACGCTGCTGCTGCACACCGACGGGCTGGTCGAGCGCCGCGACCGCGACCTCGACACGGGCACCGAGCAGCTGGTCGCCGTCCTCCGCGAGACCGCCGGCCTGCCCCTGGAGGAGCTGTGCGACCGGGTGCTGGAGCGGCTGTTCCTCCCCGACGCCGAGGACGACGTGGCGCTGCTGGCCCTCCGGCTGGAGTGAGGCGGGTCGCCGTCAGACGGCGGTGACCTCGTAGGTGTGGCCGGCGGCGCGCAGGCGCTCGACCAGGACGTCGCCCAGCCCGGTCGCCGGGGTGAGCGAGCCGGCGCGGGCGGGCAGCCGGTCGGCGTCCAGCGCCAGGGCCAGCGCGCTCTGGCCGAGCATCACCGCCGTCGCCTTGTAGCCGGGATCGCCCTGGCCGGAGGCGACCGCCCGGTACCGGCGGCCGGACTCGGTGGCGGCCTCGACCGTCATCCGGAAGAAGCCGCGCTCGCGGGCCGCCTCGTCGGGGCCGGTGCCGGGGGCGGGCAGCACCCGGTCCAGCAGCGCCCGGGTCGGGCCGAACGACATCGCGCCCAGCGCGGCGGCGAGCCCCGCGGTGACCGCGACCGCGGTGGCGGCGCCGGCCGGCCCGCGGCCGGTGCCCATCGCCTCGCCGTAGCGCAGGCCCCGCCCGTACGCCCACCCCTGCAGCGCGTTGCTGCGGCGGACGACGCGGGTGTTGTAGGAGGCCATGACGAACGGCGCGGTCCAGCGGCCGTCGCGGCCTCGGGCCGGTGGTGCGGCGTCCGGGGGCTGGCGGGTGTCGGGCTCGGCGGCGCGGTCGGGGCTGAGGGCGTACGGGTCGGCGAGCACGCGGCGCAGGGAGCGGTCGCCACCGACCGCCTCGACCTGGGCGCGCATCGAGTCGATCGTGCCGCCGCTGAACCCGCCGCGGGCCGTGGCGACCAGCCGGACGTCGGTGAGCCCGCCGGCGCCGTCGGCCCGCGCCCGCTCGGCCAGCAGGTGCACCGACAGGTCCGAGGGGATCGAGTCGTAGCCGCAGGAGTGCACGATCCGGGCGCCGGACTCCCGGGCGGGGGCGTCGGCGCGGTCGATGGCGTCGCGGTGGAACAGCACCTCGCCGGTCAGGTCGGCGTAGTGCGTGCCGGCCCGCGCGCAGGCCTCGACGACCGGCAGGCCGTAGCGCGCGTACGGGCCGACCGTCGTCGCCAGCACGCGGGTGCCCTCCGCGAGCGCGGTCACGGCCGCGGGGTCGGTGGAGTCGGCGGTGAGCAGGTCCCAGCCGCGGGCGGGCCCGGGGAGCCGGTCGCGGACGGCGGCCAGCCGGTCCCGCGAGCGGCCGGCGAGGGCGATCCGCAGCCCGGCGGGGGCGGCGCCGGCGAGGTGGGCGGCCAGCAGCTCCCCGACGAAGCCGGAGGCGCCGTACACGACGAAGTCGTGGGTGCGGTCGGGCATCCGCCCATCCTCACCGAGGCGGGCGGGGACCGCCCTCCGGTGGCCGGCCCCGGCGCCGCCAGCGGATGCGCCCCAGGGAGGTGCGGGCGCGGTGCGGCAGGTCGACGGCGACCGGCGCCTCCCAGCCGCGCCACACCGACAGCACCCGCAGCGCCGCCACCAGCACGATGACCAGGACGGCGACCGGCAGCGGGGACAGCCCGCCGGGCCCGGCCAGCAGCGCCAGGGCGGTGGCGCCGATCAGCGCGGCGACGGCGTTGTACGGGCCGGGCTGCACGATGTCGGCACGCTGGGCGAGCAGCACGTCGCGGATGACCGCGCCGCCGACCGCGGTGAGCGTGCCGATGAAGACGACCGAGGCGCTGGGCAGCCCGGCCAGCTGCGCCTTCTGCGCGCCGATCACGGTGAAGAAGCCGAGCGTGACGGCGTCCAGGACCACCAGCAGCCCGGTCAGGCGGGCCAGCCAGCCGGAGAAGAAGAAGGTCACCGCCGCGGTGATGGCGACCGTGGGCAGGTAGGCGCGGTTGGTGAGGGCGACCGGGGGCCCCTCGGCGAGCAGGACGTCGCGGATCAGCCCGCCGCCCAGCCCGCCGCTGACGGCCAGCAGCAGCACGCCGGAGACGGCGAACCCCTCGCGGGCGGCCAGCAGCCCGCCGGTCAGCGCCCCGACCACGATCGCGGCCAGGTCGACGGCCTGCGGCACGCGCAGGGTCTCCGCGGCGGCGGCGAGGGTGCTCACCCCGTCATCCTCCGGCGCCGCCGCCCGGCCCGGGCACTCGTGCCCTGGCGGCTGCCCGGCGGAGGGAGGAGCGTGCCGCCGTCCGGAGCGGGGGAGGAGCGCAGGGGAGCGACGCCATGGAACTCATCCGACCGACCGATGGCCGGTACGACGAGCTGCGCACGCTGTTCAACGCGGGGATCGACCGGCGGCCGGCGGTCATCGCCCGCTGCGCGACGCCGGACGACGTCGCCGAGGCCCTCCGCCTGGCGCGGTCCGAGGGCCTGGCGGTCGCCGTCCGCGCCGGCGGGCACTCCGTCGCCGGGTTCAGCACCAACGACGGCGGGCTGGTGGTCGACGTCCGGCCGATGGACGCGGTCCGGGTGGACCCGGAGGCGCGGACGGTCACCGTCGGCGCGGGCGTCACCTGGAGCCGGTTCGACCGGGCCACCCAGGAGCACGGGCTGGCCACCACGGGCGGCCGGGTGTCCAGCACGGGCGTGGCCGGGCTGACCCTCGGCGGCGGCTCCGGCTGGCTGGAGCGCCTGCACGGCCTGTCCTGCGACAACCTCCGCTCGGTCGACCTGGTGACGGCGGCCGGGGAGCGGGTCACGGCCAGCGCGACGGAGGAGCCGGACCTGTTCTGGGCGCTGCACGGCGGCGGTGGCAACTTCGGCGTCGCGACGTCGTTCACCTTCGACCTGCACCCGCTGGGCCCGACGGTGCTGGCCGGCCTGCTGCTGTGGCCGGGCACCGCCGGACGCGACGTGGCGCTGGCTTTCCGCGACCTCATGGAGACCGCGGACGAGCGGCTGGGCAACGCGCTGGTGTTCCTCGACGGGCCGCCGGAGCCGTTCGTGCCGGTGCACCTGCAGGGCCGGACGGTCGCCGCCCTCGCGCTGATGTGGGCCGGCGACGTCGACGACGGGCTGGAGGCGGTGCGGCCGTTCCGCGACCTGCGGCCGGACGCCGACCTGATCTCGCCGATGCCCTACGTGGACTTCCAGTGCATGATCGACGACCCGCCCGGCATGCGGCAGTACTGGAGCGGGGACTACCACGACACCATGCCCGACGACGCCGTGGAGGTCTTCGTCAAGTACGGGTCGGACCGGGTGTCGCCGCTGACCCAGCAGCTGATGGTGGCCTGGGGCGGGGCGATCGCGCGGGTGCCCGACGAGGCCACCCCGCTGACCCACCGCTCGGCCCGGTGGGTCACCCACCCGTTCGCCACGTGGGCCGACCCCGGCCAGGACGCGGCCAACGTCGAGTGGGTGCACGCCTTCCGCCGGGACGTCGCCCGCTACACCAACGGCGGCACGTACCTGAACTTCATCGGGGCGGAGGGGCAGGACCGGATCCGGGCGGCGTACGGGGACGCCAACCACGCCCGGCTGCAGCAGGTGAAGCGTCGGTTCGACCCGGACAACACCTTCCGCGGCAACCAGAACATCCGGCCGGCCTGAGCCGGGCCCCCTGCCGGGGTCTCCCCACCGGCCGCCGGCGGCCGGCCGGTGTCGCGCGTCGGGACGTCGTCCTCTCCGGGCCGGGGACCATGGCGCCCCGCGCGCGGGCCCCGCGCCTCGCCGGGGTCTCGGGACCTGGCGAGACCTGCCGGTCCGGGCGCCTCGAGTCCGGCACATCCGGTGACTTCCGGAACTCGATCGAGTGGTGATAGAGCGCATCCGTGCTGGTCAGAGGCTCAAACATCGAGTTCATAACGAAGCGGTAACGCGACGCACCGTGCCGGGTGTTGGCCGGCGCCGAATTCAGACGAGATGGTTCCGTCCCCGTGTCGACCGGTACCGGCCGGCCTCGTTCGGGGAGTGCCCGAGCCATCTCGAGGAGAACAGCGTGCGCGCCTCCGTCCCGGCCTCTCGGGCCAGGGCTGTCCTTGCCGTCACCGCGATCGGCATGTCCAGCGTCGTCTTCACCCTGGCCGGCACCGCCCAGGCCGAGTCCGGCTGGTCCATCGAGGGCACAGGCCTCTCCGCGCCCGTGCCTGCCGGCGTCTGCTTCGTCGACTGGGTCGTCCAGGGCGGTTCGGGCGGTCGCTCCGGCGTCCCCACCAGCGACGACCTCGGTGACCTCGGCGGCCGGGTCGCGGTCCGCACCCCCGTCACCGAGGGTCAGGTCTTCGACGTGCACGCGGGTCTCGGCGGCTATGTGGCCGGCGAGCACGCCCAGCTCGGTGGTGGCGGCGCGACCACGTCGGCGCCGGACGCCACGATGTCCGGGCAGTCCGGCACCGCCGCCACGACCGAGACGGGCACCGGCGGGAGCGGCGGCGGCGCGGCCTCGGTCGTGTACCTCCAGGGCGAGGACGACTCGTCCTCGGTCTTCATCCGCGCCTTCGGCGGGGACGGTGCCGACGGGCTCGAGGACGACGGCACGACCGCGGTCGCCGGCGGAGAGGGTGGCGGCGGCGACGAGAACGTCGTGGCCGGCCGCACGCTGTCGACCGAGGACGCGGCGGCCCTGGGTACCTACCGCGGCGACGGCATGGTGACCGGCACTCCCGTGCCGTGCGAGACCACCCCCGTGGCGCCCACCGGTCTCAGCGCCACGCCGGGCGACGGCACGCTCACGGTCTCCTTCACGGCGCCGGTCGACGACGCGACGACCTCCGACGTCACCGGCTACGAGTACAGCCTCGACGGCTCGCAGTGGACGGTCTTCACGCCCGACGAGGTCGACGGCGTCCTGAGCACCGTCATCCCCGGCCTCGTCAACGGCGAGGAGGCGACCGTCCACATCCACGCCACCAGTGCCCTCGGCGACGGCGCCGACGCCACCGTCACGGGCACCCCCGAGGCCCCGGTCGTCGTCGCGAAGCCCGCCGCGCCGGTCGCCGTCGACGTCCTGCCCGGCAACGAGAAGCTGACGGTCCGCTTCCAGCCGGTCACCGAGGACGAGGACCGGCCCGCCGCCACCGCGTGGCAGTACTCCACCGACGAAGGCGACACCTGGCACCCGCTGACCACCACCGACGAGGGCGACCACCTCGAAGGCGTCATCGGCGAGCTCACCAACGGCACGATCTACCACGTCATGGTGCGCGGCCTGGCCGGCGAGAACGGCGAGCTCGAGGGCGACCCGGCCGACTGGCAGCCCGCCATGCCGCAGGGCGCCCCGGCCGCCCCGACCGACCTGTCGGTCGTCCCGGGCAACGGTCAGCTGGGCATCAGCTTCAAGCCGGGCGCGGACGCCGGCGACGCCATGGCCGACGTGATCGGCTGGCAGCTGAGCACCAACGGAGGCACCAGCTTCGACGACCTGGCGGTCACGACCGACCCGGACACCGGCATCCGCACCGGCATCCGGAGCGGACTGCAGAACGGCCAGTCCTACGCCCTCGTCCTCCGGGCGACGAGCGCGGTCGGCCCCGGCGTGGGCAGCGCGGTCCAGAACGCCACGCCCGTGGCCCCGATCGTCCAGCCGCCGGTGACCACCCCGACCGTCCCCGCCCCGGTGTCCCTCACCTACGTCGTCGGCCTCGACCGTGCCCTCGCGGTCGGCTTCTACGCGATGTCCGGCACGGACTACGCGCCGACCACCGGCTACCAGTACCGGCTCGACGGCGGTACCTGGACGACGCTGTCCACCAGCACCGACCTGGGCGGTCAGCACACGGGGCAGATCACCGGGCTGACCAACGGCCACGCGTACGCCCTGGAGGTGCGCGGGGTCGCCGGCGAGGTCCCCGGCGTGGCCAGCACGGTGGCCACGGCCACCCCGCGCTACGCCCTGCCGGCGCCCGGGCACGTGCAGGCCACGGTCCTGCCCGGCGCGCTCAAGGTGACCTGGACGGCGCCGGCCGGTGCCGTGGGCCTCACCGGCTACGAGGTCCGGGCCCGGGCCGCGTCGATCGACGGCCACTCGCCCGACGTCGCCGACCAGGAGATCACCTGCACCGCCGAGGCCGGTGACACCTCGTGCGTCCTCCCGGTCCCGGCCGGCGAGGCCTACGACGTCATGGTGATGGGCATCGGCGCGGACGGGCTCGGCAACCCCGGGTTCGCCGAGAGCGCCGTCGTCCCCGCGGTGCAGAAGCCGGCCGCCGTCCCCACGCAGGACGACGGTGACATCTCGCGCGCCGACGGCAGCAGCCTCAGCAGCGTCGCGCCCGGGCAGACGGTGACCCTGCGCGGCACCGGCTTCCTCCCCGGCGCGACCATCGAGCTGCTCGTGTACTCGACGCCGATCTCCCTCGGCACCGCCGTCGCCGGGCCGGACGGCACCTTCCTCGTGGACGTGACCCTGCCGGCCGACCTGCCCGCCGGGACCCACCACCTGGTCGCCACCGGCGTGGACGCCAACGGCAACGTCCGCAACCTCGTCATCGAGGTGGCGGTCGCCGCCGACGGCACCGCGGCGGTGACCTCGGCCCGGGCCGCGGACGCCGAAGGGCTGGCCTACACCGGCGCCGACATCGCCGTCCCGGCGCTGGGTGGCCTGGCCGCCCTCGTGATCGGTGGCGGGCTCGTGGTCGCCGGCCGGCGCAAGCGCGCCGCCGCCGAGTAACCCGCACCACCGCAGCGGCCGCCGTCCCGGCAGGGGCGGCGGCCGCTGTGCTGTGCGCGGGCTGCGGCGGCGGGCCGGCGTCCCGGCGGGCGCTAGCCTCGACGCGCCAGGAGGGCTCGCATAGTGGCCTAGTGCGGCGGTCTTGAAAACCGCTAAGAGGTGACCCCTCTTCGTGGGTTCGAATCCCACGCCCTCCGCTCGCGCCTCGGCGACGCGCTGGGCTCCACTACAGGGAGTGTCCTGGACGGCCGAGGATCACCAGGTGGCTCGTCTCCCCGTGGCGTCGTCGGACGTCCACACGCAGGAACTGTCGGAGCTCATCCTCGAGGTGGTGGCCGACGGGACCGACGCGGATACCACGGCGCAGGTGCGGTGCTTGCTGGAGCCTGACGCGGCCGCCGTCTTCCCCGGCCTGGCGCACACCCGGAAGCGGGCCGCCGCGACTGCCCGGCTGCACCACGACCTCGTCGCCGCCTTGCACGACACGGCGAGGCGCGCGACGGCGGTGCTGACGCGGATCGACCCCCGAGCCGCGCTGGACCAGGACCTGGTGTCCGCATCGGCGCAGGGCGCGGCGGGCGACCTGCTCGGGACCTACGGACTCCACCGCTACATCTGGCCGATCGCCGCCGCCGGCGGGGGACACGGGGAATCGCGCAAGGCGCTGGCGGAGTACCTCACTGCGGCTGGGCGATGGGTTGCCCTCCAGCAGGTCGCGGCCATGACGCTGCCGCGCGACGACGAGGTCGCGCCCTCGATCGCGCTCAATCCCCACTTCGAGGCTGTCCGCCGCGTCGCGTCGACGGACGTCCGCTTCGCCTGGGTGTCGCAACTGCTCCTGGAGTGCACTGCGGAGGCGATCGCGTCGGCCCCAGCCGCGTACCCGGCCCTGACCTGGCTGACGACGCCCGTTGTCGACGAGTACTTCGCCCACCTCCGGCTGGCAGACCACCGTCGCGGTCGAGGTGGGTGGCGCCAGGCCTCGGTGCCGTCGGAGGGGCTCCGGCGGCTGTTGTCCGGCATGAGCTTGCCCGCGGGTTCGCTCGCTGGCAGGGACTTCCCTGCGCTGATGCTCGGCGGCACCCGGGAGGTGTTCCCGCTGGTCGCCTACGAGCGGGGGGTCTTCCCCGCCTCGTCGCGGGACGCGACGCTCGCCGTCGAGCGCCCCTTCTTCGAGCTGGTTCGCCGTTTGCAGGGGGACCGCGCTCGCGGCGACCTGTACGAGGAGGTCGTCGCGCGGTCGCTGCGCGCGGTCGCCGCCGGCCCGCTGTCGGTCCCGGAGCTGCCGCTCGCGATCGGGCCCGTGGCGGGGGACCGCAACGTGTCGGACGCCGGGCAGACCGACGTCGCCCTGGTGCACGGTCCGGACCCCGGCCTGGTGGTCGTCGGCGAGGCGAAGTCCCACCTCGTCTCGACTCACGCGGCCACGGTCATCAACGCGTTCACCCAGGAGGTCGGGAGGGCCGTCGACCAGCTCGACCTCCGCCTCGGGCGGCTGGCCGGCGGCTCGACCCTCGTCACCGGCACCGGATCGTTCACCCCGCCCACGGGCGCGAGCCTGCACGGGATCGCCGTGCCGCTGCACGCGTACGCCAGCGCCGTGCTGGACGGGGCAGCGCTCGACCAGGTCAGGGGCCGCCGCCACGACATCGCCGTCATCCCGCTGCACCAGCTGGTGCTGGTGGCCCAGACAGTGCGCGACGCGGGCGACCTGGAGCGCTACCTCGTCGTCCGCGCCAACGCGATCCGGATGGGGGTGATCGTCTGGGACGAGATCGACCTCCTGGTCAACCACCTGCAGGGTTGGGACCCACTGACCATCGAGACGGGCCTGGACCTAGCCGACCGCAGGACCCGGCCGGCGCTCACCGGGCGGTCGGTCGACCCCGCTCTCGCGGTGAACCAGGACCGCCCGACGGACCGGGAGGAGTGGCGGGCGCTGCTGCTGGACGCCTGCCGGTACGTGCCGCCGCGGCGGTCCTGAGGAGCGCGACGCTGCCCGAGCTCGCCGTCGCGGGCGGGACGGCGGACTCCTGTGCGCGCCCCCGTGCGCATGGCGGTCGTCATCGCGTGGGCGGTGACGACCGCCAGGCGCATCGGGGTGGTCTCGCGCGGGGCGGTGGGGGGGCTGGCCGGCCTCAGCCGAGCAGCTTGGCCTTCTGCGCGGCGAACTCCTCCTCGGTGAGGATCCCCGCGTCGCGGAGCTCGCCCAGGCGGCGCAGCTGGTCCACCAGGTCCGGCTCCGCCGGGGCGGGGGCCGGGGCAGGTGCCGCAGCGGCGTAGGCCACGCCCGGGTTCATCTGGTGCACGTACTGCGACTGCCGCTCGATCGTCTTCTTGTGCCGGGCCTCGCTCACCAGCGGGGCGAGCAGGTCGTACACCTGGTGCGGGTTCTCGATGTTGTCCAGCACCACCTGCCCGCTGGTGGTGCCCTGCTCCGGCATGCCGGTGAGGGTGAAGGTGTCCTGCTGGACGCCGTAGGCCGGGTCGTCGAGGCCGAGCACCAGGTCGCCGACGTCCTTGCCGCGCTGCCAGACGGCCTGGCGCACGTCCATGTCGCGGACCGCCCACATCGGCACGCTCTCGGTCCGGGTGCCCAGCAGCCCGCTCTCGATCCAGATGCGGTCCTTCGTGATCCGGTACCGCGCCTTGGCGACGCCCGCCACGCCGGTGGCGCCGCCCTTGCTCTCCCCGAACCACAGCGTGTTCGGGTCGTTGGCCCACTGCTCGGTCCGCTTGGCCGACTGCTCGGCGAGCTTGGCCTTGCCCTGCTCGGCGACCGCCTTGCCCTGGTCGGCGACCTGCTTGAGCCGGTCCTTCCAGCTGGGCTTGGCCGCCGGCTGCTGCGCCGGCTGCCCGTACGCCGGGGGCTCGCCGTACGCCGGCTGCTGCCCGTACGCCGGGGGCTGGGCGGACGCCGGGACGGCGGCGTCCCCGGGCGGCGGGGGAGGCGGCACCGCGCCGGGCGGGGGCAGCTGCGGGTCGGGGACGTCGATGCCCGTCGTCCCCTGGTCCGAGACGTGCTCGGTCCAGGCGGTGCCGTTCCAGTAGCGCAGCTCGTGCGCCCCGCTCGGGTCGGGCAGCCAGCTCGCGTCCGCCATCAGATGTCCCTCCAGCGTCCCCGGGACCCTCCCGGCGACCGCGACACTGTGCCAGCGCGCCGCCCGTCCCGGAACACATCCGGACGCGGTCGCGCGCCTCACCCACAGGGGTGACGCGGCCCTCGTGGCGGAACTGCGCGGTGCCGATCGGAGGGGGGTGAGGTTGCCGACCACCTTCCGGGCCCGGGACGCACGGGGCACCGCGCGATCCGCGGTCCTGATCGTGTGCGTCTGCGCGGTGGTCCTCGTGGTCTTCACCGCCTTCGGACCCCACTCCGCGGACGCGACCTCGCGCGCGACCTCCTGGGCGGGCGCGGCCGTGCTCGTGGCCGTCGCCGTGTTGGCCCGGCTGGCCCAGCCGGAGACGCTGGACCGCGCCGGGGCCTTCCCGCTGATCGGGGTCGCCGGGGCCCTGCTGGTCTGCGTCATGAACGTGCTCACCCGCGACCCGTCGGCGGCGGCGCAGGCCTTCCTGGCCTTCCCGGTGCTGTGGGCCGCGACGCACCTGCGGCGGGGCGCGGTCGCCGTCGTCACCGGCGCGGCCGTCGTGGGCGACACCGTCAGTCTGCTGCACCTGTTGCCGGCGCCCGAGGCCCTCGTCGACGTCGCCTTCTTCGGTGCCGTGCTCGTGGTCACCGCGACGATGCTCGACCGGGCCGCCGCCGTGCAGGACCGGCTGGTCCGCCGGCTCGAGGAGCAGGCCACGGTCGACTCCCTCACCGGGCTGCTCAACCGGCGCGTGTTCGAGGCGGCCCTCGAGCGCGCCCTGGAGCCCCGGCCGCACCACGAGGGCACCGCCCTGGTCCTGGTCGACGTCGACTCGTTCAAGCAGATCAACGACCGCCACGGGCACCCCGTCGGCGACGACGCCCTCGTGCACCTCGCGGCGCTGCTGCGCCGGCACGTCCGCGCCGGTGACGCCGTCCTCAGCCGCCTCGGCGGGGACGAGCTGGCCGTCCTGCTCCCCGGCTGCGCGCCGGAGACCGCCGTCCGCCGGGCCGAGGCGCTCCTGCACGCGGTCCGGTCGACCCCGCTCGCGCTGCCCGGCGGGGGCCTGCTCGCCCTGTCGGTCAGCGTCGGCGTCGCGCACGCCCCGGGCTCGGCCGGCGGTGCCCGCGGCCTGTACGCGGCGGCCGACGACGCCCTCTACCGCGCCAAGCGGGCCGGCCGGGACCGCCTCGAGGTCGCGCCCTCCTGAGCCGGCGCTCAGCGCAGGTGGCGCACCGCCGCGGCCAGCGTGCGAGAGCCCAGCCGGCCGTCGGCCAGGCCGAGCGCCACCACCTCGTCGAAGACCCGCCCGTCCGCGGCGGCCCCGCGGACCGCGGCGTCCATCAGCCGGGGCCACCGGGACAGCTGCGACGCCGCCGCCGTCGACCGCAGGTGCGCGCCCAGCCGCGCCCGCAGCGCCCGCCGGTACAGCGCCCCGGCCCGCGCCCCCGCGGTCGCCGCCGTGCCGGCCAGCGCCCCGGACAGCACCGCGTAGAAGATGCCCTCGCCGGTGAGCGGGTTGACCAGCGACGCCGCGTCGCCGGCCAGCAGCACCCGGCCGTCGGGCTGCCGCGGCCGGCCGGTCGACAGCGGCAGCCGGTGCGCCCGCAACCCGTCCGGCTCGACCCCGGGCAGCAGCCGCCGCAGCCCCGCGACCAGCGCCGACCGGTCGGCGCCGCCGGACACCAGCTCGCCGTAGCCGACGTTGGCCCGGCCGTTCCCCAGCGGGAACGACCAGGCGTAGGCCGGCCAGCGCTGCTCGGTCGTCACCAGCAGCTGGGTGCCCGGGCGCAGCGGCGGCTCGGCGGCGTAGCCGCGGATGGCGACGGCGAGGCGGTCGTCGCGGTTGCGGGGGACGCCGAGCGCCCGGCGGACGACGGACTCCGCGCCGTCGGCCCCGACGACCGCGCCGGCGCGCAGCACGCCGTCCACCACCACCCCGTCGCCGTCGACCTCCAGGGCGCGGACCCGGTGCCGGCGGAAGGCGGCGCCGGCGGCACGGGCGGCGTCCAGGACCCGCGCGTCGAGCACCGCGCGCGGGACGACGTGCGAGGGGCGGGCGGTGTCGCGTTCCACGACGGCGCCGCGCGGCGCGCGCAGCGACAGCCGCGGCACGGCCGGGTACCCGGCGACCAGCGCGGCCGGGTCGGCGCCCAGCACGGCCAGCACGTCGAGCGCCTCGGCGGCCACGCCGTCGCCGCACACCTTGTCCCGCGGGAACCCGGCGCGGTCGAGCAGCAGCACCGAGGCCCCGGCCCGGCGCGCCGCCAGGGCCGCCGCCGAGCCCGCGGGACCGGCGCCCACGACGACGACGTCCCAGCGCTCCACCGCACGGACGCTAGGCGCTCGCCGGCGCCGTCACACCCGCGGCGAGCGGGTCACGGCAGGTCGGGGCGGTCAGGGCGGGGTCGGCGTCCACTTCCGCGGCGGGTGCTCGTAGCCCTCGACGAAGGCCAGCAGCCCCGCGGCGTCGGTCACCACCCCGAGCGCGTCGAGCCGGCGGCGGTCGAGGTAGCCGTCGTCGGCCATCCGGCGCAGCTGGGCCAGCAGGGGCTGCCAGAACCCGTCGACGTCGACCAGCACCGTGGGCTTGGCGTGCAGGCCGAGCATCCCCCACGTCCACGCCTCGAACAGCTCCTCGAGCGTGCCCGCGGCCCCGGGCAGGGCGACGAACGCGTCCGCGAGCTCGGCCATCCGCGCCTTGCGCTCGTGCATGGAGGAGACGACCTCCAGCCGGGGCAGCCCGGGGTGGGCGAGCTCGTCGTCCACCAGGTGCTGCGGGATCACCCCGACGACCTCGCCGCCGGCGCCCAGCGCCGCCTCGGCGACGACGCCCATCAGCCCCACGTGCCCGCCGCCGTAGACGATGCCGACCCCCGCGCGGGCCAGGTCGCCGGCGAGCGCGGCCGCCGCCGCGCGGTGGGACTCCGGCCCGCTCTGCGAGCCGGTGAAGACCGCGACCCGCATGCTCAGCGGGCCAGCACGTCGTCGACGAAGCCGTTGACCTGCTCGGTGATGCAGCGCGGGAACGTCGCGAACACCGCCGCCCGCTCCGGGGACGCGGTGTAGACCGCCTCGGCCGCGGTGAACGCCGCCTCGTCGCCCTCGTGGGCGGTCGCCCAGGTGAAGGTGTCCAGCGCGTGGTCGGCGTAGGCGAACCGGACGGTGAACCCGTACTGCTCGCGGACGGGCAGCACGGTGGGGAACCAGGCGAGGAACTCGGCCATCCGCCCCGGCTCGATGCGGTAGCGGCGCAGCTGCACGGTGCTCACCGCGGCGATCCTGCCAGCGCGGGTCTGGGGTTCACTGGGCACGTGGTGTTCTCCCCGACCGACGCCTGGACGACCTGCGCGCTGGGCCACCGCCACTGGGGGCGGGCCGGCGCGGCGGGACTGCTGGTGCACCGCGCCGGCGGCGACGGCCCCGAGCTGCTGCTGCAGCACCGCGCCGAGTGGTCCCACCACGGCGGCACCTGGGGGACCCCCGGCGGAGCGCTGCACCGCGACGAGGAGCCCGAGCACGGCGCCCTGCGCGAGGTGCGCGAGGAGCTCGGCCTGACCGGGGACGACGTCGTCCTCGGCATCCGCTCGGTCGACGACCACGGCGGCTGGGCCTACACCACCGTCCTGGCGACGCCGGCCCGCCCGATCGAGCCCGCGGCCCTGCGCCTGGACGGGGAGAGCACCGCCGTCGGCTGGATCCCGCTGAGCGGCCTGGACCGGGTGCCGCTGCACCCCGGGCTGGCCGCCTCGCTGCCGCGCCTGCTGCCGCTGCTCTGAGGGGGCGCGCCCTACCCGGGGTCCCCGCCGCGCACCGGGGCGACGAGGGCCCGGTGGTCGCCGACGGCCAGCGCGGCCGCCGTGCCCGGGCCGGCCGCGGCCACGCCCAGCCCGACGAGGTGGTCCAGCTGCACGCGCGGGGCCGGGCCCGGGAAGGTGTGCGCTCGCACGAGCGCGACCCCGCCGAGCAGCCGCGCCGGCAGGCCCCCGGGCAGGTTGAGGTCGCCGGCGACCACGACCGGCCCGGGCAGCGTGGCCGCCCAGCGGCGCAGCGCCCGCAGCTGGCGCACCGCCGTCGGCGGCGCGAAGGACAGGTGCGTGCCGACGACGGTCAGGCCCGGCAGGTGGGCGGCCAGCGCGACGCGGGGCTCGTCGGGCACCCACCACCAGCGCGGCCGGCCGGTCCGCGGGTCGGGGGCGCGCACGGGCAGCCGGGCCCGCCCGCCGCCCAGCGGCAGCACCGACCAGGCGTGCACCGGGCAGCGGCTGACCAGCGCGATGCCGTACCGCGGCCCGGGCACCGGCTGGCCCGGACCGCGCGGCACCGGCGGTGCCTCCGCGGTCCAGGTGCGCACCGGGCCGGGGGTGCCCGCCAGGGTGGCCGCCGCCCGCCAGTGCGCCGCGCCGAGCGCCGCGGCCACGACCGCGGGCTGGTCGTCCCGGCCCGACCGCGGCTGCCCGGCGTCGGTCTCCTGGACGGCGAGGACGTCGACGTCGAGACCGGCCAGCGCCGCGGCGAGCCGTTCCGCCGGCAGGACCGCGCCGGCCGGCCCGCGACCGGAGGCGAGGTTGAGGGTGCCGACGCGCAGCACCGGGGCGGTCACCCGGCGGACGCTACGCGCCGGCCATCCCGTGACGGTGAGGTGTGACACGGTCACTGCCGGGTAGGGCGGCTCCCGTGACCTCGTCCGCCCTCGCGCCCGGAGCCGTCCGGCGCCACAGCCCGCGGTCCCGTCCGGCCCGGCGCGGCAGCCGGCACGCGGCGGCCGCCGACGCCGCCCACGCGACCGAGCGCCGCACCTGGCGGGTGCTGATGACGGCGGCGGTCGCCGGGCTGGTGGCGGCCCCGGTGCTGGCCCTGACCTCGGGCCCGACCGCGGCGGGGGCCCCCGCGGCCGGCGACCCCGGCGGCGGCGTCGACGTCACCGGCCCCGGGCAGTTCGGCCGCCTCTCCCCGGAGTTCGGCGCGCCCGGGCTGGAGGAGTGGCCGTTCACCACGAGCAGCAGCGGATTGACGCCGGCGCACGTGTCGGGCATCGGGGTGGCTGGCGCCCGCGGGCAGGGCTCCCTCGCCGGGCTGCCCCTCGCCGCCGCGCCCGGCGGGGTGCCGGCCGCCGGGGCGCCGGCCGGCGGGGTCGCGGCCGGTGGTGGCGCGGGGGTCCCGGTCCCGGGTGCCGCCGCGCCCGGGGTCCCCCTGCCCGTCGTCCCCGCGCCCGGAGCGGCCGCGCCCGGGGTCCCCGCGCCCGGAGGCGCCGCGCCGGCGCCGTCCCTGCCCGGCGCGGGATCGGGCCCGGCTCCCGGTGGCGGCCCGGCTCCCGGTGGCGGCGCGGGCACCCCGTCGGCGCCGCGGCCCCCGGCGCCCGCCCCGCCGGACGTGCCCTCCGTCGTCGAGCAGACGGTCGGCGGCGTGACGGAGAGCGCCGGCGAGGTGGTCGGTGGTGTGACCGGCGGGGTGGGCTCCGTCGTCGGCGGCGTGACGCAGGGCGCCGGTGAGGTGGTCGGTGGCGTGACCGGTGGCGATCCGGTCGGTGGGCTCACCCAGGGGGCCGGCGAGGTGCTCGGTGGCGTGACCGGCGGGGCCGGCTCGGTCGTCGGCGGGGTGACCGGCGGCGTCGGCAGCCTGCTCGGCGGGTGAGCCCGGACCGGCCGGCCCGCGGTCCGGCGCCGGCACTACCGTGCGGGACATGAGCGCTCGCGACGACGTCTCGGAGATCTTCGACGCGGCCGCGTGGCGCCCGGTCGAGGGCTTCGACCTGACCGACATCACCTACCACCGCGCCGTGGACGCCGGCGTCGTCCGCATCGCCTTCGACCGGCCCGAGGTGCGCAACGCGTTCCGGCCGCAGACGGTCGACGAGCTCATCGCCGTCCTCGAGCACGCCCGGCTGTCCACCGACGTCGGCTGCGTCCTGCTCACCGGCAACGGCCCCAGCCCCAAGGACGGCGGCTGGGCGTTCTGCTCGGGCGGGGACCAGCGGGTCCGCGGCCGGTACGGCTACGAGCACGCCGCCGGGTCCAGCGGCCGGTTGCACGTGCTGGAGGCGCAGCGGCTGATCCGCTTCATGCCGAAGGTCGTCGTCTGCGTCGTCCCCGGGTGGGCGGCCGGCGGCGGGCACAGCCTGCACGTCGTCAGCGACCTGACCCTGGCCAGCGCCGAGCACGCCCGGTTCAAGCAGACCGACGCCGACGTCGGCAGCTTCGACGGCGGCTTCGGCTCGGCCTACCTGGCCCGGCAGGTGGGGCAGAAGTTCGCCCGCGAGGTCTTCTTCCTCGGCGACGAGTACAGCGCCGCCGACGCCCACGCCATGGGCATGGTCAACCGGGTCGTGCCGCACGCCGAGCTCGAGGCGACCGCGCTGGACTGGGGGCGGCGCATCGTCGCCAAGAGCCCCACCGCCCAGCGGATGCTCAAGTACTCGTTCAACCTGATCGACGACGGTCTGGTCGGTCAGCAGTTGTTCGCCGGGGAGACCACCCGGCTGGCCTACATGGCCGAGGAGGCCGTCGAGGGCCGGGACGCGTTCCTGGAGAAGCGCGACCCCGACTTCTCGCCGTTCCCCTGGCACGTGTAGGACCCCCGTGCCCCCCACCGCTCGCGAGCTCGCGGCGAGCCCCTGCAGGGGAGCCGGCGGGGCACACGGAGCTACGCACTGACACATGGAGGAGGTCGCCGTGATCGTCGAGGTGGTGGGTGGCGCCGAGGAGCGCCCGGAGGTCCGCGTGGTGGACGTCGAGGACCTGAGCCGGCTGGTGCTCGCCCTCGGGCAGGTCACCGACGCCGAGGCCGACGAGGTCCTGCGCGCCGCGGGGCTGGGCCGGCTGGCCGACGGTGGATCCGCCCTGCTGGACGCGGCGGCGGTGCGGGCCGCGGCCGGGCCGGGGGACGGCGACCGGGACCGCCGCTGGGCGGAGCTGGCCGCCTCCCTGGACGACGGCTCGGCCGGGGGACTGCTACGCGTGGAGGTCCAGAGCGCCGCCGGGGCGTGACGACCGACACATACGCGTTCCGGTCCTGGCCGTCTCACGTGCTTGTGGCCGGTCCGGGCAACCGACAGGATGTCGCGGTGCGCACGACCACGGACGGGAGCGCGGTGTGAGCGGGACGCCCGGCAGACCCCTCAGCGCCGAGCTGTCCGAGCAGTTGCTCTCGGTGGCGGTCGACATCCTCGCCGAGGAGGGCTGGGGCCGGCTCAACAGCGACCGCGTCGCCGCCCGCGCCCATGCCGGCAAGGCCGGCATCTACCGGCGCTGGCCGACCATGTCCGCGCTGGCCCGGCACGCGGTGAGCCGCTTCCAGGTGGTGGACCGGCCCGCGGACACCGGCTCGCTGCAGGGTGACGTCGCCTCGCTGGTCGACCGGTGGCGCCGGCCGCTCACCCGCGAGGAGTGCGCGGTGGCCAGCCTGGTGGGCGCGGCCCGCCACGACGAGGAGCTGCGCGCCGGCCTGGACGCCGCCCTGGTCCGCCCGCTCGCCGCGGCCGTCGCCGTCATCGGGGAGCGCGCCGCCGCCCGCGGCGAGGCCGTGCCCGAGGCCCGGCTGGCGCTGCTGCGCTCGGTGCTCGAGGCGTTCCTGTGGCAGCGGTTCACCGGCGGCGGGGACGGCGCGATCCCGACCGAGCGGCTCGAGCGGCTGGTGGGCGACGTGCTGGTGCCGCTGGTCGAGACCCAGGACCGGGAGGTCGTGCTGCGCTGACCGGGCGGCCGGCCGGGTCGGCTCGCCGGTCCCCCCGCGCTCACCGGCGGGCCAGCGTCCCGACGCCGTCCAGCGTGGACTGCAGCGCGGAGAGGACCCGGTCGGTGAGCTCGACGGCCTCGCGGGCCCGGTCGGGCACCTGCTCGGCCGCCGGGATCGGCTCGCGGAACTCGTCGGCCACGGTGCGCACCGTCGCGATCCAGGTGGCGGCGACCAGCGCGGCGGCCCGGCGCAGCTCGTCCGGGTCGCGGTCCAGCAGGTCGGCCCACGCCTCGGCGAGGGCGGCCTGCAGCCGGCGGCGGGACAGCTCGCCGAGCTCCCGCTCGCGCGTGCGCAGCGCCGGCGTCGCCGAGACGGCCGCGACCATCGCCCGGTGCCCGGGGTCGGCCAGCCCCTCCAGGTAGGCGCCGACGGACGCGACCATCGCCCGGCGCAGCGCGTCGGTGGGGGAGACGGCCGGGTCGCGCAGGCGCACGGCCTCGGCCGGCGCGTCCACCCAGGGGGTGCGGTCGGCGAAGAAGAGCTCTTCCTTGGTCGGGAAGTGGTTGAACACCGTCTGGACGGCGACGTCGGCGGTGGCCGCGACGTCGGCGACCGTCACCGCGTCGAAGCCGCGCTCGTCGAACAGCCGCTGGGCGGTCGAGAGCACGAGTGCCCGGGTGGCGGCCTTCTTGCGCGCTCGCCGGTCGGTTCCCTCACTCATCGCCGCCACGGTATCAACGGTGTGTCACCGGATCGGGTTCACCCGCGGGTGGCGCGGCTCCAGTCCTCGGCCACGGTCCGCCCCCAGGCGTCCACGAGCGCCTCCACGCCGGCGACGTCCAGGCCGGCGGTGTCGAGGTCGGCGGCGGTCATCTGCCACGCCCGCGGCCGCTGCGGTGCCGGATCGGGGTTGGGGTCGTCACCCAGGCGCCGCACGAGCGTGTCGAGCGCCGCGTGCACGCCGCCCGGGTCGTCCGGGTCGGGGTGCTGGGCGGCGTAGACGGTGTCGGCCAGCCGGGCGGTGTCGGCGGCGCGCGGGTCGGTGGCCGCGCGCTGCCGCACCTCGTGCGTGGCCTGCTCGAACAGCCGGCGGCAGGCCGCGGCCGCCCCCGCCGGCCCGGACCCGCCCGGGACGGGGGCGAGCACCGCGCCGCAGCCGGGGCAGGCGGCCGGCTCGTGGTCGACGGCGGGAGGGGCCGGGGGCGTGCTGCGCTCGGGTGCGGACACGACCCCGATCGTCCTCCCGCGCGGTGGGTCCCGCCCGGTGCGCGCGGCCGTCCCCGCCGGGTGGGCGGCTCCCGGCGGACCCGGTGACCGCCCGGCGCCGGGCCTCGGGGAAGCTGGTCGCCGGTGTGGCATCCGGTGCCGCGCCACGGATCGAGAGGAGCCGGTACCCCGGTGAGGACCACAGGAGCGGTGCTGTTCGAGCCCGGGACCGAGTACCAGGTCGTCGACCTGGAGGTCGTCGACCCGGGGCCGGGCGAGGTCCTCGTCGAGATGGCCTACGCCGGCCTGTGCCACTCCGACGAGCACATGCGGCACGCCAACCCCGGCGGCCGGTACCCGATCGTCGGCGGCCACGAGGGCGCCGGCGTCGTCCGCGCGGTCGGCCCCGGCGTCACCAAGGTGGCCCCCGGCGACCACGTCGTCACCAGCTTCCTGCCCGCCTGCGGGCACTGCCGCTTCTGCGCCACCGGGCGGTCGAGCATCTGCGACGCCGGCGCCACGATCGCCACCGGTCAGCTGCCCACCGGCACCTTCCCGTTCCGGCTCGACGACGGCAGCGAGCTGGGCGGCTTCTGCATGATCGGGGCCTTCGCCCGGCACACCGTGCTGCACGAGTTCTCCTGCGTGCGCATCGACCCGCACGTGCCGCTGGACACCGCGGCGCTGCTGGCCTGCAGCGTGCCGACCGGCTGGGGCTCGTCGGTGTACGCCGGCGGCGTGCGTCCCGGCGACACCGTCGTCGTCGTCGGCCTCGGCGGGGTCGGCGTGAACGCCGTGCAGGGCGCCGCGCACGCCGGCGCACTGCACGTCATCGGCGTCGACCCGGTCGAGATGAAGCGCTCCTTCGCCGAGACCGTCGGCGCCACGCACACCGTCGCCGACGCCGGGGAGGCCGCGTCGCTGGCCCGCGAGCTGTCCCGCGGCACGGGCGCCGACGTCGTCGTCGTCACCGTCGGGAAGATGTCCGCCGAGATCCACGCGGGCGCGGCCCGGTGCGTCGGCAAGGGCGGCACGCTCGTGCTCACCGCGCTCGCCGACCGTCCCGCCGACGGCATGGTGACGCTCAACGGCCAGGTGACGACGGCGTTCCAGCAGCGGGTGCAGGGGACGCTGTTCGGCAACTGCAACCCCTTCGTCGACATCCCGCGGCTGCTGCGCCTGCACGAGGAGGGCCGGCTGGAGCTCGACCGGCTGGTCACCCGCCGCTACGGGCTGGACGAGCTCACCCAGGGCTACCGCGACCAGGCGGCCGGCGAGACGGTGCGCGGCCTGCTCGTCCACGGCTGAGGCCCCGCCGCTCGTCGTCCGCTCGCCCGTGTCGAGGCATGGGAAGCCATCCCCACGTCGCCGGCGCCATGACGTGGGGATCGCTTCCCATGCCTCGGCGGTTGCGGGGGTGGGGACGTGGGCAGTGCTGGGCCCATGTCCTCGTCCGCGATCGCCGTCCTCGACGTCGACGGCACCCTGGTCGACACCAACTACCAGCACGCGCTGGCCTGGTACCGGGCGTTCCGCTCGCTCGGTGAGACCTTCCCCATCTGGCGGATCCACCGGCTGATCGGCATGGGCGGGGACCAGCTGGTCGCGGCGATCGGCGGGGACGAGCTGGAGGAGCGGATCGGGGAGAAGGCCCGGGAGCGCTGGGTCGAGGAGGCCGACCCGCTGATGGCGGAGGTCGCCGTCCTCCCCGGCGCGCGCGACCTGCTCCTGGCGCTGAAGGAGCGCGGACACCGGGTGGTGCTGGCCAGCTCCGGCAAGCCGCACCACGTGGACCTCGCGCTGGACCTGCTCGGTGCGCGCGACGTCGCCGACGCGTGGACGACCAGCGACGACGTCGAGCGGACCAAGCCCGCCCCGGAGCTGCTGCAGGTCGCGCTGCGTACGCTCGGCGCGCCCGAGGACGCCCCCAGCGTGCTGGTCGGCGACTCGGTGTGGGACGTCAAGGCCGCCGACCACGCCGGCATGCCCGCGCTGGTGGTGCGCTCGGGCGGCTTCGGGGACGACGAGCTGAACGACGCCGGCGCCGTGGCGATCTTCGACACCCCCGGCGACCTCGCGGCCAACCTGCAGGAGACCCCGCTGGCGTGAGCCGCTACCCCGAGGCGGCCTGCCGGGCGCGGTACTCGGCGAGCGTCGCCATCGGCGGCCGGGCGTCGACGCTGACGTCACTGGTGACGGGCACGAAGCCCTGCGCGTCGCGGGCGAACCGGGTGAGCAGGCCGCTGGCGCCGCGCGTGGTGCCGGCCCGGGCCAGCACGGCGGAGACGACCTGCCCGGCCATCCGGCTCAGCGCGTCCTGCGGCTGCGAGGTGTGCCGCCGCTCGCCGAGGTCGACCTGCGCGAGGCCGCCGAGCCCGACCAGCGCGAGGACGTCCAGCAGCAGCCCGACCTCCACGCCGTAGCCGGCGGAGAACGGCACCCGCTCGAGCACCTCCCGGCGGCCGGCGTACTCGCCGGCCAGCGGCTGGACGACGCCGGCGAGCTCGGGCCACCAGGCGTTGAGCAGCGGCCGCGCGGTCAGCTCGGTCACCCGGCCGCCGCCCGCCGGGCTGGTCACGCCGTCGACGCTCAGCGGGCGGGTGTAGCACCCCTTGACGAAGCCGACGGCGGGGTCGGTGAGCAGCGGCCCGAGCAGCGCGGGCACGTAGTGGGTGACGTCGCCGAGCAGGTCGGAGTCGTGGAAGACGACCAGGTCACCGGTGGTGGCGGCCAGCGACTTCCACAGCGCCTCGCCCTTGCCGGGGCGCGTGCCGTGCCCGGGCAGGACGTCGGCGGTGGCGACGACGTCGGCGCCGGCGGCGCGGGCGGCCGCGGCGGTGCCGTCGGTGGAGTCGGAGTCGACGACGAGCAGCTCGTCGACCAGCGGCACCCGGCGCATCCAGTGCTCGGCGATGTCGGCGACGAGCCGGCCCACGGTGGCCTCCTCGTCGCGGGCGGGGAGGACGACGCTGACCCGGTGCCCGCCGCGGCGCTTGGCCCGCAGCAGCGCCGCGGCGTCGATCTCGGCCAGGGAGGCGGCCGACGTCGTCCGCTGCTCGAACCAGGCGCGCGCGTCGGGTCTCATGCGCCCACTGTCGGCGTCCCCGGAGCCGGGCCGCCAGGGTGCTCGGCGGTTGTTCACGGAGTGGTCACCGGGGTCGCGCCCCGCGCCCGCGCGGTGCGGCTGTCCGGGCCGACGGCGGCGCCCTCGCCGGTCGGCTCCGGGTGGCCGAGGTCGGTCAGCCAGCCGCGGAACACCCGGTGCAGGTGCTCGGCGCCCACCACCTCGCCGGGGTCGGCGAACTCCCGCGGGTACACCAGGAAGCCGCGCTGCTGCGGGCCGCCCAGCCCGCCGTGGGAGCCGACGTGCGGCTCGAAGGGCGAGGCCTCGTCGGTGACCGGGTCCCAGGCGCTGTTGACGACGACGTCGGGGCAGTGCGGGAACCCCGAGACGCGGGCGACGAGCGCGGGTGCGTGCTCGCCGTAGGGGGCGAGCGGGTCGGCGCCGGTGACCTCGCCGGTGGCCAGCCGGTGCGACCCCCCGCGGCCCAGCACCACGGGCCCGTGCTCGGCCGAGTGCACCAGCACGAACCCGATGCCCGGGTGGTCGGCCAGCCCGGGCAGCAGCGCCGGCCAGCGCCGCTCGACCTCCTCCCGCGGCACCCGTCCGGGCAGGTCGGCGAGGGAGATCGACGCGGTGTGCCCGGAGACGGTGACGACCACCCCGGGGGCCACGCGCGGCACGGCGGCCTGCCGCTCCGACCGCACCCGGCGGTGGTGCGCGTCCGCGCCGTCCTGCACCCGGGCGTGCAGCCGGCGGGCGACCGGGCCGGTGCCCTCGCCGAGCACCGCGCCGAGCTGCCACCCGCCGTCGGCGGCGCCCCGGCTGCTGCGCGGGCCGCTGCACACCGTCCGCGGGTCGGGGTCGGCGCCGCACAGCCGCCCGACCAGCGCCTCGACGGTCTCGCCGAAGCGGCTCTCGAACGCCTCGCCCTGGGTGAGCCCGTGGTCGGACAGGCACACCAGGTGGTAGCGCCGGGGGGCGAGCGCGGCGGCGCGGTGCAGCCGGCCGATCTGCTGGTCGACGGTGCGCAGCACGGCCAGCGTGTCGGCGCGCTCCAGCCCGGCGTGGTGCCCGGCCTCGTCGTAGCCCAGGAAGTCGGCGTAGGCGACGGGGCGGCCGGCCAGCATGTCCTCCAGCAGCGCGAAGACGACGACGTCGCGGCTGATCACCGTCGTCCCCGGCCGGATGAGCGGCCACAGCCCGCCCCGGGAGACCCGCGGCCGGACGTCGTCGCGGCGCTCGCGGGCGGCGGCGACCAGCTCGCGGCCGATGTCGACGGCCGACACCGCCAGCGTGCGCAGCGCGTTCACCGGGTCGGCGAAGTAGGCGTAGTAGCCGGAGCCGACCCGCTCCCGCTGCCGGGCGCGGCGGCTGCCGGGGGGCACCACGTGCGCCAGCGAGCTCATGGTGAGGCTGACGTGCGGGGCGTCGCCGGTGAACAGGTTGCCGCGGCCGGCGCCGTCGCCGGCGAGCAGCCCGCGCCCGTCGGAGAGCCGGGCCTCCACCATCGCGGCGTCCTCGGGATGGGCGACGCGGACCAGCCGGCCGCGGTCCTTCTCGTACCAGCGGAAGCCGAACACGTCGTGGTTGCTGCCGAACAGGATGCCGCTGACCTCGGCCCCGGTCTGCGAGCTCCAGTCGGTGTGCCAGGAGGTCATCGCGTGGCTGCCCCGGCGCAGCAGGGCCGCGACGTTGGGCATCGACCCGTCGCGGACCGCGCGGCGGGCGGTCTCGTGCGCCAGGGCGTCGATCTGCAGGAACACCACGCCCGGCGGCTGGTCGGCGGCGGCTCCGGCCCGGCGCGCGCGCCGGCGGGCGCGGCGGAAGAACAGCTCGTCCTCGTCGAGTGCGAGCAGGCCGCTGACCAGCCCGGAGACGGCGGCCATGGTCACCGCGACGACCACGCCGGTGCGCACGTCCGCGACCACGACCCCGGGGACGAGGAAGGACAGCCCGAGCACCGCAAGCCCCAGCAGCAGGAAGCTGCCCAGCCCCAGCGTCAGGAAGGCCAGCGGCAGCGCCACCCGCATGACCAGCGGCCAGACCACCGCGGTGAGCAGGCCCAGCAGCAGCGCCATCAGCGGCGGCTGCCACCAGGAGCCCAGGTCGAGGCCGGCCAGCCAGCCGTCGAGCACCCGCAGGGCGACGGTGGCCAGCAGCCAGGTGACCAGCACGCGGGCGGGGGTGCGGCCCCGCTGCAGGACCCGGCCGTGCTCGGCGGACCGGGTCATGCCGGCCCGGTGCGGTCGGGGGCGGGCCCGCACGGCGCGGCCGGCGCGGCGGGCCCCGCGACCCCCGGCGCCCCGGGCCCGGCGACGCTCGGCGCGCCGACCGGCCCGGGCCGCGCGGGTGCGCGGCGCGCGGCGCGGCGCCGGGCCGCGCCGGCCAGGTTGAGCACCGCGCCCACGAGCAGGACGAGCAGCGTGGCCAGCAGCGTGGCCAGCAGGGGGGAGTCGAAGACGCCGCCGCTGACCACGCCGAGCAGTGCGTACGCCACCGCCCACAGCGCCGAGGCCAGCAGCGCGGCGGGCAGCAGCCGCCGCCACGGGTAGGCGAGCGCGCCGGCGGCCAGCAGCACGGGGATGCGCCCGGCCGGCAGCAGCCGCCCGATCACGATGATCTGCCAGCCGTGCCGCCGGAACTGCTCGCGGACCTCCTCGATCCGGTCGGCGTGCTGGCCGCGCGCCACCCAGCGCACCGCGGCGGGACCGCCGGACCGGCAGACGGCGAAGGTGATCACGTCGCCGGTCCAGGCGCCGAGGGTGGCCACCACGAGCACGAGGGCGAGGTCGAGGCCCTCGGCGGTCGTCGCGAACGCGGCGGCCGCCCCGACCACGGCACCGGTGGGCACCACGGGCACGACCGAGCCGAGCAGCACGCCGCCGAACACGACGGGGTACCCCAGCGACGAGCCGTCGGTCCAGCCCGCCGCGAGCGCACTCATGCCGCGTCCGCCGCGGGCAGCAGCACCGGTGACGCCGGCGCGGTGACGGCCACGCGCGCGTCCAGCCCGCGGGCGGCGACCGCCGCCGCGAACGCGTGCGGCGGCTCGGCGAGCAGCCGCCGCATCCGGCCGCGCACCGGGGGGACGACGGTGCTGCCGGGGAGGGCGAGCGTGCCCCAGTGCACCGGGACGGCGACCCGCGGCCGCACCCGGGCCACCGCCTCGGCCGCCCGCAGCGGGTCCAGGTGCCCGGGGCCGAGCGTCGGGCCCCAGCCCCACACCGGCAGCAGGGCGACGTCCACCCCGCGCTCGCCGAGGGCGTGCATGCCGGGGAACAGGTCGGTGTCGCCGCTGGCGTAGACGGTGCGGCCGGCGCCCTCCAGCAGGTGCCCGACGGCGGGGGCGTCGGGCCCGTGGGTCAGGCGCGGGCCCCAGCGGTGCGCGCTGTGCTCGGCCTCGACGGCGGTGACGCGCAGCTCGCCGTCGGTCAGCGACTCACCGGGCGCCAGCTCGTCGACCCGGGCGAACCCGCGGGAGCGCAGCCACGCCCCGGCGCCGCGCGGCACGACGATGCGCACCCGGGGGCCGAGCAGCCGCAGGGAGCGCAGGTGCAGGTGGTCGCCGTGCTGGTGGCTGAGCAGCACGAGGTCGACGCCGGACCAGGTGGCCGGGTCGGGCAGCGGCGCCAGGCGACGCAGCAGGCCGACCCGGCGGGTGAGCACCGGGTCGGTGAGGACCACCCGGCCGGCCAGCTCGACGCGCACCGTCGAGTGGCCCAGGAAGTGCAGCGCCGGGTCGTCCACGCGGCCCAGTGTCCTCCGCGCCCCCGACAGGACCATCGGGGTTTCCCCTGGTTCAGCGACCGGCCGGACGCCCGCCCGGCGCCGCGGCGCGGGCGCGGCGGGCCAGCAGCCGCGACAGGACGACGTCCAGCCCCACGCCGATCGCCGCGCCCAGGGCGTTGGTGAGGACGTCCCGCGGCGTCGCGTCGCGGCTCGGGCCGATCCACTGGTACAGCTCCACGGCGGTGGAGAGGCCGACGCACAGCGCCCAGACCGCGACCCGCCGCACCCCGGGCAGCGACCGGCAGAGCAGGAAGGCGAGCGGCACGAACATCGCCACGTTCGCGACCGCCTCGATGTCCCCGACCGACAGCAGACCGCCGGTGAGTGAGCGCACCCCGCGCAGACCGGCGCGGAACAGACCCGCGGGCCGCTCGCCCAGAGTGACGACGGCTACACCGACGAGGTACAGGGCGAGCGCGATCCGCGCCGTCCGCACCACTGCCACGTACGCACCGTAGCCGCGGACGTGCCCGTGCCGGTACCTCCGGGTGCGCGGTCCACCGCGCCGGGACCCCTTGCCCCCCGGCGCCCCGATGACCGAGGGTGCGCCCTCCGCCTCGCGAGGACGGTGGGACCGGGGCAGCGGACGGCGAGGGCGAGGGGGACGGCGTGGCGGGCTGGCGGACGGCGGCGGTGTGCGCGGGGGTGCTCGCGGCGGCGGGACTCGCCGGGTGCGGATCGGGAGCGCCGTCCCTGCCGGAGGAGCCGCCGCACGTGGCGGTCGAGTCGCTCACCGAGGTGCAGCTGGACGGGCTGGGGCTGGGGGTCCTGACCTTCGAGGCCGAGGAGAACACGGCCTACCTGGCGTACGCCGTGGGCGCCACGGCCACCCTCGGCGAGCACGGTGACCTCGAGGCCGGCGTGGAGGAGGGGGCCTACAGCCTGCCCGACGACGAGGCGCGGATCGTCGTCCACGGGGAGCCCGGCGCCGAGGTGCTGGTGTCGCTGCAGCTGCTCGGCGGCGAGGACGTGCCGCTCGGCGGCGCGACCTCCGAGGAGCTCGTCGTCGGCGACTGCGCCAACCACTGGCTGTACACCGGCGGCGTGGACGAGCTGGCCGTCGTCCTCGGTGGGGACCTCGAGCGGCTCACCCACGGGCAGGGCTACCTGTACGACGACGACCCCGGGCTGCCGCAGCGCACCGACGCCGACGGGCACGAGGTGGTCTCGACGAAGGGCACGGACGGGTTCAGCTACCGGGTGTGCAACACCTCCGACGCGACGGCGACCTACGAGCTGCGCACCGAGGAGCACCTCGAGCCGGGGGAGACGCCGACGCCCCGCCCGTCCGTCGACGGGCAGCCGAGCGTCACCGGCACCCTGGCCCCGGGTCAGGTGGCCGTGCACCGCGTGTTCGTGCCGGCGGGCTACGTCGCCTCGGTGTCCGTGACGCCGGACGACGCCACCGACATCGAGTTCCGCACCTACAGCACGGGCGGCGGGTACGGGCACCTGACGAGCCACGGCCGGGGCGACGCGGAGTTCGTCGACGAGTACGGGGACGAGCCCGACGGCAGCACCGCGCTCCTGCTGGTCCGGCACGACCCGGACGCCCCCACCCCGCCGCAGGGCCGCTACACGATCCGCGTCGAGTGAACCGGGCAGACCGCGGTCCGGCACGGGACGGCGCGGCGTGGCGCTCGACCAGCCGGATCGCCCCGGCGGTGGCAGCATCGGGCGGGTGAAGACCTGGCTCGACGCCTGGCCGGTGTTCCGGCAGCTCACCGGCTCCGACCCCCTGGGCCGGGGGACGGCCGCGCGCAGCAGGGCCACGGAGGCGGTGGTCAGCCGTACCGCGACCGCCAACAGGGTCGCCCGGAGCGTCTGCCCGTACTGCGCGGTCGGCTGCGCGCAGAAGGTGTACGTGCAGGACGGGGCGATCACGCAGATCGAGGGCGACCCGGACTCGCCGGTGAACCGCGGGCGGCTGTGCCCCAAGGGCAGCGCCAGCAAGCAGCTGGTGACCAGCCCGACGCGGGTGACGGAGGTCCGCTACCGCCGTCCGTACGGGACGGAGTGGGAGGACCTCGACCTCGACACGGCGATGGAGATGATCGCCGACCGCGTGCTGGACGCCCGGCGCAAGGGCTGGCAGGACACCGACGGAGGCAAGCGCGTCAACCGGACCATGGGACTGGCGAGCCTCGGAGGAGCGACCCTCGACAACGAGGAGAACTACCTCATGAAGAAGCTCTACAGCGCCCTGGGCGCGATCCAGATCGAGAACCAGGCGCGCATATAGCACTCCTCCACGGTGCCCGGTCTGGGTGCCTCGTTCGGTCGTGGCGGTGCCACGAACTCCCTGGAGGACCTGGCGAACTCCGACTGCATCGTCATCGAGGGTTCGAACATGGCCGAGTGCCACCCGGTGGGTTTCCAGTGGGTGATGGAGGCCAAGGCCCGGGGCGCGAAGATCGTGCACATCGACCCGCGGTTCACCCGGACCAGCGCCGTCGCCGACCTGCACGTGCCGCTGCGGGTGGGCACCGACATCGCCTTCCTGGGCGGGCTGATCCGGTACGTGCTGGAGAACGACCTCTGGTTCCGCGAGTACGTCGTCGCCTACACCAACGCCGCGGCGCTGGTGAGCGAGGACTTCGTCGACACCGAGGACCTCGGCGGGCTGTTCTCCGGCTTCGACCCGGAGACCGGCCACTACGACGAGACCAGCTGGCAGTACGAGCCGGAGGAGCCGCCGCACTCGGGCTCCGACGACCCGGCCGGCGCCGCCGCGCAGGACGCCTCCGACGAGCACCCCGACGTCCGCAAGGCCGACCGCGCGCAGGCGGCCGGCAGCGGCGGGCCGCCGATCCCGGCCAAGCCGCGGCGCGACGAGACCCTGCAGCACCCGCGCACGGTGTTCCAGGTCCTGCGGCGGCACTTCGCCCGCTACACCCCGGAGATGGTCGCCGAGGTGTGCGGCATCGAGCCGGCGGTGTTCGAGCAGGTCGCGCGCTGGGTGACCGACAACAGCAACCGCGACCGGACGACGGCGTGGGTCTACTCGGTGGGCTGGACGCAGCACAGCGTCGGCGCGCAGTACATCCGCACCGCGTCGATCCTGCAGACCCTGCTGGGCAACATCGGCCGGCCCGGCGGCGGGATCATGGCGTTGCGCGGGCACGCGAGCATCCAGGGCTCCACGGACGTCCCCACGCTGTTCAACCTGCTGCCCGGCTACCTGCCGATGCCGCACGCGGTGCAGCACCAGACGCTGGACGACTACTGCGCCGACGCGGCCGGCAAGGCCGGGTTCTGGGGCAACAAGCGCGTCTACACCGTCAGCCTGCTCAAGGCGTGGTTCGGCGACGCCGCGCAGCCGGAGAACGACTTCCGGTTCGACTGGATCCCGAAGATCAACGGCGACCACAGCTCCTACCGGACGATCGCCGACATGATCGAGGGGAAGGTCTCCGGCTACTTCCTCGTCGGGGAGAACCCCACGGTCGGGCACCCCAACGGGCGGATGAACCGCTTCGGCCTGGCCAACCTCGACTGGCTGGTCGTCCGCGACCTGCAGCTGATCGAGTCGGCGACGTTCTGGCAGGAGGCGCCGGAGGTCGAGACCGGGGAGCTCGCGCCGGAGACGATCGGCACCGAGGTCTTCTTCCTGCCCGCCGCCTCGCACGTGGAGAAGGAGGGCACCTTCACCCAGACCCAGCGGATGCTGCAGTGGCGGGAGAAGGCGGTCGAGCCGCCGGGCGACGCCCGCAGCGACCTGTGGTTCTACTACCACCTGGGCCGGATCCTGCGGGAGCGGCTGGCGGGCTCTCCCGACCCGCGGGACCAGGCGCTGCTGCACATGACCTGGGACTACCCACTGCACGGGGAGATCCAGGACCCCGACGCCGAGGCGGTGCTGCGCGAGATCAACGGCACCGGGCCCGACGGCGCACCGCTGTCGACCTACCTGGACATGGCCGACGACGGGTCGACCACCGGCGGCTGCTGGATCTACACCGGCGTCTACGCCGACGGCGTGAACCAGGCGGCCCGGCGCAAGCCCCGCACCGAGCAGGGCGCGGTGGCGTCGGAGTGGGGCTGGGCGTGGCCGCTCAACCGCCGGCTGCTGTACAACCGCGCCTCGGCCGACCCCGACGGCAGGCCGTGGAGCGAGCGGAAGAAGTACGTGTACTGGGACGAGGCGGCCGGGGAGTGGACCGGCGCGGACGTCCCGGACTTCGAGAAGACCAAGCGTCCGGACCACGTGCCGCCGGAGGGGGCCAAGGCGCAGGACGCGCTGGCCGGCAACGACCCGTTCGTGATGCAGGGCGACGGCAAGGCGTGGCTGTTCGCGCCGGCCGGGCTGGTCGACGGGCCGCTGCCGACGCACTACGAGCCGGTGGAGTCCGTCGTCGAGAACGCCTTCTACGAGCAGCAGGCCAGCCCGACGGTGGAGCGGATCGAGGGCCCGTGGAACCGGGAGAACCCCTCGATGAGCGAGGTCTTCCCGTTCCAGGTGACCACCTACCGGCTCACCGAGCACCACACCGCCGGCGGGATGAGCCGCACGCTGCCCTACCTGGCCGAGCTGCAGCCGGAGTTCTTCGTCGAGGTGTCCCCGGAGCTCGCGGCGCTGCGCGGGCTCACCCACGGCGACTACGCCACGCTGGTCAGCACCCGGACGGCGATCGAGGCGAAGGTGCTGGTCACCGAGCGGATCCGGCCGATCCGGCTGCGCGGCGGGCAGGTCGTGCACCAGATCGGCATGCCCTACCACTGGGCCTACAGCGGCCTGTCCACCGGCGACTCGGCCAACGACCTGCTGGGCATCGCGCTGGACGCGAACACCCACATCCAGGAGGACAAGGTCAGCACCGCCGACATCGTCCCGGGCCGGCGCCCGCGCGGGTTCGAGCTGATCGAGTTCGTGGAGGCCTACCGGCGCAGGGCCGGGGTGGGGTCCGGGCGGGTCGGCGTCAACGGCCGCGCCCCGGTGGAGTCCTCGACCGGTGCCGGGGAGACCGGCTCATGACGGAGGAGCGGGCATGACCTCGATCAGCTCGGCGAGCCCGGCGTTCACCGGCCGTGACCCGCACAACCGGCTGTTCGGGCCGCTGCCCGACGTCGCCGCCGAGGCTGGCTACGACGAGGGGCACCCGGCCCGCGTCGGGTTCTTCACCGACACCTCGGTCTGCATCGGCTGCAAGGCCTGCGAGGTCGCCTGCAAGGAGTGGAACACGCTCCCGATGGACGACGCGCACGGCACCCGCGACGCCATGGGCCTGTCCGGGATGTCGTACGACAACACCGGACAGCTGGGCGCCAACAGCTGGCGGCACGTGGCGTTCGTCGAGCAGGTGCGCACCGTCGACCTGCCGATGCCCACCGTCGGGCGGCCCGGCGACGACCGGCGCGGCACCGGACCCGCGCCGGCGGCGCTCGACCACCCCGACGCGCAGGCGCACGCCCAGGCCAGCGTGCTCAACGCCGAGGCGCTCAGCGAGTTCGACCCGCAGACCGGGCAGAGCGGCGGCGACATGCAGGTGCGGTGGCTGATGAGCTCCGACGTCTGCAAGCACTGCACGCACGCCGGCTGCCTGGACGTCTGCCCGACCGGGGCGCTGTTCCGCACCGAGTTCGGCACCGTCGTCGTCCAGGGCGACATCTGCAACGGCTGCGGCTACTGCGTGCCCGCCTGCCCGTACGGGGTGATCGACCGGCGGGAGGACGACGGCCGGGTCTTCAAGTGCACGATGTGCTACGACCGGCTCACCGACGGGCTGATGCCGGCCTGCGCCACCGCGTGCCCCACCCAGTCGATCCAGTTCGGCGACCTCGACGAGCTGCAGGCGCGCGCCGACGCCCGGCTGGCCACGCTGCAGGCCCAGGGCGTGGAGACCGCCCGGCTGTACGGCCGCGACGAGGGCGACGGCGTCGGCGGCAACGGCGCGTTCTTCCTGCTGCTCGACGAGCCGGAGGTCTACGGCCTGCCGCCGGACCCGGTGGTCACCACCCGGGACCTGCCGGCGATGTGGCGGGCCGCGGGGAAGGCGGCGCTGATGATCGTCGGGACGGCGGTCGGTGCCGTGCTGAGCTCGCGGCGGCCCCGGTGAGGGCCCCCGCGCGCGCGGTGCCGGCGGAGGGGGTCCGGTGACCGAGGGGATCGCGACCCCGGGCGGGGGCTGGCGCCGGGGCGACGGCCCGCCGGCGGCGGACCGGGGCACGAGGCGCCGTCGCACGGGGGGACGGCGGGGCGGCCGCGGCGAGCAGCCGATGGTGGACGACGTCGAGTTCACCTCCTACTACGGCCGGCCGATCATCAAGCCGCCCGTGTGGAAGAGCCCCGAGGTGCCGCTGTACCTCTTCGCCGGCGGCGCGGCGGGCTCCGCGGCGGTGCTGGGCGCGCTGGGGGAGTTCACCGGCCGCCCGGTGCTGACCCGGTCGGCGCACCTGTTCGCCGGCGGCGGGGCGCTGGCGTCCGTGGGCCTGCTCGTCGTCGACCTGGGCCGCCCCGCGCGCTTCCTGCACATGCTGCGGGTGTTCAAGCCGACGTCGCCGCTGTCGGTGGGCACGTACATCCTGTCGCCGTTCAGCGGGCTGGCCGTCGCGACCGCGGGGCTGCACCTGCTCGGCCGGTGGCCGGGGCTGCGCCGCCTGGCCGCCGTCGGGTCGGCCGTGTTCGCCGGGCCGCTGGCCACCTACACCGGCGTCCTGCTGGCCAACACCGCCGTCCCCTCCTGGCACGCGGCCGGCACCCAGCTGCCCTACGTGTTCGGGGCGTCGGGGATGGCGGCCGGCGGCGGCATCACGATGGCGCTGTCGCCGGTGGCCGAGGCCGCGCCCGCGCGCCGGCTGGCGGTGGCCGGGGCGGCGGTCGAGCTGGCGGTGATGCACCGGGTCGAGTCCGACCACGGCATCGTCAGCGAGCCCTACCACGAGGGCCGGGCCGGCCGGCTGCTCCGCGCGGCCAGGGCGTGCACGGCCGCCGGCGCCGCGGTCACGGTGCTCGCCGGGCGGCGGCGGGCCGCGGCGGTCGTCGCGGGCGCGCTGCTGGCCGCCGGGTCGGCGCTCACCCGGTTCGGCGTCTACGAGGCCGGCATGGCCAGCGCGCGGGACCCGAAGTACACCGTCGTCCCCCAGCGGGAGCGGTTGGCCGCGCGGCAGCAGGAGCACGCCTCCACCGTCACCCGCTGAGGTCGCGGGCCGGGCCCGAGGCCGCCCGGTCACCCTCCGGGGCGACGGTGCCGGTCGCTCTCCGTGCGTATCGTGCGAGGGCGACCGCGTTCCGGCGACACACGACACCACGGGGGTCCCCGCGCCGATGGCGACACGCACCGCCGCGTCCCCTCCGGCCGGCGGTCCGCAGCCACGGACCGCGGACCTGCCGGACCTGCCGCCGGACGGGTCCTCGCACGTGCGCGGCGACATCGAAGGGCTGCGCGCGATCGCCGTGCTGCTGGTCATCGGCGACCACCTGCTCGGCTGGCCGCACGGCGGGTTCGTCGGGGTCGACGTCTTCTTCGTGATCTCCGGTTTCCTGATCACCGGGCTGCTGCTGCGCGAGCACCAGCGGCACCGCCGGATCTCCTTCGCGGACTTCTACCGCCGGCGGGTGCGGCGCATCCTGCCGGCGTCGGTGCTGGTCCTCGCGGTCACCACGATCGCCGCGAACGTCGTGTTCTTCGGCAGCCGCGCGCGCGAGACCCAGGACGACGCCCTGTGGTCGCTGCTGTTCGCCGGCAACTGGCGCTTCGCCGTCAACGGCACCGACTACCTGCACGCCGACGGGCCGGTCTCCCCGCTGCAGCACTTCTGGTCGCTGGGGGTGGAGGAGCAGTTCTACCTCGTGTGGCCGGCGTTGCTGGCCGTCGTCCTGGCCCTGGCCGGCTGGCAGCGGCGGCACCGGCGGAAGCGGCGCCGCGGCCCGTTCGCCGTGATGGCCGTGCTGGTGGCCGCGGGCCTGGCCTGGGCGCTGCACGAGACGGTCACCGCGCCGACCTGGGCCTACTTCTCCACGTCCTCCCGCGCCTGGGAGCTGGGCCTGGGGGCGCTGCTGGCGATCGCCGCGCCGCTGGCCGGGCGCATCCCCGCCGCGCTGCGGCCGGCCCTCGGCTGGGCCGGCGTGGCCGGGATCGCGGCCGCGGCCCTGCTGCTGGACCGGGGGGCGACGTTCCCGGCGCCCGGCGCGCTGCTGCCGGTGCTGGCCACCGCCGCCGTGATCGCCGCCGGCACCGGCGGGGACTCCCGCCTGCGCCCGCTGTGCGGCACGTCCGCGCGGTACCTGGGGGCGCTGTCGTACTCGCTGTACCTGTGGCACTTCCCGGTGGTCGTGGTCCTCGGCGCGCTGATGCCGTCCGGGGTGCCCTACGTGCTGGTCTCCCTCGCCCTCACCGCCGCGGCCTCGGTCGCCTCCTACCACCTCGTGGAGCAGCCCGTCCGCCGCTCGGACTGGCTGCGGCCGGGCGCGCCGCCGTCCCCGCGCCGCCGGCGGGCCAACCGGTGGGTGGCGGTGGCGGCCGCCTCCGCGCTGGCCGCGGTGCTGGTGGCCGGCCAGGCCACCGGGGCCGGCTGGCCGTGGGAGCGCACCGCCGACGCCGGGACGCCGGCCGCGGCCCCGGCCCCGGCCGGCCCCGACCTGGACTCCGAGATCACCGAGGCCCTCGCCGCCGACGCGTGGCCGCAGCTGCAGCCGAGTCTCGACGAGCTGGGCGACCGGGCGTGGGCTCCGGAGTGGATCGAGGACGACTGCCTCAACGTCCTCGACGACGCCGACGTCGCCCGCTGCCGCTACGGCGACCCGGAGGCACGGCGCACCGCCGTCGTCCTGGGCGACTCGATCGCGATCAGCTGGATGCCGGGCATCCGCGGCGCGCTGGAGGACGCCGGCTGGGCCGTGCAGAGCCTGACGTCGGGGCAGTGCCCGCAGGTCCCGGTGCGGGTGCGCGCGGCGACCGGCATCCCCGGGTTCGCCGACTCCTGCGCCGAGCACCAGCAGTGGGCGATGGAGCAGGTCCAGCGGCTGCAGCCGGACCTGGTGGTCGTCAGCGCCGCCGGCAACTCCGCGCGCCGGCTGGAGTCCGGCGCCACCGGGGACGCGGCGCTGGCCGAGTGGCGGGCCGGGTACGCGGACATGCTGACCGGCCTGGACGCGGCGACCGACCGGGTCGTCGTCCTCGGGCCGCCACCGGAGGGCGCGGACCTGCAGGAGTGCGCGACCCGGTTCAACACCCCGCGCGACTGCGTCAGCTCCCCGCAGCCGGGCTACGACGACCTGGTCCGCGCCGAGCGCGAGGCCGTGGAGGGCTTCTCCGGGGAGCGGCTGACGGCCGGCTACGTGGACGTGTCGCCGTGGTTCTGCGACCCGGCCGGGCGCTGCCCGTCATTCGTCGGGACGACGCCGGTGTTCGCCGACGGCGGCCACCCCGCGGGGGCCTACACGCGACGGCTGGCCCCGCTGCTCGCCCGCGCGGTCCTCGGCTAGCGGCCCGGCGCATCCGCCGGGGGCCGCGCCCGCGAAGACCGGGGGGAGTTCGTGACCGGCGGAGGGGGGCGGGATGGGGGTCCTCGTGCTGGCGGTGCCGGCGCTGCTGGTCGTCGTCCTCGGCTACGCCGTCGGGTACGCGGTCGCCGGCTGGCTGGGTGCCGCGCCGCCCGCCGCGGAGGGGGTCGGCTGGGGGACGGGGCTGGTGCTGCTGGTCGCCGTGGTGGTCGCCGCGCTGCGGTGGCGGCGGCGCCGGCGGCCGCGGTGAGGGGCGCCCCCGCGCGCGGGGGCGACGCCCGGCGTCCGCGCCGTTGCGGACGGCGGCGCGTCAGCGGGTGCCGGCGTAGCGGATGGTGGTGAGGGCGCCCAGGGAGCGAGCGGTGCGCAGGCTCAGGGTGGCGCGGCGCAGCAGTTCCGCCGGGGCGACGCCGGGATCGAGCGCGGCGACGCCGGCGGCGGCGGACAGGGCCGGGCCCCCGGCCGCGGCGACGGCGGTGACGAGGCGGCCGGCGGTGCGCTCGGCGGCGCCCGCGCCGACGAGGACGGCGAACTCCGCGGAGCTCGCGCGGCCCAGCCAGTCCTCGCCGCGGATGGTGCCGGCGACCGCCGCGGTGACGGCGGTGAGGGTGGCGGCCGGCAGCGGCCAGCTGTCGTCGCGGCGGAGGAGGCCGACGAGGAGCAGATCGGCGGGGGTGCCCGCGCGGGCGGCGAGCTCGGCGAGGACGTCGGCGGGGCCCGGGAGGAGGGCGGGCAGGCCGGCGTCCGGAGCGACGTCGACCGGGTCGTGCGCAATGGTCATGGGGAGGGGATCGGCGCGCCCTGGCCGGCGCGGGAGCCGCTGAAACGTGCCGTCCCCCCAAGGGGGTGGGCGCGCGGTCGGGCTCCCGGGGCGGGCGCGGTCCGGGTGGCACCCTCGGCCGAGGGCGGAGGACCGCCCGGCCGGGCGACGGAGCGGGGACCATGGACGAGCAGCGCGACGGCCGGCCGGAGCAGGGTGGGACCCCGGGCCAGGACCCGGCGGGTCCCGGCTCCGAGGGGCCCGGCTCCGCGACGTACGGCTCCGCGGCGTACGGGTCCGCCGCGTACGGGTACGAGGCGACGGCCCCGGGCCAGGCGACCCCCGGCTACGGGGCCCCCGGCTACGCGGCGCTGGGGTACGGGGCGCCGGGGTACGGGGCGCAGCCGGCCGTCGACCCCTACACCGGCCGGCCGCTGAACGCCTGGTCCTCCCCGGTGCCGCCGTACGGGCCGCCGGGCTACGGCGCGCCGTATCCCGGCCCGCACCCCTACGGCGGGCCCTACGCGCCGCCGGCGCAGGCGCCGGGCACCGGCATGGGCATCGCCGGCTTCGTCACCGGGCTGCTGGGCTTCCTGCTGTGCTGGGTGCCGCTGGTGGGCATCGTCTGCGCCACCTGCGGGATCGCCTTCGGGGCGGTCGGGATGAGCCAGCTCGAGCGGGTCGGCGGCAACACGGGCCTGGCGATCACCGGTCTCGTGCTCGGCATCGTCGGCGCGCTCCTGTTCGTGCTCTTCCTCGTCGTGTGGACCGACGCGGGCCGCGGCCCCTACTACTGAGCCCGCCCGCTCGGGTCCGGCCGCCTGCTCAGCCCAGCAGCCCGCGGCCGGCCTTGGCCAGCAGCGCCGTCCGCACGGCGGCGTCGACCTGCGCGGAGAACGCCGGGTCGGTCCCGGCGCGGTCGACGACCGCGTCGATCATCGCCGGCAGCACCGCGGGGTCCACGGTGAGCACGAGCGTGCCCCCGGCGGCCAGGAAGCGGACGGCGCGGTCGCCGGGCGGCACGTCCTGCACGGCCGCGGCGGCGCCCAGGTCGTCGGAGATCACCACGCCGTCGAACCCCAGCTGCCCGCGCAGCAGGTCGGTGACGACGACGGGCGAGAACGCCGCGGGCGCCGTCGGGTCGATCAGCGCGTAGGTGGCCGAGCTGGTCATCACGAACGGCTCGGCCGAGGAGGCGGCGAGGGTGCCGAAGGCGGCGACCTGCTCGTCGCCGGCGGTGGTGACGCGGTCGGTGACCCCGGTGCTGTCGTCGGTGTTGCCGAGCACGCGCCCCAGCCCCGGGAAGTGCTTCACGGTGCCGGTCACGCCGTGCGCGGCCAGCCCGTCGAGGACGGCGCCGGCGGCGGGGACGACGGCCGCGGCGGTGCTCCCGTACTGCCGGCCGAACGCGCCGATCGGCTCGTTGCCGTCCTCGGTGCCGGCGGGGACCACGTCGGCGACGGGGGCGAGGTCGAGCGTGATGCCCGCCGAGCCCAGTGCGGCGCCGAGCCCGCCGGCGAGCGCGGCGAGCTGGTCCGGCGGCAGCGCGCCCTGCTCGACGGCGGGTGGCAGCCGGTCGAAGCCGGGCCCGCGCAGCGTCTGCACCGCGCCGCCCTCCTGGTCGACGGCGACCCAGGGCCTCGGGCCGGTGGTCAGCGTGGCCCACCCCGCGGTGGTGGCGGCCAGGTCGGGCGCGGCGAGCGTGCTGCGGCCGGCGAGGAAGACGCCGCCGACGCGGGTGTCGGCGATCAGCTCCGCGGCGGGGGAGAGGTCGGCCAGCGGAACGCCGACGACGAACAGCTGGGCCACCTGCTGCCGCCGGTCCAGCCCGGCCAGCACCTCCTCGACCCGAGCCCGCGCCGCGGCCTGCGGGTCGGGCGGCGTGGTGGGGGAGGGCGACGCGACGGCCGACGACTCGTCGGCCGGGGAGCTGCCGCCGGTGCCGCCGGTCGCGCCGCCGGAGCCGCCGCAGGCGGCGAGGACCAGCACCAGGGCCAGGCTCAGCGCGACCGCGAGCCGACGCAGCGACGCCGACCGGCGGCGTGGGCCTCCGCGGGTGAGCACGGAGACCACTGTGCACGAGGGAGCCGAGGCCGCCGGAGGCGCCGCGCCGACCGTCGACCCGGCGCGGGGACCGGTCGCCCGGCGGCGGCCCGGTTGCGGTTCGTCCCACCGGTCACGGACCCCTGGCCCGACGGCCGGGCGCTCACTAGGTTCCGCCGTGTCGCGGATTGGGGGCTGACGGTGACGAACGCGGTGAGGCGGGGGACGACGACGGCGCGGCGCTGCCTCGCCGTCGGTCTGTGGCTGGTCGCGGCGGCCGCCGCGGCCGTGGTCGGGCTCGACCCCGACGGCCTGCTGCGCACCTGACCGCAGGCGCCCGCGGACTCCCGGCTCCCCGGCACGAGCCGGTGGCCCGGTCCGCGCTGGACGGCTGAGCGACACCCGGGCGGCCGCTCCCGGAGCTGACGGCGCGGACGCCGACGGACGTCAGGGCCTGCGCGGAGGACGCCGGGGGAGGCGACGCGTCGTCCCCGGTCGCTGCAGCGCCGGATCGCTCAGCAGCGCGGTGGCGAAGGACTCCGGCCGCACCGCGGGGTCCTCGAGCCCGAGGGCGCTGCGGACCGCGGTGCGCGCCTGCGGGCGCCAGTCGTCCCCCCGCGCCACCGCCTGGAGGAAGGGGCGGACGTCGTGGACCCGCTCCACGGTGAGGTCCTTCGCCACCTCGGTCATGAGGGGTCTGCTGAGTCCTCGGCCCTCCCGGTAGTCGGCGAGGTCGGGGCAGAACAGCAGGAGGGGGCGGTCCACGTCGAGGTACTCCACCCACACGCTGGAGTAGTCGCTGATCATGCCCGCGGCGGACCCGATGAACTGGTACAGGGTCATCCCGCTGTCGAACACCTGCTCGGTCGTCACGACGCGGAGGCCGTCGCGCTCGAACCGGTCGGCGTCCAGTGGATGGGGCTTCACGACGATCTCGACCCCGACCGACGCGGCGAGGCGGGCGAGGCCGCTGACCGGGTCGAGCCCGTGGCCGCCCGCGCGCTGCTCGGACAGGTCCGGGGCGTCCCGCCACGCCTGTCCGGAGCTCCCGTTGGACGACCGGTAGGTCGGCATCCACAGCACGTAGGACCCCTGCCGCAGGCCGAGCCGCTCCCACGCCTGGGCGTGCGATGGCCGCCGCATGTTGACCTGCCGGGGGTTGCCGGTCCGGAGCAGCCGGGCGTCCGGCGCGCCCAGCGCCCGCGCCGCGGCCCCCGCCCACACCGGCGTGTTGCAGGTCATGACGGTGGAGCGGATCCGCAGCGCGAAGGAGGAGTTGCTCGTGGCCTTCGGCCCGAAACCGTGCCACAGGTTCACCACGGTCTTGTGCCTCGTCAGGTCCGGAGCCCCGTAGAGACCGTGGGTGAACAGCAGCACGCGCGCCCGGCTGGCTCGGAGCAGGCCCAGGAGCGACCGCTTGCGCACGATGTCGATGGGCAGGTCCCGGTCGGCCGCCAGGGCGAGGTACCGCCGGGCCCGCTCCGGGCGCCGGGCGAGGAGGGTGACCCGGAAGGACCCGGTCCCCGCCAACGCCGCTGCGGCGACGAGGCTGTTCTCCTCGAAGTCCGGCGTCCCCCACACGCAGACCCGGTCGGGCGAGGTGGGGGGCAGGCTGAGGACGTGGTGCGCGGCCTTGACCAGGCGGTGCACGAGCGCCTTCCGGGCGGAGCCGAGGGTCAGGGGACGCCGGCCGGTGCGCGTCGGGCGCAGGCTGCTCCCGGGACCAGCGCTGGACACCGCGTGCCCGCGGAGCCGGACGTCCATCCGTGGCCCCCCGTCGGCCGTCGTTCGGCTGATCATGCCCGTTCTGGGCACGGGCGCAAGGGTGGGACGCACGGCCGCCCCCGGGTGGACCGACCACCGGCGCGACGAGCGCCCCCGGTCCGGGGACCGGGGGCGCTCGCCGGGACCGCGCGTCAGCGGTGGCGACGCGCGCCGCGCCGACGACGTGCCGCCGTGCGGGTCAGTTCGGCAGCGGCTTGGGGTTGCTGACCCGGTCGAGCAGGCTCGTCCGGCCGACCTCGATGTTCGCGAACTCGAAGGTCGTGGTCAGGCTGGAGGCGCCGCGGTACTGCCCCTGCGCGAAGTGGGGCCCGACGGTGTCGTTGTAACCCATGGGGATGCGACCGCTGTCGTACTTCTGCGTCCCGTTGAGCCAGAACGTCACCCGGCCGTTGCCGAAGGGGTCGAAGACGAGTCGCACGACGACGTCCTCCCACGTGTTGGCGGGGAACCACGGCATCGAGAAGCGGACGACCGGCGCGACCTGGGTGGTCGTGTTGACGCGCGTGTCCGACCGGGTCAGCAGCTGCAGCCGACCGTTGGACTGCTGCATGAGGAACGCCGGCGGCTTGCCCGAGCGCTCGCCGCTCTCCGGCGCCGCGTGGAACTGGCTCATGGTGACCCAGCTCTTGGGCATCTGGCCCGTCTGCCGGAAGGAGTACGAGAACCAGATGTTGGTGTCGAACGGGTAGTCGGTCTGCCCGATCTGCTCGCAGCGCTGGCGGCCGTCCGAGTACTTGGCGTCGAGTGCGGCGATGTCGCCCGCGCGCAGCTCGTGACGACGGACGGTCGCGCCGTTGGGAGCCGTCGTCTGGCGGTAGGAGTACGGGTCGTCGGCACACCGCAGGCGGTAGCTCTCCCCGGCGACGGCGACTCCCGTGCCGCTCAGCAGGTTGATCGCAGCGATGATCATCGCGAGGACGATGGTCATGGCACTGCGGCGGGCCAGTGACCTGGTAATATGCCGCTCACGCGGACGCCCTTCCCGGAAGGTGCTCCTGTCGGGGGCGAGGTCGTTCGGCAACGATTGTTCTCCGAGTTCTCAGGATTGGTGCGCCGCCCCGTCGAGTCAAGGGCGGCCGGTCGGACCTCCACGCCCCCCGTGGCGTGGAACCGGCGCACGGATCAGCACGCCGGAACGGTCATGCGATCCGTCGACGAGCGCCGGCGGGCGTCAGCGAGCAGCCGACGTCCGCGATGCACCGCAGCGATCCGCGGGCCTGGCTGTGCCCGCGTCGCTGTCGCTCATCGCAGCGGTGTCATGAACTCGACCGAGCTGATGATCACCTGCGGTATTCACTTGGTGACTCGCTGACGTCCCAGTCACCGTACCCGGGGGTCTTCGGGATGACGAAAGTCTGTGACTGATGAGACAGCGGGGACCGTGCCCGCGCCGGGCCCGCTCGCGGGGGCGCCGGTGATCCGGAGCGCCGGCGGTCAGTAACCGAACGCGCGGGCGGTCTCCGCCACGCGGGGCAGGACCGACTCGACCTGTGCCGCCACCAGCGCTCGTCGAGCGCCGTCGCTCGGGATCGTGGACGTCGTGCGGCTCCGCGGTGGCCGGGCGAGGTGCTCGGCGATGTCCGGCGTCATCTCCAGACCCAGGTGCCGGGCCAGGCCACCCACGACCGACACGGGGTCCCGCACCAGCTCCTCGTACCGGACCAGTGGGCCGCCGGCCCCGGACCGGCGGAACGCGAGGATCGCCTCGGCGTGCTGCTGCCAGCTCCACGCGCAGATCTCCGGCAGGCTCCAGCCGAGGGTCGAGCGCCAGCCGGGCGGCGCGGCGTACGTCCAGTGCGGCAGCGCGGACCCGGACGCCCGCACGTAGCGCGTCAGCGGGGGCTTGGCGAAGCGTTCCTCCGGCCAGCTGGTGATCATGCTCGCGAGGTTGGTGCGCGGATCCCGGACGAGGAAGACGAACGAGGCGTCCGGGAACATCTCCGCCAGCAGGTCGAGGCGGAAGGCGTTGGACACCGTCTTGTCGAGGTAGCGCATCCGGGGCCGGCGGAGCAGCCGCACCAGCCGGTCCCGGCGAGCAGCCACCGGGGAGGTGAGCGCGCTGTACGCGTAGAGCAGCGCCTTGACCTCGAGACGCCGCCGGCCGGAGAACTCGGCGGGGTCGATCCGGTCGGACACGGTCGCCCGCTGGTCGTAGGGCAGCACCCGGCGCCAGATGAAGGTGCCCTCGCGATGGGTGAACGCGGTCAGCTCGCCGAACCGGGCGAGGCACTCGAAGAGCAGCGTCGACCCCGAGCGGGGCGGGGCGATCACGAACACGGGACGTTCGATCCGCCACGGGAGGCGGAGGGCGCGGCCCGGCGGCGCGGGGCCTCCCGGAGCGCCTGCAGGCATGGCGCGGACCATACGCAGGACCCGGTGTCGCCGGTCGGGTTCCCGTCGTCGCCGCTCACGGACGACGGGTCGCCGGCCACGGAGCCCCGCCGGGCGGCTCTATGCTCCCAGCCCACCGGTGCACGCGGACGTCCTGGGGGCGGGGTGCGGTCTCTCGTTCGACGACTCGTGAGACCGATGCAGGTCGCTCTGGTCCGCCTCGTCGGCTCCGTCCTCCAGCTGGTGCTGAGCATCGTCCTGGCACACCTGGCGGGCACCGCCGTCCTCGGCCGGTTCCTGGTCTTCGTCGCGATCGTGAACCTGTGTGCGGCCATCGGGGCCGGGGTGCCGAACCTGATGCTGCGGCACGCGAGCGGTGGCGGCGCCGGCAGCCCGCCGCAGGTGGGCTGGCTCTGGCGGCACGGTTTCGAGCTCGCGCTGGTGTGCCTGCTCGCGGCCGTGGCGTTCGGGTCCGGGGGCGACCTCCTGCTGCGGGACGTCGCGGTGGCTGTCGCGGGGCTGCTCGCCCAGCGGATCTCGAGCGCGGTCCTGAAGGCGGGCGGCCGGCCCGACCTCGGGGTCCTCCTGGACACGGCCAGCCATCCGTTCGTGGTCCTCGTGACCGCCCTGGTGCTGCACGCGGCGACGGGCCTCGTGACGCTCGAGGCCCTGCGGCTGTCCTACATCGCGGCGATCTGGGGCGCCACCGTCCTCGCCGTCGTCGGGACCGCACGCGGCCGGAACTCCATCGGGACCGCCTGGTCGGCTCCCTGGCGGACGCCGTGGTCGATGTACGCGGAGATCCTGGCGGTGTCCCTGGGGGCCGTCGCGAACGTGGTGACGTCGAACGCGCCGCTCGCCCTGGCGCCGCTGTTCCTGAGCGCCGAGGAGACGGGCCAGCTCGGCCTCGCGCTGAGGGTGGCCGGGTTCGCCACCACGATCCTGGTGTCGCTGTCGGCGTACTTCGGCCCCGCCTTCGCACGCGCGCGGACCGCCGGGGAGCTCCGGGAGCTCCGTCGCCGCTCGCAGTTCGCCTGCGTCGCGTTCTACGCCCCCGTGCTCCTCGGGGTGCTGCTGTTCCCGGCGAGCTGGCTGGAGCACGTCAGCGCGGACCTCGGGCCGGTGAAGGGCCTGGTGGTGCTGCTGTCCCTCGGCTTCTCGGTCAACGCCGCCACGGGGCTGGCCCCGACCCTGCTGCTCATGCGTGGGTGGTCGACCGCGTTCTCGCTCACCAGCACCGTGACCGCGGCGCTCACCGTCGTGGCGCTGGTGGTCGGCGGCTCCCTGGCCGGGAGCGCGGGGATGGCGGTGGGGTCGTCCGGGGTGATGGCCGTGACGAGTGCCTGGATCTTCCTCGTCTCCTCCCGGCGGCTGGACGGGATGGCCGAGGAGGGCGCCGTCGCACCGGTGGCGCGGTCGCCGGCCGCCCCTCGGGCGGCCGAGGCCCAGTAGGGTGACCGCCTCGTGCGGTCGACCTCCGGAAGGGGGAACGGACGTGTGCAGCACCCGAGCCCCGGGAGCGGTCGCGGTCGCCCCCTCGATGGTCCGCGCCGCGCCGGCCCGGGTGCCGACGGGACCGGGACCCGTCGTGGTCCACCTGGGCGACTCACCCGAGAGCGATCTCGGCGGCATCTCCCGGGTGGTCCGCACCCACCTGTCGCGGGACCTGGGCGCCCTCCGGTTGGTCGGCCTCCCGAGCTACGACCCCCGTGCCTCGACGCAGGTCGGACGCCAGGCGCCGGCGGTGGTCGCGCTCGTCCGGCTGATCCGCACGGGGTGGGTCCGCCGGCGGCCGGCCGTGCTCCACGTCCACGTGTCCAACGGCTTGTCCCCGGTGCGCGAGGGCGGGCTGGCCCTGCTCGGCCGGCTGCTCGGCTGGCGGGTCTGCGCCACGTGGCACTCCAGCTCGGCCCTCGCCCGGCGGACGGCCGCCGGCCGGCTCGCGCTGTGGGCGGCGTTCGCCCCGGCGCACGTCGTCCACGTCCTGTCCGACGCGCACGCCGCCGTCGCCCCCGTCCGCGCGGGACGTCTCGTGGTCATCCCCAACGACGTGCCGGCCCCGGCGACCGTCCCGTCCATGGACGCGCGCCGACCGGCGGTGGTCTTCGCGGGGGAGGTGGGTTCCCGGAAGGGGGCCGACGTCCTGCTGGCCGCGTGGCGTGACCTGGACCGGCAGGTGGCCGCCGGCTGGACCCTGCACGTCTTCGGGCGGGTGACGGCCCCGATGCGCGAGGCGGTCGACCAGGTGGACGACTCGGTCGAGGTCCACGGGGTCACACCGGGAGCCGTGGTCCGCGAGACGCTCCTGTCCTCGGCCGTCGCGGTGCTGCCGTCCCGGGCCGAGGCGCTGCCGATGTTCGTGCTGGAGGCCATGGCCGCCGGCACCGCCGTCGTCGCGAGCGACGTCGGTGCGGTCGCCTCCGTCCTCGGGGACTCGGCCGGCGTCCTCGTCGAGGCGGGCAGTCGCCCCGCGCTCGTGACGGCCCTCACCGAGGTCATGACGTCGCCGGAGTTGCGGGAGCGGCTCGCCGGGGCAGCGCTGGCACGCGTGCGGAGCACCTACGCCGAACCCGTCGTGACCGCGCGCTGGGCCGAGTTGTACCGACGGTTGCTGAGGTGAGGGGAGCACATGCTCGGACAGATGGTCGCCCGACGGTCCCCGCGCCGCGTACCGGCACACCCTCCCCGGCTGCCCGGGACCCGGCCGTGAGGCGGTCCCGTCGACGAGGTGGACCGGTGCACCTGCCCAACGCCGTCATCGCCGGGGTGAACAAGGCGGGCACGACCTCGCTCTTCCACGCCCTCGCGAGCCATCCCGACGTCGCCTGCTCCACGGTGAAGGAGACCCACTTCTTCGACCCCGTGAAGTACGGGGAACCCCTGCCTCCCCTCCAGGACTACGCGAGGTACTTCCCCGACCCGCGGCACCGCCCGGTGCTCCTCGAGGCGACCCCCGGGTACTTCTACGGCGGGGAGGCCATGGCGCGGGTCGTGGGCACCTCGCTGCCCGACGCCCGGGTCGTGGTGGTGCTCAGGGAGCCCGGTGAACGGGCCTTCTCGTGGTGGCGGTTCTGCCGCGCCGGCCTGACCCTGGACCCGGACATCCCCTTCCCCGAGTACCTGCGGCGGTGCGAGCGTCTGGGGACGTCGCCGGAGTCCTCCCGCGACATGGTCGGGTGGCGGGGCCTCAGCGGGGGCCTGTACTCCCACTACCTGCCGCACTGGCGGGCGCACTTCGACGACCGCCTGCTGGTCCTCTTCCACGACGACCTCCGCCGGGACCCGGACGCCGTGCTGGCCAGGGTCTGCCGACACCTCGGGATACCGCCCTTGACCTCGACCCCGCAGCGGCAGGACAACGTCACCACCGACGTCTCGAACAGGGCGCTGCAGCGGGTCGCGCTCGAGGTGAACCGGGCCGGCGAGCAGATGTGGCGGACGGCTCCGCGGCTCAAGAGCGCCCTGCGCCGGGCGTACTACGGGATCAACGCCCGCAGGCAGCAGGACCGGCTCGAGCCGGCGGACCGGGCCTGGCTGGCGCGGTACTTCCAGGAGGACCTGGCTGCGCTGCGCGGCATGCTGGACGGCGACGGCGAGCGGCGGCTCCCCTCGTGGCTGGAGGAGGCGTGACGGTGGCGCCGGACTTCATCGTGGCCGGGGCGATGCGCGCCGGCACGACCGCGCTGGCCGCTGCCCTGGCGGAGCACCCCGCGGTGTTCATGTGCAGCCCGAAGGAACCCAACTACTTCGCCGTCCAGCGAGGCGCCCTGGACTTCCGGGGTCCGGGTGACCAGGGGTTCGCGCGCGAGAACGTGGCGGACTGGGCGGCGTACCAGGACCTCTTCGCGGCCGCGGGGACGCGGGCGCGGGGTGAGGCCTCGGCGATGTACCTGACCCTGCCCGGCGTCGCGAGCGCGATCCACCGGCGACGCCCCGACGTGCGGGTCGTGCTGATCCTGCGGGACCCGGTCGAGCGCGCCTACTCGGCCTGGCAGTACCAGCGCAGCAAGGGGCGCGAACCCCTGCACGACGTCCGGGACGGCCTCGCGGCCGAGGAGCGGCGGCGGCGGGAGGGCTACGGGCCGATGTGGTGGTACGTCGGTGCGGGCCGCTACCAGCACGGGCTGCAGGAGTACCTCGAGACCTTCCCCGCCGAGCAGCTGCACGTGCTGACGACCGAGGCGCTGCGCGCGGACGCCGCCGGCGCGATGTCCGGCGTGTACGCCTTCCTCGGACTGGACGGTGCCGGCTTCTCGCCGTCGGTCCTGGCCGGGGAGGTCAACGCCTCCGGCGTCCCGCGGCTGGACCTGCTCACCCGGGTGCTGTGGGCCCCGCAGCGCCTCCGGGCACCGCTGTCCCGCGTCGCACCGCCCGCCGTCCGCCAGCTGGTCCGGCGGGCGCGGGCGGCCTCCCTGGACCGGACCGGCGAGCTGCCTCCCGACGTCCGCGGCAGCCTCCGCGAGCAGCTCGCGGACGTGGCGCCCGCGGTGGCGCGGCTCACCGGGCTGGACACGACCGGCTGGCAGGTGCCCGCCGGCTGATCCCAGGGTCGCCGGGCCCTCAGGCCCCGCGGAGCCGGCCCGGCGGCCGGGCGCACAGCCGGGCCACGACCTCGAGGTACCTGCGCCCCTGGTGCTCCCATGCCAGCTCGTCCCGCACCCGGTCGCGTCCGACCCGGCCCATGCAGCGGCGGCGGTCGGGGTCCGCCAGCACTGCCGCCAGCTCGCGCCCGAGGGCCTCCGCGTCGCCCGGCGGGACGTAGCTGCCCGCCTCCCCGCCGACCGCCCGGGTCTCCCCGAGGTCGAACGAGACGAACGGGACCCCGAAGGCCATGTACTCGTAGACCTTGATCGGCGAGACGTCCGCCTGCAGGGAGGCGTCCAGGCCGAGATCGGCCGTCGCGAGATGCGCGAACACGGTGGCCTCGGGGACCCACCCGGGGAAGGAGACGCAGTGGTCGAGCCCGAGCTGCGCGGCCAGCTCCCGCGCCTCGTCGAGGCACTCCCCGTCACCGAGGAAGACGAACTGCACGTCTCCCGCGCCGAGTTCGACGGCGTGGTGGACGGCCCGCACGGCGAGGTCGACCCGGTCCTGCCGGCCCATCTTGCCGATCCAGCAGCACAGCTGCCGGTGGCCGGCCCGCAGCGCCTCGTCCGGCTCCGCGACCCGGACCCGGTCCAGGACCGGACCGTTGCGGACGACCGTGACGCGGTCGGGGGTCCCGCCGGCGGCCAGCAGGCGGGCGCGCTGGTACTCGTTGGTGCAGACGGTCTCGTCGGCGACCCGCTGGGTCCAGCGCTCGAGCCGGCCGAGCAGGGCCCGCACCGGCCGCCCGCCGCGATCCCCGCGGAGGTCGAACAGCTCGGGCATGAGGTCGTGCTGGTCGACGAGGACCGCGGCGCCCAGGCGCTTGTGCGCCCAGGCCAGCAGCGGGTACGTGTCCGGCGGCTGGATCAGCTGCAGGACGTCGACGGTGCCGCGCCGGCGCACGCGCGCGGACAGCACCGCCGCCCACGCCAGGGACACGGCGTACTCCCTCACGTATCCCACGAGGCCCCGTGGTTCAACGGGGGCCGGGTACTCCCACAGGGTCAACCCCGGCAGGGTGCGCAGTTCGTCGTTCTTCCACCCGGACTGGCAGATGACGGAGACGCGGTATCCGGCCGCGAGCAGGTCGTCGACCTCCTTGCGCACCCGGATGTCGTTCCCGAGGGGGAGGTTCTCGAGGATGACGAGGACGTGTGGACGCGCCCGCCCGGTGGACGGCGACCCCGCCCCCGTGCGGTTCCGTCGCAAGGCGGTCAGTCGCTGCAGGTAGGTCAGGGAGGGTGCCACGGCACCACGGTGGCGGAGGTCGGAGGGCGTGTCGAGTGCCATCCGATCATCGGCCCCGGGGTGCACGTCTCCATCCGCGATGCCCTGACCGGCGGGTCCCCGTGGGCACCGCGCTGATGGTCGCTCCGGGCGGGCGGTCGCCGGGCTGGCTCGGCGAGGGGTCGGCGGCCGTGCCGGTCCCTGCTCACCGCGGCGGCGGTCATCTCGGGCGGCGCTGCGTCCCGATCCTGCAGGGCTGGTGGCGGGCAGGCCGCCGAGCTGGCCGGGTGTCGGTGCGGCACCGGGACTGCTCCAGGACGGGGCAGGACCCGGCTGGCCGTGACGGTGTCACGACCTGCTCGCTGTGAGCGGCGGAACGGGGCGGCGCCGGGGGCGGTCCGGGGGTCCTTGCGAGGGTCCGCCAGCCTGTGGTGAGCTGACGCATGCCCGGCGGAGGACGCCCCAGTTCTCGACGTCGCGGCCTCGACGATCCGCAGTGGGCGGCTTCGTGGTCGGCGCCCCGGATGCGACCTCCTTCCACCAGCCCTCCTTGCTGGCGAGCTCCTCCTCCGCCGCCTGTTGGTGGTCCTCGTTCGTCGCAGTCCAGCGGGAGGTCACTCGGGAGTTGCTCGCGGGACTCTCGCTGGTCGAGGCCGGGCGGCCCGTCGGCCCAGCCGGCCGGCAGGTCGCCGTCAGCCACACGTCGGCTCCCCAGGAGGTGTCGGCTGACGGGGCGGGTCGTCTGCCGCAGTTCCGGGGGATCGGTGCGCCTCATGCTGTGCGCCGAGGACGGGGCGTTGCTGGGATCGAGCCGGCGTTCCAGGGCAGGTGCCCACCCGCTGCCTCGCGACCCGGGGGAGGTGGTGACGCGCTGGCGTGAGCGGTACGTCGCTCTCCGGGTCGGTGTCGACCTCGACCCGAGAAGCACGGTTGCTCAGCTGTCGGCCCCGGTGGGTGTCCCCGTCCACCATGGCGACGAGCGGCGTCGAGTGCGGTGAGGAGCGTGCTGGACAGGACACGGGGCTCTGCGGTGCTCCTGGGGGACCCGGACCTGGCCGCACCGCTGCGCGCGACCGGGGCGCCGGTCACGGCCGTGTCGGGGCGCTTCTCACTGGTCCGGTTCTCCCCGGCGACGTCGGGCTGGCTGGACCGGCCCGGTGGCGACGAGGCCGCCCTCGTGTCGCTGTTGCTGCGGCACGCCGGGCGCGCGCCGGGCCCCGTTGCCCTGTTCTACGAGGAGGACGAGGACCTGCTCTTCGTATCGCGGCACCGGGTGGAGCTCGCGGGAGGACTCCGGTTCGTCGTCCCGGACGCGGACCTCGTCGAGAAGCTGGCCGACAAGGCGGCCTTCCAGGAGCTGGCTGGCCGGCTGGACCTCCCCGTCCCGCCGACGGCGGTCCTGGACCTGTCCGGAGCCCTGCCGGAGTCGTTGGACATGGACTTCCCTGTGATCGTGAAGCCGGTGCGACGGGAGAGCGAGTGGCGGACCGTGACCTCGGGCAAGGCGCTGCTCGTGCACGGGCGTGGTGAGCTTCGAGACCTCGTGGCGCGACTGGCCCCGCACCATGCCCGCGTGCTTGTCCAGCAGCACCTGCCCGGTCCGGAGTCCAACGTCGAGAGCTATCACGTGTACGTCGACCCCGCCGGCGAGGTCGCCGCCGAGTTCACCGGGAGAAAGCTGCGCACCCATCCCCGGTCGCTGGGCCACTCCTCCGCACTGACCACGACGGCTGCCTCTGATGTCGCGGACCTCGGTCGTGCCCTCACCCGGACCCTCGGTCTGCGCGGCGTCGCGAAGTTCGACTTCAAGCGTGACCCCGAGGGGCGGCTCTGGCTGCTCGAGGTGAACCCGCGCTTCAACCTCTGGCACCACGTGGGCGCGGTGGCGGGGGTGAACATCCCTGCGGTCGTCTGGGCCGATCTGATGGGGCTGCCGCGCCCGCCTGTGACGGCGGCCCGACCAGGCGTGACCTGGTGCAGGGTCGACCGTGACCTGCTGGCGGCACGTGAAGAGGGCATCGGCCTGGGGGCCTGGCTGCGGTGGGTGGCCGGGTGCGACACGTGGGCGATCGGTGACCCGATGCGGTGGCTGTCCAGGGCCGCCCCGCGCACCCGCCGGCGAGGACCCGGGCGCGAGCCCGCCCGGGCCGACTGATGCGGGTCGGGCTCCTGTCAGACGTGCACGCCAACTTCCCGGCGCTGCAGGCAGCCCTCCGGTCGCTCGAGCGCCGGGGGGTCGACGAACTGCTGGTAGCCGGGGATCTCGTCGGCTACGGCGGTCAGCCGGACGAGTGCCTGGCCGCCCTGAGAGCCGCGGGGGCGCGGTGCGTGCTCGGCAACCACGACCTGTTCGTGCTCGACCGCCTGCCCGCCACTCGCTTCCCCGAGCTGGCCCGGCGCGCCGCCGAGGTGACCCGCTCGCTGCTGTCGCCCGACGGCCGTGCCTTCCTCGCGGCGCTGCCGGTCCGGCTCGAGACGGGCAGCCTGCTGGTCACGCACGGGTCCCTGGACAGTCCCGAGGAGTACGTCAGAGGGGAGCGCCGCGCCCAGGAACTCCTGTCCCGGTTGCCGGAGGAGGCCCCTGGCATCGACACCCTCGTCCTCGGGCACACCCATCGACAGTGGTGTGTGGTGGCGGCGGAGGGAGGGCGCCCGGCGCGTGGCGTCGTGCGGCTACCCCAGGACCGCCCGCGGCTGCTGAACCCGGGCAGCGTCGGGCAGTCCCGACAGCGAGAGCGTCGGCCCCGCAGTCGGTTCGCCCTCTACGACAGCTCACGGGCGGTGGTCGAGTTCCTGTCGGTCGACTACGACGTCGAGGCCAGCAGGGAGGTGCTGCGCCGGTGGCAGCTGCCAGATCGTTGCCTGCACGCGCCGCCGTCGCTGTCCGGGCGGGTCGCCCGTCGGGCGGCGAGGATGCTCGCCGCCCGACGGGCGCTGGGCGGCGGTCCGGGATGAGCGGAGGACGGTGGGCCGGCGGCCGGGCTGCGCAGCGCCGCGCGGTCCGATCCTGGAGAGCGGTGGGTGACCGATGAGCTGCACTCCGGCCTGGCCGTCGAGCAGCGGGTCGTCACCGGGCAGCGTGGCCGTCCCGTCGACCCGCAGGCGGCGTAGCGACTGGAGTCGACGAGCACCCGGACGACCTGCGGGCTGACAGCGTTGATGCCTGGCTGGGGGGAATGCCGTTCCCGATGCGATCCGGGAAGGGCAGTGTGTGAGTCACGAGGCACCTCCCCTCCGCGGAGGCGGTTGACATCCGGTCGGGCAGGGGCGTTCCACGGGGGCCTCAGCCGAAGAACCGGTAGAGGGCCTGCCCGGCCCGCTCGAGGACGGAGTCGGGGACGGCCGGGTCGGTGAGCAGGTCGGTGACAGTCGCGAGGAGGGCGTCGACCTGCGCGGTGCGCTCGACGGGGTGCCCGCCGGTGGCGCGGTGGACGATCCTGCCCTCCGTCGACGCCCAGCCGCGCTTGTAGGCGATCAGGCCCGGCTGGTCGAGGTCGGAGCGGCCCCAGTCCAGCGCCGACAGCCCCCGCGCGTGCGCCCACTCGATGACGGCCCAGTGCAGCGCGTCGTTGGGGCGGACCGGGAGGTACTCCGCTCGGGACGCGCCGAACTTGTAGTAGACGGTGTCCCGCCAGATCAGGTAGACCGCGCCGGCCACGGGCTGACCGTCGACCAGCGCCAGGCCGGTCCGGATGCCGTCCAGCGGCGCGAACCGGCTCCAGATCCCCCGGAAGAACTCCCGGGGCTGGGCGAGCAGCCGGTACTTGTTCCGGCGGAGCTCGAGGTGCAGCCGGTGGTACTCGTCGATGGCACCGCGGTCGGCGCGCAGGACCACCTGCACCCCGGCACGCGCCGCGCTGGCGATGTTGCGACGGGTCGCCGGGCGCAGGGCCCGGCGGAGGACCTCGAGGTCGCGGTCGAGCGGTGTCAGGTGCCACGCCGCCGCACCGACCGTGCTGAGCGCCGGGTCGGTGGCGGCGGCGGAGGTCTGCAGGCAGCGGAGCGAGAAGGGGAGGTCCCCGGCCAGCGGTGCCGCCGCCACCAGCGGCCAGAGCCGGTCGTCGTCGAGCAGCGGATCGGCCCGGTCGCTGAACGGCAGGGCCACCCGGCGACCCCCGCGCAGGTCGCGGATGTCCACCCACGCGACGCCGGCGCGCGGCCGCCCGCTCGCGTCGATCGCGACGGACGCCTCGGGGACGAGGTCGAAGCTCTCGCTGACCGCGGCGATCCAGGGCGGGGCGGTGAACAGGCTCCCGCACGGTCCCGACGCCAGCTCGCGCCAGGCAGGGTCGCAGCGAGGATCGACCCGGCGGACGGTCGGCACCGGGCGGGTCGCGGTCACCGGGCACCGCCCGACCACAGGGCCGGCAGCGTCGCGAGCAGGAGGCGCACGTCACCCGCCAGGGACCGGGTGCGTACGTACTCCACGTCCATCTCGAGCATCTCGAGGGTGCCCACGCTGCTCCGCGCCCGGACCTGCCACAGACCGGTCAGCCCCGGTCGCACGGCCAGGCGGCAGGCGTACCGGGGCGGGAACATCTCCGCCTCCCAGGGCAGGCAGGGGCGCGGACCGACCAGTGCCATGTCCCCGCGCAGGACGTTCACCAGCTGCGGGAGCTCGTCCAGGCTGCTGCGGCGGAGGAGGCGTCCCGGCCGGGTGACGCGCGGGTCCTCGTCGAGCTTGGTGCTCCCTCCGCGCACGGTGTCCTCACCGCGCAGCTCGGCCTCGATCAGCCGGCGGTGCGCGCCGTCGCTGCCCCCGGTCCGCATGGTCCGGAACTTGTAGAGCGTGAAGGGGGCACCGCCCAGCCCGATCCGCCGCTGGCGCAGGATCGCCGGACCCGGGCTGTCCCACCGGATCACCAGGACCACGACCGCCCACAGCGGAGCGGTCAGCAGCAGTCCGGCCCCTGCCACGACCAGGTCCAGCCCCCGCCGCAGGCACCGTTCCCACGCCGGTTCTCCCGCGGGCATCGGAGGGCCGGTCATGGGGTCAGCCGGCGACCGTGGACGGGACGGGCGGTACCGCCCGGCTCAGCGCACCTGCCGCGGTCACCGCGCACCTTCCCGGCTCAGCACGACGCCGACCGTCCGGACCAGGATCTCGGCGTCCAGCCGCAGGGAGCGCCGCTCGACGTACTCGACGTCGAGGTCCAGGGCCTGGGTCATCGTGAGCCTGCTGCGGCCACTCGTCTGCCACAGCCCGGTGAGCCCCGGACGGACGTCGAAGCGCCGGAGGTGGCGCGGGGAGAACATGGCCGCCTCCCACGGCAGCGCGGGCCGGGGGCCGACGAGGGCCATCTCCCCGCGCAGGACGTTGACCAGCTGGGGGAGCTCGTCGAGGCTCGTCCGCCGCAGCACCCGGCCCAGGGGCGTGACCCGGGGGTCCTGCCCCAGCTTGAACAGCTCGCCGTCGGGGCGGGCCTCGGTGGTCTCGCTCAGCAACGAGCGGACGTACTCCCGGTGCAGGCGGTCGTCGCACGCCACGTGCATCGTGCGGTACTTCAGCATCACGAACGGTTCCTGGTCCCTCCCCAGCCGGACCTGCCGGAAGAGGGCCGGCCCCGGGGACGTCCAGCGGATGAGGACGGCGAGGCCGGCCATCAGCGGCGCCAGCAGGAGCAGCGCCGCGCCGCCTATCGCGACGTCGAGGACTCTCGGCAGGCCGGGGCGGGGGCCGCCTGCGGGGTCGCGCACCTCCCCGGTGGGACGGGCGGGCGCCGCCGTCGGGATGAGCGGGGGCCTGGTCCGCATCCGGTGGGTCACGAGTGCCTCCGCGCGAACCGGAAGGGCGCGGCCGAGCCCGGGTCCCGTTCCACCCGGCGCTCGATGCGCTCCAGGTCGCGCACCCATCCGCGCACCACGGCGGGGTTCCCGAACGCGACGGCGCCCTCGGGGAGGTCACGGGTGACGGTCGACCCCGCTCCGACGAGGGCGCCTGCGCCGATCCGGACGAACGGGAGGATGGTGGCGTTCACGCCGATCTGGGCGCCCGCCCCGATGGACGGGCCGGACATCACCTCCTGCGAGGCGGCACTGCCCGGGTACAGGTCGTTCGCGATCGTGACGCCCGGGGCGAGGAAGGCTCCGTCCTGGATCTCGGTGAACTGCGCGATGTAGCAGTTGGCGTGGATCTTCACTCCGCTGCCGATCCGGCAGCCGTAGTCGACGACCGAACCGCTCCACACGGTCACGTCGTCGCCGATCGAGCACTGCTCCCGGATGACGACGTGGTGGCCCGTCTCGAACCGGGCGCCGATCGTCGAGCTCTGGTAGACGACCGTGCCGCTCCGCAGCCGCGCGTCCGGTCCGATCGCCAGGCGCTCGCAGACCGGCCGCGCCGCGGGGTAGCCGATGATCACGTCGGGATCGGCGTGCAGCCCGGGTCCGAGGTCCGCCTCAGGCGACATCCGAGTCCTCCTCCGTGCGGACGGCGTTCTCGAGCAGGTCGCAGACGCGGGCGATCTCCTCGGCGCTCAGGTACGGGTGCATCGGCAGCGACAGGATCGCCGCGGCCGCGCGTTCCACCGTGGGCAGCGGCCCGGCGGCGAAGTCCCGGTAGGGCCTGAGCAGGTGGCACGGGACGGGGTAGTGCAGGCCGGTCTCGACGCCCGCGTCGGCCAGCCGGCGGCGGACCTCGTCGCGGCCCGGCACGCGCGCGACCAGCAGGTGGTAGGCGTGGCCACCGCCGGAGGTGTCGGCGACCAGCCGGTGGTGTGCGAGCAGGGCCCGGTAGCGGTCCGCCGCGGCCCGCCGGGCGGCGGTCCAGCCGTCGAGCCGGGGCAGCTTCGCGAGGAGGACGGCCGCCTGCAGGGCGTCCATGCGGCTGTTGGTCCCGAGGAGGTCGTGGTCGTGGTGGGAACCGGCGGCCCGGCCGTGGTCCCGCATCGACCGGAGCCGCCGGGCGAGCTCCGGGTCGTCAGTGACGATCGCGCCCGCGTCCCCGAAGGCGCCGAGGTTCTTGCCCGGATAGAAGCTGAAGCACCCCGCGGTGCCGGTGGTGCCGGCCCGGCGACCGGCCCGGCTGGCGCCGTGGGCCTGCGCCGCGTCCTCGACGACCGTGATCCCGGCGGCCTCGGCCACGCGCCCGATGGCGTCCATGTCGGCGACCTGTCCGTACAGGTGCACGACGATCACGGCTCGGGTGCGGGGGGTGAGGGCTGCTCCCAGGGTCTCCGCGGTGAGCAGCAGGGTGTCCGGGTCGACGTCGGCGAACCGGGGGGTGGCACCGGCGAGGACGACGCCCTCCGCCGTCGCGACGAAGGTGTTCGCGGGGAGGACGACCTCGTCCCCGGGGCCCACGCCCAGCGCGCGGAGGGCCAGGTGCAGCGCGTCGGTGCCGTTCGCCACGGCGACCGCCTCCGCCGACCCGCAGTACCGGCCCCACTCCTCCTCGAACCGCTCCACCACCTCCCCGCCGATGAAGCGGTGGGAGTCGATGACCCGGGCGAGGGCGGCGTCGACGTCCTGCCGGATCTCGCGCGTCAGCCTGCCGAGGTCGGCGAAGGGGATGGGGGCGTCCCCGCTGTCTCGCATCTGGCCGGTCAGCCGATGGGGACCAGCGAGCCGTTGGAGCGGACGCGCGCCTCGGCCAGCCTGTCCAGCCGGACCGGCCGGCCCTGTTCCAGCGAGGCCTGGGCGGCCTCGAGGACCTCGACGACCGCGAGACCGTTGACCCCGTCGGTGCGGCAGGGGACGTCGGCGGTCATGCACTCCACGAAGTGGTCGTCCTCGGCGGCGAGCGGTTCCTGCGCCGGGACGAAGGGAGCCACGATGTCGCCGTAGCGGTAGGACGTCGGAGGCTGGCTCAGGTCCGGCTCCTCGCCCGGGCAGGACACGCCCTTGTCGTGGATCCGCACCCTCTCCTCGGCCGCCAGGTCGTTGTAGACGGCCATCTTCCTGCTGCCCACGACGGTTACCCGGCGGACCTTGCAGGGGTCCAGCCAGCTGATGTGGATGTTCGCCGAGACCCCGATGTCGTCGTAGGACATCCGGATGTAGGCCACGTCCTCGAAGCGGTGGTGGGCATGGCGGGAACCCCACGCCTGGATCGTGGTGGGCAGGCGACCCATCAGCAGGTTCACGATCGACACGTCGTGCGGGGCGAGGTCGGTGATGACGTTGACGTCGGGCTGGTAGAGGCCGAGGTTCAGGCGTGCGCTGTCGATGTAGTACAGATCGCCCAGTTCCCCGCCGCGCACCAGGTCGACGAGCTTCCAGACGGCGCTGTTGTACTCGAAGGTGTGGCCGACCATGAGGCGGACGCCGTGGTCGTTCGCGGCGTCGACGAGCGCCTTGGCCGCCAGGTACGACGTGGCGAGGGGCTTCTCGACCAGGACGTGCTTGCCCGCCCGGATCGCCTGCAGCGCCAGGGGGAGGTGCGTCGTCGGTGGGGTCGCGACGACCAGCGCGTCGATCGCGGGGAGGGCGTCGCGGAGGCTGGTGAACGGCAGGACGGAGGGGAAGGTCCTGCGGATCGCCTCGAGACGGTCGCGACGGGGGTCGATGGCGACGACCGAGGCGACGCGGTCCAGACCCTGCAGCACCCGGACGTGTTTCGAACCCCAGTAGCCGATCCCGGCGACCCCCACCCGCGGCGCTGCTTCCGTCTCCATGCCGACCCCCATGCGTCTCGCTCGAGGCTGGTGCATCCGACGTTCCGAGCCATCGCGAGCACGGAGGGTCACCGCATCGGGACAGTGCCGGTGCACATCGGGTGTCACCCAGCGTCAGCGTCATCCCACCAACAGGGGCCCGTCGGAGCGGCCGCGGCCTGGCGGCCTGGCTCGTTATGGCCCGGGTCACATTGCCTTCCGTGACGGCCGCTGTCCAGTGGCGGGGGAACGGTTAGGGGGATTCCGGCCCGTCCCCCTCGCGCCGGACCCTTCAAAGCTCAGGTTCGTGACGCGACGTGATCGACTGACAGCGGTGCGAGCGGCCCGGAGCGGGGCGCGGGCAGCCCCGCCGGCCGCCGTGGCCGCTCGCGTCTCCGGGGTGACCGGCAGGTGACGAGGCTGCTACGTTGCCGCGCCATCGAGGCCATCGGGAGCCCAGGATGAGCGCGCACGGGGACCACCGGCACGGCGCCCAGCGGCACGGCGCCCACCGGTCGCGTCCGACCGGCCGACCGGCGGCCGTGGCATGGCTGCGGGCGCTCGCCGACGTCGTCCTGGTGGCCGCGGCGACGCTGGCGCTGTCCACCTCGCTGCTCGTCGCGTGGTGGGCCCCCGTGGCGGTGGTCGCCGGGGCCGTGGCGTGCGCCGCCATCGCCATCTGGGTCAGGCTCCTGGCCCGGCGGGACACCCGGGCGCTCGTCGTGCTGTGGCTCGTCTTCGCGCTGAACCGGACGTTCGCCCTGCTGGCCGGCGACGGGCCGGTGGGCTCGGTCATGAGCTCGCTGGACGACATCGCCCTCGGTGTGGCGCTCGTCGTCGTCGTCCTCACCGGCGTGCGCTGCACCGGACTGCCGCGGTCGCTGGTCGTCGCCTTCTGCGGCCTGTTCGTGTTCGGGGTGGCCGGGGTGCTGGGTGCGGTCCTCGCGGGCGTGGTCGCTCCCGCGGTCCTGCTCGGCACCTGGCTGGGGTGCAAGCTGCTGGTCTGCCTCTTCGTCACCACGCAGTTCCGCTGGTCGGAGGACGACATCCGCCGCGCCCAGCGGGTGGCGGCCGTGCTCATCGGGCTCGTGGTCGTGGTCGCCCTCGTGCAGCTGGTCGAGCCGGGGCTGGTCTACCGGGTCCTCGGGGCGCAGCGACGGGTCCGGCTGGGGCAGGACGTCGTCACGAGCATCTTCCGGGAGCCCTCCCAGTACTCGGTCTTCATGATCTTCGCGATGAGCGGGCTCGTCGCCGCCCACCCCCTGAGCAGGAGACGCCTGCTGGCGGCGGCGGTGACCGGCGTCGGGGCGGTCCTCTCCCTCCGGCTCAAGACCCTGGTGGACCTGGTCCTCGTGCTCGTCGGGCGGCTGGCGGTGTCGCCCTCGCGGCTGCGGTGGGCCACGCCGGTCGCCCTGGTCGTCGGCGGCGCTGCCGTCACGTACCTGGGGGGACCGCTCTTCCGTGCCCGGGCCCCGGTCCTGTTCGGGGACGAGCGGTCGGCGCGCCAGATCCTGTACCAGACGGCCGGCTCGCTCGCCGGGCGCCACCTCCCGTTCGGCGGGGGCTTCGGGTCCTTCGGCAGCGAGGCGTCGATCACCTACTACAGCCCGGTCTACGCCGAGTACGGGATGGCGGACGCGTTCGGCTTCAGCGAGGCGCGGCCGCAGTTCCTGCACGACGCCTCCTGGGCCACCGTCCTCGGTGAGGGCGGGTGGCTGGGGGCGGCCGGGGCGGCGGTCGCCCTCGGTGCCCTGCTCGCCCTCCTCCTGCGGCGCGCCGTGACCCGGGGCGCGGGACGCCGCGGGGACTGCGCCCGTGCCGGCTTCCTCTTCGGCATGGCCTTCATCGCCGACTCGGTCACCAGCCCCCAGTTCTTCGCCGGGTTCGCCTGTCTCACGCTCGCGACGCTGGTGTCGATGAGCCTGGGCGAGGGAGGTCCGGCGGCCGGGACGGCGTCCGGGGCCACCGTGCTCGCGTCCGGCCGACCGGCCGGGCCGACGCCCGCACCGGACTGATCCGGCGGGGTCGTCGGCCCGCGGCCGGCCTGGTGGCGGCGCGGTCGACCCCCTCGTGCTCCGGCGGCTTCTCCCCTATGGTCCCGGTCTGTTCCCGGATCGAGGTCCGCGGACGAGCCCCGTCGACGACGGATGGAGAACGAGTGAGCGTTCGCAACGTCCTCGTCGCACTGCGGGCCGCCTGGTGGCTGGCCATCGTCGGGATGGTCGTCGGCGGCGGCGCGGCGTACTACCTGACCGACATCCAGACCCCGACCTACGCCTCGCACGTCCAGATGTTCGTCGCCAGCAGCGAGACCTCCACGGCGGCCGCCGCCATCCAGGGCAGCCAGTTCTCCGAGCAGCGGCTCGCGTCCTACGCCCGGCTCGCGAACAGCAGGGCCCTGGCCCGCCGGGTCGTCGAGGACACCGGCATCGACACCCCGCCCGGTCGGCTGGCCGGCCAGATCAGCGTCGTGACCGTGCCCGACACGGTCCTGCTCACCGTGACCGTCACCGCGTCCACGCCCGAGGAGGCCCAGCGGATCGCCCGATCGGTCGCGTCCCAGTTCCCGCCGATGGTCGCGGAACTGGAGACGACGCCCGGGCAGGCACAGCCCTCACCGGTGCGGGTCACGGTCGTCGAGGAGCCCGAGCTGCCCGGGTCCCCGATCTCCCCGGACCCGGTCCGCAACGTGGTGGTCGGGGTGGTCCTCGGGGCCCTGGTCGGGCTCGCCCTCCCGGTCGTCCGCGGCCTGCTGGACCGCTCGGTGCGGTCCCCGGAGGACCTGGCGGAACTCGGCTGCCCGCCTCCGGTCGCGAGCGTCGCCCGGTCCCCGGCGCTGGCGGCGGGGCGACCGGCCGGGGCCGCCCGGGACCGGGCCGTGGCGGAGTCCTTCCGGCAGTTGCGCAACCGGCTGCTGCACGGTGACCCCGAGGAGCAGCCCGGGGCGGTCGTGGTCGCCAGCGCGGGCAGGGGGGAGGGCAGGTCGACGGTCGCCGTCAACCTCGCTCTCGCCGTCGCGGAGGCGGGCCGGCGGGTGGTGCTCGTCGAGGCCGACCTGCGCCACCCGAGCCTCGCCCAGCGGCTGCAGGTGCCCGGGGACGTCGGGCTGACCCAGGTCCTGCGCGGTGAGGCCGACCTCGCGGACGTGCTGAGGCCCTGGGGGAGCGGGAAGGTCTCGGTCATCACCGCGGGCCGGCCCCCGGCCGACCCCGGCGAGCTGTTCTCCGCCGACGACGTCGCCGTCCTGGTCGACCAGCTCCGGGAGAAGAGCGACTTCGTCCTGGTGGACACCCCCGCGCTGCTGGAGTACGCCGATGCCTCCGGCCTCGCCTCCCGCGTCGACGGGGTCCTGCTCACCGTCCGCTCGGGCCGGACCGGCAGGGACCCGCTGGTCGAGGCCACCGCCGCGCTCGAGGGCGTGGGCGCCCACGTGCTCGGCGTCGTCCTCACCGGTGTCCCCGCGCGGTCCGCGAGGCGGCGCGAGCGGGGCCGGGTGGCCAGGGGCCGCCGGCGGGTCACGACGGCGGGCTGAGCCCCGCCGTCGGGGCGCTGCCCTCCCGGGCGCTCTCCGGCGCGGGCACCCCGAGCGCGAGGCTCGGTGCGCGGTCCCGCAGGAGCCGGTTGCCGGGACGCTCCACCAGCAGGTGGAGCGCGACCGCGGCGAGAACGGCCGCCGTCGCGATGACGGGCACCTGCACGGCGCTGTCCTCGGGGAGCACCCGGGTCAGGTTGACGATGACGAGCTCGTGGACGAGGTAGAAGGCGAACGACGCCTCTCCGGCGAGGACCAGCGCCCGGCTCGCGAGCCACCCTCCGCTCCCGGTCAGGTCCCGGCCGGCCGCGCTCAGGACGACCAGCAGGAACGGCACCGCCATGATCGCGTTGATCACCGGGGCCCGCACCGCCGCGCTCACCCCGAGGGCGACGACGAGGACCGTCCCGGCGAGCAGCCCGGGCACCCGTGGCCGCCAGCCGTCGCGGAAGGCGACGCCGGCCACGAGGCCCAGCAGGAACTCGCTGAGCCGGACCGGCGGCAGGTGGTCGGCCAGGCTCGGGGCCACCAGGGCGGCGGCCGCGGCGAGCCCGAGGCCGAGGCCGGCCAGCGACCAGCTCGTCCAGCGGGGGCAGCGCCGCACCGCGAGCACGGCGAGCGGGAAGACCGCGTAGAAGAAGGCCTCGCAGCTGAGCGACCAGGAGACGCCGTTCATCGCGTACACGACGTCGTCGTCCCGGAACCAGGCCTGGACCATGAACGCGTTGGCGACGGCCCCCTCGACCGAGCGGTCCGCGGCGACCACGGGCACGGCCGCCGCGACGGCCAGCGTGGCGAGGTCGCTGGGGTACACCCGCGCCAGGCGGCGCCGGTAGAACGTGCGGGCCGGCAGGCGGGGCTCGGTCCCCCACGCCAGCACGAACCCGGAGAGGACGAAGAAGAACCCGACGCCGGTGCCGCCGACCTCGGACACCCCCCAGGGCAGCGCGGCCACGTCGTGCGCGTCGAGGTGCACCACGAAGACGGCCAGCGCCGCGAAGGCCCGCAGCCCGGTCAGCCGCGGGAGCAGCCCCGGTCGGCGTGCCGTGCCGCCGCGTGGCCCGCCCGCCTCGGGCCGGGGCGCCGGGACGAGGGGCGGCATGGCGCGGGACCCTAGCGACGGCGTCGGCGGCGGGCGCTGCGTCCTCCGCCCGGTCCGGCCGCGGCCGGTCCGGCGCCGAGCGTGGCGGTCACGATCCGTAGCGGGCGGCTGCGCCTGCGCGGACCGCGCGGAGGCGGCGCCGGAGCCGGCGGCCGAGGCGGCGCGCCGTCCCGAGCCCGCGGAGCCGGCCGGCGGACCACACCACCAGCAGGAAGCGCAGGCCCGAGCCGTCGCCGCGCAGGATCTCGATCCGCGGCAGCCGGTGGGGGTCGGCGCCGGGACGGACGACGCCCGGGGTGACGGTGAAGGCCGCCTCCAGACCGGCGGCCGCCACGGCCCCGCGCGAGGCGGCGTCGTGCTCCCCGTGCGGGTAGGCGAACGTCCGCAGCGGGGCCAGGCCGAGCTCCGCGAGGGTGTCGACGGCTCCCCGCGTCTCGGCGGCCAGGTCCCGGGGGTGCCCCGCCAGCCGGGGCAGCGGCGTGTGCGAGGCCCCGTGCACCCCCACCTCCATCCCGGCCGCCTGCAGGGCCCGCAGCCCGCCGGCGTCGAGGAGGGGGAGCTCGGGCGCGCCGGTCGCGGCGTCCCACCGGTTGGTCCGCCCGACCAGGCCCGCGACCGCGTACGCCGCGGCGGGCACGCGTTCGGCCTCGAGCACGGGCAGCCCGGCGTCCACCAGGTCGCGGTAGCAGTCGTCGAAGGTGACCAGCACGGCTCGCCGCGGCACCCCGGGCTCGCCGCGGACGGCGCGCAGCGCCTCCTCGAGGGAGACGAAGCGGTAGCCCACGCGCCGGAGCAGCCGCAGGTGACGGCGCAGGTCCTCGGGCGGGACCCCGTACTCCGCCAGCCTCGTCCCCGCCAGGTCCGCGACCGCGTGGTAGCAGAGGACGCGGAAGGCGCGGACCTCCGGCAGGCCGCCGGCCATCTCCAGGCCCCGCCAGTACTCGAGGTTGCGGACCTTGAAGAAGAGGGCGGCGGCCCACCGGTCCTCGGGACGCCGCCGGGCCACGGCGGCGGCGAGGGGACTGGCCACCGCGGCGACGGCGGAGCGCAGGCCGGGCACCCGGGCCAGCGGGCGGATCACCCGGCGGTTCCAGCGCTCCAGCGGCCTCTTGCTGCGCGCGATCTCGGCGCGCTGGGAGGGGTGCTTGCGCAGGTACACGGCGTCCGAGGCGCCCGCCTGGTGCCAGTTCCGGAGATAGGTCCGCGGGGGGACGACGTTGACCTGGGAGCTGACCGCGTCCGGGGCGAAGACCACCCGGTGGCCGCCGGCCAGGAGGCGGTGGGCCAGGTCGCCGTCCTCCCCGCCGTAGGCGCCGCCGATCGTGAAGCGGCGGTCGTCGAAGCCGCCCAGGGCCTCGAACACCTCGCGGCGCACGGACAGCTGGCCGCCGAGGACGTCGCCGACCGGGGGCGGCCCGGGCGTGGCCGACAGGCGCTGCCGGCGCTGCTCGGCCCAGTCGAGCACCCCGGGGAGCCGGAACATCTCCGTGCCGGGGACCGTGGGGATGTGCCCGGTCACGGCGTCGGCGCCGCGCTCGTGCGCCTCCCGCAGCCGGCGCAGGAGGTCCGGCGCGGCCAGCATGTCGTCGTCCAGGAAGAGCAGCAGCTCCCCGCGGGCCAGTTCCGCGCCGCGGTTGCGCGCCCGCGCCTGCCCCTGGTTGTCCTGCTCCACGACCAGCACCGGGGTCGGCGAGGTCAGCGCCCGCAGGGCCTCCGCCGTCCCGTCGGTGGACCCGTCGACGACGACGACCACCTCCAGCGGGGGCTCCTCCTGGGCGAGCAGGGCCCGGACCGCGCCGACCACCAGGTCCCGGCGCTGGTGGGTCGGGATCACGACGGAGTGACGCAGCGGAGGCGTGTCCGGCGTGGTCACCCGCCGCACAGTAGGGGCGGGAGGCCTCCCGCGGCACCGGGATCGCCCCCGCGGCGGTTCCCGGGGTGCCACGATGCGCCCGTGACCGCCGGGACGGACGGAGGATCGTTCATGGCCCCCGCCGCGGCCGGGCCGGTCCTCCCCGGCCCGCGGCCGACGTTCTCGGTCGTCGTCTCGGCCTGGCAGGCGGCGCCGCTGATCGGGACGGCCCTGCGCTCCGTCCTCGCCCAGACCGAGCCGCCGCACGAGGTGGTCGTCGTCGACGACGGCTCGACCGACGACCTGGCCGCCGCGCTCGAGCCCTTCCGCGACGCCGTCCGGTCGATCCGCATCGAGCACAGCGGCCTGGCGACCGCCCGCAACGTCAGCGTCGCGGCGGCGACCGGGGACTACGTCGCCATCCTGGACGCCGACGACTGGTGGGAACCGCAGCGCCTGCAGCGGCTCGGGGACCTGGTCGCGGCCCGCCCGGACCTGGAGCTGGTGACAACGGACGCCTGGTTCGTGCGGGACGGCGAGCGCCGCGGTCGCTTCTACGACGTCAACCCCTTCCCGACGGTGGCGCAGGACACCGAGATCCTCCGCGCGAACTTCTTCTTCGCCCACGTCGCGGTGGCCCGGGAGACCTGGCACCGCTTCGGCGGCATGAGCGCCGACGTGCCGTGGGCCGAGGACTGGGACTTCTGGCTGCGCCTGCTGGTGGGCGGCTGCCGGGCCGGGTGCGTGCTGGAGCCGCTGGCCGGATACCGGATCCACGGCGGCAGCGTCTCGGCCGACCGGTGGCGGTCCCTGGCGGCGCGGGTGCACGTCCTGGACCGGGCGGAGGCCGCCGGAGGCCTGACCCCCGAGCAGCACCGGGTGCTGTCGGCGGCCCGGGCGGGCCACCGGCGGCGGGCGGCCCTCGCGCGGGCCGAGCGGGCGCTGCTGGACGGGGAGCCCGATCGCCGCCGCGCCTGCCTGGACCTCGTGCGGCTCCCGGGGGTGCCCGCCCGGCAGCGGGCGCTGGCCGCGGCCGCGGCGGCGCTCCCCGGGCTGGCCGGCGCCCGGCTGCGGCGCGACGCCGCGGCGGTCGGGCGGGCGCACACCGACCGCGCGCACCCGCGCGCCGGGAGCTGAACGTCCGGCGGGGACCTCAGCGTCTCGTCGCGACGACGAACCAGGCCCGCGCCGGCCCCCAGCCGATGCCCGCCCGCTCCAGCCGGACGGCCGCGGCCATCAGGGGCAGCAGGAGCAGCTGGACGACCAGTCCGCGGTCCTTGAGGCGGTCGCGCACGTCCTGCGCCAGCGCGGTCAGCCGCCGGAAGGTCGGCGCGAGCTCGTGGACGTCCAGCCCCAGCCCGGCCAGCAGCCGGCCGAGCTCGGCGGCGTCGTAGCCGTGCCGGACCTCGCGCCGCCACGTGCGGTCGGCGCCGCTGAGGACGGGGGTCCAGGTCGCGGTGGGCACCTGCGCGAGGAACAGCCCGCCGGGGCGCAGCGACGCCACCAGGGAGCGCAGCGCGGCGCGGTCGTCGGGGATCTCCACCAGCGACTCCATCGCCGCGACCACGTCGTAGACCTCGACCCCCAGGGAGCGGGTGAGGTCGCCGCGGACGTGGTGGACGGCCAGCCCCTCCTCCCGGGCCCACCGGCGCCCGCGGCGGAGCGGTTCCTCGGCGAGGTCGACGGCCACCAGCAGCCAGCCGGGGTGCCGGCGGGCGAGCCCGAGCGACAGCAGCCCCTCCTCGCTGCCGGCGTCGAGCACGCGCAGCGGGGGCCGGCCGGCCCCGTACCGCTCGATCACGGCCCGCGCCCGGGCCAGCCGGAGCCGCCGGCCCGGGGCCACGTCGCGCAGCTGCCGGCGGAGCCGGGTGCGCAGCACGCGCCGCAGGGCGGCCACCGGTCGGACCACGGCGCGGAGTATGGCAGCGCGGCGGGCCCGGCCGCTCTAGCCTCGCGGCCGTGGGTCCTCCAGCCGCCCAGCGCGTCCGACGGCGCGCGGCGGCCGCCTCCCGGGAGCGGGGGGTGCGGGCCCTGCTCGACGCCCGGCGGGATCCCGGCGCGCTGCCCGAGCTGGCCGCGGGGCGGTGGTGGGACGTCGGGTGGCGGCGGCGGTCGGTGCGCCGGGCGGCGCTCGCGGTGCCCGGCCTCGCGCGCCTGCTGCCGGGGCGGACCCGGGCGGAGGTCGCCTTCTGGGCCGGGGTCCGGGCGGCGGCGACGGCGGCGGAGTGGCACCGGCTCACGCGCAGCTCGTACGTCGTCCTCTGCTACCACCGCACCGCCGGGCTGGCGTTGCCCGGGCAGGAGCGGATGGACGTCGCCCCGTCCGCCGTCGACCGGCAGCTCGGCCTGCTGCGCCGGTGCGGGTGGCGGCCGCTGGCCCCGGCGGAGCTGGTCCGGTTCCACACCGACCCCACCGCCACCCTCCCCCGCCGCCGGTTCGTCGTCACCGCCGACGACGGCTACGTCGACGCGGTGGCGGCGATGACTCGGCACGCGGGCGCGCGGCCGCAGGTCTTCGTGGTGACCGGTTCCGTCGGCGGCCGGGGGGAGTGGCTGGGGGGTGCGCGGCTCGCCGACTGGCCGGCGCTCGAGCGGTTGCAGCGCGCCGGCGCGGTGGTGGGCAGCCACGCGCGGCGGCACCTGCCCCTGGACACGCTCCCGGCGGACGAGGTCGCGGACGAGCTGGCCGGGTCCCTGCGCGACCTGCGCGGCCGGTTGGACGTCCCGCTGCCGGTGCTCGCCTATCCGCACGGCCGGCACGACGAGCGGGTGCGGGCCGCCGCCCGGGCCGCCGGCTACGGCGTGGCGTACGGCACGGCGCAGGGCCGCAACGGTGCCGGCACCGACCGGTGGACGCTGCGCCGGATCGAGCCCAAGGCGTGGGACACGACCGCCTCCTTCGCCTGGAAGGTGCTGGTCGGCCAGTCCCCGCCGCGCGGGTGGGAGCGCCGGCTCGTGCGGCGCTGGGAGCGCCGGCGGGCGACGGCCGCTCAGCCCGGGGGCGCGTCCTCGACCTGACCCGGCGGGCGGGGGACGCGCAGGCCGGCGCCGATCTCGATGGTCCCGTCCGAGCGCGCCGCCCGGCGGCGCCGGGCGGCGGCCGGGGAGACCACCGTCCGGGCCGCCCCCAGGCGGGTGCGCAGCCCGAAGCCGGGCCCGAGCGCCACCACGGCGGCGCGCAGCCGCGCGGACCGGTCGCCGGCGGCCAGCGCCGCGTCGGCCGAGCGCAGCCGCAGCTGCCGCAGCTCCCGCTGCCGGGCGCGGCGGACGATCGCCCGTTCGCGCGGGGTGAGGTCGGGGCGGGCGGCCGCCCGGGACAGCACCTGCAGGCGGGCGCGGACGAGGGGGATGCGGTCGGAGCTGAGGGTCCCGGCGGTGAGCCGGTAGCGGGCGAGGGGCTCGGCGACGAGCCCGATCCGCGACCCGCCGAGCACCAGCCGCTGCCAGAACTCCCAGTCCGCGGTCAGGCGCAGGCCCTCGTCGAACCCGCCGGCCGCCAGCCACCGCCGGCGGCGGACGGCGCACAGCCCGAAGACGAAGTTCCGGTCGAGGACGGCCCCGCGCTGGTCCTCGGCCGGGAAGACCCAGCCGGGGTGGTAGGCCCGCCGCACGGGTGTCCCGTCGGCCTCGAGGACGGCGTCGGTGGTGAGGACGTCCAGGTCCGGCCGCTCGCGGGCCAGCCAGGCGAGGGCCTCGAGCCGCCGGGGGTGGAACACGTCGTCGGCGTCGAGCACGACGACGTAGTCGCCGGAGGCGGCGGCGACGGCGGTGTTCTTCGCCGCGGACTCGCCGCCGTTCGGGCGCCGGACGACCCGGACGGCGGAGCCGAAGGAGGACAGCACCTCCGCCGTCCCGTCGGTCGACCCGTCGTCGCAGACGACGACCTCCAGGGGCGGGCGCGTCTGGGCCAGGGCCGAGCGGAGAGCCTCACCGACGGTCGCCGCCGCCTGGTGGGCGGCGACGACCACGGAGAACGTGGGCTCCGCGGGCGCCGGCGGCAGCGGCGCCGCGGGCGCCGGGACGACGACCGGCCAGGGCCCCCCGGGCGGGACGGCGGAGGGCTCCAGGTCGCCGGCACCGAGCATGCTGAGCCCCCTGCCCTCCGAGCGGGTCCACCTGCACTTTCCCATGGTGTGAGAGCCCGGGGACTGTACTCTGCGCCAATGTCCCGTGAGCCCACGGTCGACCCTCCCGAGCTGCCCGGCGCCCCGGGCACGGAGGCGGCCGCGGGCAAGGTGACCGAGCTGCGGCCCACCCGCGGATGGGTGGCCCTGGGGCTGCGGGACGTCTGGGAGTACCGCGAGCTGCTCGGGTTCCTGGCGTTGCGCGACATCAAGGTCCGGTACAAGCAGACGGTGCTCGGCGCCGGCTGGGCCATCCTCCAGCCGCTGGCCACCGCCCTGGTCTTCACCGTGGTCTTCGGACGGCTGGCGCGGCTGCCCTCGGAGGGCGTGCCCTACCCGCTGTTCGCGCTCACCGGCCTGGTGCCGTGGACGTTCTTCGCCACCGCCGTGGCCACCACGGCCGTGAGCCTGGTCGGGAACTCGAACCTGATCAGCAAGGTCTGGTTCCCGCGGCTGTGCGTCCCGGTGGCCACCGTCCTGGCGGCCTTCGTCGACCTGCTCGTGGCCAGCGGCGTGCTCGTGGGCGCGATGGTGGTCTACGACGTCGCCCCGAGCTGGCGGGCGCTGCTCGTCGTCCCCTTCGCGCTCCTGGCCGTGGGAGCCGCCCTCGGGGTGGGGCTGTGGCTGTCGGCCGTCGCCGCCCGGTACCGGGACGTGCGGCACGTCGTGCCGTTCCTCCTGCAGCTGTGGCTGTTCGTGACCCCGGTGGCCTACTCGGCGGACCTGGTCCCGGACGGCTGGCAGGCCCTCTACTCGCTCAACCCCATGGCCGGTGTCGTGCAGGGCTTCCGGTGGTCCCTGCTCGGCAGCGACGTCCCCATCGGGGGGCTGGCGCTCGGGTCCGCCGTCTCGGTCGGCGTCCTGGTGGTCACCGGCGCGTTCTGCTTCCGGCGCATGGAGAGGTCGCTGGCCGATGTCCTCTGACGCGCGGCGGGCGCCCGGCGAGGCCGTGCGCACCGAGCGGCTGAGCAAGCGCTACCTGGTGGGGGAGCGCGGGAACGCGTCGATGACCCTCCGCGAGCAGCTGACGCGGCTGGCCACGGTGCCGGCGGGCCGGCTGCTGGGGCGTCGCCCGACGCGCGACGGGCCGGACGTCCTGGACGCCCTGTGCGACGTCTCGCTGACGATCGGGCAGGGCGAGGTCGTCGGCTTCGTCGGCAGCAACGGCGCGGGCAAGAGCACGCTGCTGAAGGTGCTGTCGAGGATCACCGAGCCGACGTCGGGCTGGGGGCGGATCCACGGGCGGGTGGGGTCGCTGCTGGAGGTGGGGACCGGCTTCCACCCGGAGCTGACCGGCCGGGAGAACATCTACCTCAACGGCGCGATCCTGGGCATGCGCCGGGCGGAGATCCGCCGCCAGTTCGACGAGATCGTCGCCTTCGCCGAGATCGAGCGGTTCCTCGACACCCCGGTCAAGCGCTACTCCAGCGGCATGTACGTGCGGCTGGCCTTCGCCGTCGCCGCCCACCTCCAGACCGAGGTGCTCATCGTCGACGAGGTGCTCGCCGTGGGGGACGCGGCCTTCCAGCGCAAGAGCCTGGGGCGGATGGGCGCCGTCGCGCAGGAGGGCCGCACCGTGCTCTTCGTCAGCCACAACATGGCGGTCCTCCAGGCGCTGTGCACGCGCGGCGTGGTCCTCGAGGCCGGCCGCGTGGTCATGGACGGGCCGGTGGCGGACGCGGTCGGGCACTACCTGCGCGGGCTGGAGCAGGCCGGCGAGGTGGACCTGCTGCACCGGACCGACCGCGATGGCTGGCACGACATCATGGTGGCCGCGCTGCAGGTCAGTGGGCCCGAGGGGGCGGCCGTCGCCACCGGGGGCCCGGCCCGCTTCGCCGTCACCCTGACCGGCCTGCAGCGGCGGACGACGTGCGCGCTGACGATCGTCGACAACCTCGGGCAGCCGGTGTGCCGGCTGGAGAGCGGGAACGTCGGCGGCGGCGACGTCGCCCACCCGGTGGGGGCCGCCGCCGACCCTGCCGTCTTCGTCTGCGACGTGCCGGAGCTCCCCCTGCTCCCCGGGCGCTACCGGCTCGACGTCGAGGTCCGCGGCACCCACCACACGCAGGACCGGGTCACGTCGGCGCTGTACTTCGACGTGGAGTCCGGGATCCTGGCCGGCCGGCCGGTGTCGATGACGGCCGCCGGCGTGGTCGCCGTCGGGCACCGGTGGACGGTGCCGGTGCTCGCCGCCGGCGAGGTGGGTGAGGACGACGCCCGGTCGCGGGTCTGAGGCGGGCCGGGCCTGGGACCGGGTGGCCGTCGTCGGCGCCCCGGCGGTGGGCAAGACCCTCCTGGCGCGCCTGCTGGAGGAGCGGCTCGGCCTGCGGCACGTCGAGCTGGACCGGCTCCGCTTCCGGGCGCCGGGGCCGGCGTCGGACGCCGAGTTCGCCGCGGCGGTGGCCCGCGAGACCCGCCCCGACCAGCGGTGGGTGGTCGAGGGCGCGGAGACCGGCCCGCCGGTGGTCGCGGTGTGGCGCGGCGTCGACCTCCTCGTCTGGCTGGACCACCGGCGCCCGGCCGTGGCCTGGCGGGTCCTCGGGGACTGCCTGCCGGCCCTGGTCTCCGGTGGCCCCGCCGGCCGGTGGGGCTACTGCCGCTACCAGGGCCGCAAGCTGCGCAAGTCCTTCCGGCACGCGCGGCGGCTGCGGTCCGCCCTGCCGCGCGAGCTGGCCGCGGTCCGGGAGGCGGGCGTGCCGGTGGTCCGCCTGCGCTCGCGCCGGGCGACCCGCCGCTGGCTGGACGGGACCGTGCCCGGCGGCGGCCGGGGCACGCTCACCTGAGCGGGGCGCGGGCCGACGGACCGGTCAGCGCGCGTAGCGCTGCAGCGCCTCGGCCCAGGCGGCGCGCGGGTCGGTCGGGGTGATGCCCCCGTCCAGGGTCTGCTGCCCGGTCCCGAACCGGGTGCCGTAGAAGTTGTGGTAGGCGACGTCGCCGAAGACGGTCCCGATGTCCCCGGGGCCGCGCTGGCTGGTGATGTCGAAGAAGTGCAGCCGCGGCGCCTCCCGTGCGGACATCTCCTCCCCGACGTCGCCGGTGGCGACCCGGTCCGCCGCGTGCGGCCGGTAGCGCGCCCGGAAGGAGTGGCCGCGGCGGACGAACCGCGCGGTGCGCATGCCGAGGAAGCAGGGGTGGACGAAGGGGCGCCACAGCCGGGCCCCGGAGATCTCCGCGCCCCGGTCCAGGGGCGCGAGCAGCTCGGGCAGCCACCGGTCGTGCAGAGGGAAGGCGTCCACGTCCAGGGTCACGACGAACTCCGTCCGGCAGGACAGGACGGCGAGGTCGAGCGCGAGGTCGTGGCCCAGGTTGACCGGGAGCAGCAGGGTCCGGACGTCGCGCCGCGCGGCGAGGTGCCGCCGGGACCCGTCGACGGACCCGTTGTCGACGACGAGGACGCGGAGGTCCGGGGGGCTCCGCCGCCGGACGACGTCGAGGACGTCGGCGAGGAACGGCCAGCTGTTCCAGTTGACCGTGACGAGCGTGACGGCACCGGGCTCGAGGTCGCCGAGGCGGCGCAGGGCCCGCCGGCGCAGCAGGGGGACGACGACCCGCCATCCCAGGGCGCGTGCCGTGCGCACGACCCGCGGGTGCTGCAGGGCCCCCCGCAGGAGGCCCGCTGCACCGGCGACGGGGCCCCGCGGGCGCCGGGGCGCGCGTGCGTCCACGGACGGTTTGTACTGCACTGGGGACGGCGACGGGCCCCGGCTCCGCGCCGGACCGGTCCTACAGTGCACGGATGGACCAGGGCGCGGACCCGGCGGTGCGCGTGAGCGTGGTCCTGGCCTGCAGGAACGCCGCCGGGCACGTGGCCGGGCAGCTCGAGGCGCTCAGCCGGCAGCGGCCCGGCCGGTGGGGTCCGTGGGAGCTGGTGGTCTCCGACAACGGGTCCACCGACGGGACGGTGGCGGTCGTCGAGACCTTCCGCGGGCGGTTCCCGCGCCTGGTCGTCGTCGACTCGGCGGCCACGCCGGGGCCGGGTGCCGCGCGCAACGCCGGCGTCCGGGCGGCCGCCGGCGACCGCATCCTCTTCTGCGACGCCGACGACCGCGTGGACGGCGGCTGGCTCGCGGCCATGGCGGAGGGGTTGGACCAGCACGACCTGGTGGCCGCCCGGCTGGACGTCGAGGCCCTCAACCGGTGGCCGGACCTGCGGCGCTGGCCCGGGGGGACGGGGCTGCTGATGGGCCGGCCGCCGTTCCTGCCGTACACGATGAGCTGCGCGCTCGGCGTGCGCCGGGCGGTGCACGAGGCCCTGGGGGGCTTCGACCCGGCGTTCCGGGACGCGGCGGAGGACTGCGACTACTGCTTCCGCGCGCAGCTGCGCGGGTACTCGCTCGGCGTCGCGCCCGGGGCGGTCGTGCAGTACCGCTACCGGGAGAGCCCGGTGGCGGTGATGCAGCAGTCGCGCAGCTACTCCCGGGGGCACGTGCAGCTGTGGCTCGCCTACCGCCACCTCGGCCTGGCCCGCCCCTCGCCGGTCCGGGGCCTGCTCAGCTGGGGGCTGCTGCCCGCCCGGCTCCTGCCCGCCCTGACGAGCCGGCCCCGGCTGCTGCGCTGGATGCGGCGGCTGGGCTGGCGGGTCGGGCGGCTGGAGGCGAGCCTGCGGCACCGCACCTGGGCGCTGTGACCCGGGGGTACCCCCTCAGCGGTCGGTCCGGCCGCGCGGCCGCAGGACGTCGTCGTACAGCTCCTCGTAGCGCCGGGCCATCGCCGACACCGTGAAGTCGCGGCGCGCCCGGGCGCCGGCTCCGGCCACCAGCCGGTCCCGTAGGCCGGGATCGGCGACCAGCCGCCGGAGCGCGTCGGCCAGCGCGTCCGGGGCCTCGGGCGGGACGAGCAGCGCGGAGTGGCCGTCGGCGACCGCGTCGGGGATCCCGCCCACCGCGCTGGCCACGACGGGCGTCCCGGCCAGCATGGCCTCGAGCAGCACGAGGGGCAGGCCCTCCTGGCGGCTCGGGACGGCGAGGGCGTCGAACGAGCGCAGGTGCCCGGTGGCCGGTTCCGACCAGCCCGGCATGCGCACCCGCCCGCCGATCCCGAGCTCGGCCGCGAGCCGCTCCAGCGCCGGCCGCTCCGGTCCCTCGCCCACGAGGACGACGTGCAGCGCCGGGACGCGGGCCGCGGCCCGCAGCAGCACGTCGAACCCCTTGTGCCCGACCAGCCGGCCGACGGCGCCGACCACGAACCCGTCCCGGTGCCGGGGGAGCGGGGCCGCCGCGGGCGCGGGCTCCGGGACCCCGTTGGGGACGACGCGGACGCGGCCGGCCGGCAGGCCGGTGAGCTGCTCGACCTGCCGCGCGGCGCGGGCGCTGACCCCGACGACGGCCTGCAGCCGCGGGGCGGTCCGGCGCACCAGGCGGTCGGTGCGGGCCCGGGGCGGCGCCATCGGCAGGTGGGCGACGCCGATCACCGGTGTGTGCCACAGTGTCGTGGCCGCGAGGACCGTGTACGGGTCCGAGAAGGGCACGGGGAGGTTCACGTGCACGAGGTCGGCGCGCACGGCCCGCATCGCCCGCCGGTGCGCCGCGATGGCGGGCAGGTCCCGCCCGCCGCGGATGCGCGGCAGGACCGTCGGCACGACCCCGGGGCGCCGGTGTGCCAGCCGGGTGAGCACCGTGGCGTCGACGCCGAGGAGCCGGACGTCGAACCGCTCGGGCAGGGCCGCCAGCAGGTGGCCCAGCACGACCTCCGCCCCGCCCCACCCGGTCGCCCCGCAGAAGACCAGCAGCCGCGCGGGCCGCGGCGTCACCGGGGCCTCGCGGTCTGATGCGGGTCCTGGTCGTCGCCGACGAGTACCCCTGGCCGGCGCGCTCGGGCTACCGGCAGCGGCTGCACTGGGTCCTGCGCGGCCTGACCGGGCAGGGCGAGGTCGACCTGCTGGTGGCCCGGGCCCGCCCGCCGCTGGACCCGGCGCCGCCCCCGCCGGAGGTGCCGCTGCGCCGTCTCGAGGTCGTGACCGCGGGGCAGGTGGCGCAGCCGCGGCTGCCGCGCACGCTGCGCTGGCTGGCCGGCACCCGGCCGCGGTCGCTGACGGGCCGGGACTGGTCGGCCGCGCGCGCCCTGGCCGCGACGTGGGCGCGCGACGGCCACGACGTCGTCTGGTTCTCGCACAGTCCGCTCTACCTCGCGCTCTCCGGTGTGCTGCCCGCCCCCCACGTGGTCGACCTCGACAACCTCGAGTCCTCGCTGCTGCGCCACCGCAGGATGCACCGGGACGCGGGGGAGGTGCACGGCGGTCGAGGACCGCGGGCGCGGGTCCGCCGGGGCGCCGACGCGGTCGACGAGCGCCGCTGGCGGCGGCTGGAGGCGCGGATCGCCGGGACCGCGGCGGTCACCGTGGTGTGCAGCGAGCTCGACCGCGGGCGGCTGCCCGGGCCCCGGGTCAGGGTGCTGCCCAACGGCTACGAGCCGCAGCCGGCCGCCGCGCGGCCCCGGGTGCGGGCGACCGGCGCCGCGCCGGCGTCGGCGGAGCCCGTCCTGCTGTTCGTGGGGCTGCTGACGTACGCGCCCAACCGGGACGCGGTGGCGTTCTTCGCGCGGGAGGTCCTGCCCCTGGTCCGCGCGCAGCGCCCGGCCGCCCGCCTCCGCGTGGTCGGGCGCCACGGCCCCGGTGCGGTCCAGGCACTGCGCGGGCTGGCCGGGGTGGAGCTGGTCGGGGAGGCCGCCGACATGGCCGCGGAGCTCGCGGCGGCGGACCTGTCCGTGGTCCCGATCAGGTTCGGCGGCGGGACCCGGATCAAGGTCCTCGAGGCGTTCGCGCACGGGGTGCCCGTCGTCAGCACCACGGTCGGCTGCGAGGGCCTGGACGTCGTCGACGGCGTCCACCTGCGGGTGGCCGACGGCGCGCCGGCGCTGGCGGCCGCCTGCCTCGAGCTGCTGGAACGGGACGACCGGCGGGCGGAGCTGAGCGCGCGGGCGCACGCGCTGTGGGCCGACCGGTACCGGTGGACGGCGATCGCTCCCGCGGTCGGGGAGATCGTCGGGGCCGCCCGGGAGGGGGCCGGCTGACGTCACCGCCGCGAGGCGGGCCAGTCGACCCCCAGCGCCGGGTGCGCCAGCCACGCCGGGGCCAGCAGGGCGAGGTGACCGAGGGGCGCCGGGGCCGCGCCGCGGAGGTCCGCCTGGCGCCGTGCCGCGGAGGTGCCGTGGTGGGCCCAGCACAGCGTGGCCAGCGGCCCGAGCGCCGCGTCCGGCACGCCGGCGGCCTCGGCGGCGGCGTGCAGCCACCGGAACAGCCGGGGAGAGTGCGGCGACTCGCCGGCGAGGACGGCGAGGGCGCGGCGCAGCAGGGTGGGGGCGTCGGCCGGCCCGTCCAGCCGGGCGAGGACGTCGGCCGCGAAGTAGAGGAGGTCCCACAGCGGCAGGCCGGCCTCCCGGGCCGACTCCCAGTCCAGGACCGTGAACCGCTCCCCGTCGGACACGATGTTCCAGCTGCCCAGGTCGTTGTGCTGGAGCACCGCCGGCAGCGGGGGGAGGCGGTCGAGCAGGCCCGGGTCCAGGTCGGAGTCCGCGAGCAGGCGGGAGAGCCGGGCGCGCTCCGGCTCGAGCGCGGCCGGTGGCCGGGCGGTGCTCCGGCCCAGCTGCACGGTCCAGTCGGCGACGGCGTCGAGGAGGCGCAGCGGCTGCCGGGGCAGGAGGTGGACGAGCTGCCGCCCCACGGCCGCCGTCTCCACGGAGGCGGTGAGCCCCCCGACCTCGACCCGGCCCAGGTGCGCCGGCGCGTGCGCGGCCACCGGGCCGCCGGCGGCGCGGGCCAGGGCCAGCCCGGCCTCGTCCCGCAGGAAGGAGGCGCGGTGCCCCGGGACCCGGCTGAACTTGACCGCCCACGCGGGGTCGGGCCCGTCGAGGACGAGGAAGACGGCCCGCTGCAGCTCGTCGCCGGTCCCCAGGGCGAGCAGCCAGCGGCCGTCGGTCGCGACGCCGAGGTGGGCGACGGCCTGCAGGACGGCGGGTGCGCTGTCGGCCGGGGCGCCGTCCGACACCACGGTCACGAGGGCACCGGACGGGATCAGTGGCCACGGCCGGGGGAGGTGCCCGACCAGCGCCGCCCCGCCCCGGAGGCGGGCGCGGGTCAGCCGGCTCGCGGGGGTGGCCATGGTCCGGAGGTGGTAGTCGAGGGGGCCGGCGGGGCGCAGGGGCAGCAGCAGCCGGGGAGCCGCGGCGGTCCCCCGGAGGAGGTACGGCCGGCCCGGCCGGCGACCGTCCGCGGCCCGGATGCCTCCCCGCCCCAGGAGCACGTGCGTGCGGGCGGGCGTGCGCAGGCCCGCCGCGCCGTCGCCGCCGGGGGCGACCACCAGGTCGAGCGGCGCCCGCGGTGCCCGGTGGTGCACCTGCACCCCCGCCTCGCGCAGGCCGGCGGCCAGCGCGGACATCCCGGGCAGGCGTCCGTCCCCGACGACGAGGGCCGTCTCCACCGGGTGCGGCAGGAGGAAGCGGAGGTCGGCGGCGCGCAGCGTCACGGGCGCACCCCCGCCGGCGGTCCCGGAACGGCGCGGATCGGGCGCTCGTGCGCGCCGCGCCCCGGCTCTATGGTGGCGCGGTGGGGCGTCTCCGCACCGTCGCCGTGGTCCTCGCCGGGGGGACGGGGAGACGGGTCGGCCTGTCGACGCCGAAGCAGCTGCTCAAGGTCGCCGGCAAGCCGATCATCGAGCACACCATCGCCGCGCTCAACCTCTCGCCGCACGTCGACGAGATCGTCGTGATGATGGCGACGGGGCACCTCGACGCCGTCCGGCAGCTGCTGCGCGGCGGTGCCTACGGCAAGGTGAGCCAGGTGCTGGAGGGCGGGGAGACCCGCAGCGAGACCACGCGTCTGGCCCTGCGGGCACTCGGCCGCGAGGAGTGCAACGTCCTGCTGCACGACGCCGTCCGCCCCCTGGTCAGCCAGCGGATCATCGCCGACTGCGTCGCCGCGCTGCACGAGCACGAGGCGGTGGACACCGCCATCCCGTCGGCCGACACGGTCATCCGGGTGGACGAGCGGACCGGGGGCACCATCGAGGACATCCCGTCGCGGGCCCGGCTGCGGCGGGGGCAGACCCCCCAGGGCTTCCGGCTGTCCGTCCTCCGTCGCGCCTACGAGCTCGCCGACCGGCACGGGGACCTGCAGGCGACGGACGACTGCACGGTGGTGCTCCGTCACCTCCCGGGGGTGCCCATCGTCGTCGTGCGCGGCGAGGAGCGGAACCTCAAGATCACCGAGCCGATCGACGTCTACCTCGCCGACCGGCTGTTCCAGGTGCAGAGCCACGAGGGCCCGATGCACCGCTCCCCGGCGCAACGCCGGGCGGCGCTGGCCGGCCGGACGATGGTGGTCTTCGGCGGCGCCTACGGCATCGGCCGGGACGTCGTCGAGGTCGTCCAGGAGCACGGCGCCCGCGTGTTCTCCTTCAGCCGGTCCACGACCGGGACCCGCGTCGAGCGACGGGAGGACGTCGCGGAGGCCTGCAAGCGGGTCGTGGCGGAGGCCGGCGGGGTCGACTTCGTGGTGAACGCGGCCGGCGTCCTGACGCGGGGACCCCTGGTGGAGGCGAGCGAGGACCTCGTCCTCTCCTCGGCCGAGATCAACTACCTGGCGCCCATCTACATCGCGCAGACCTTCCACCCCCTCCTGCGCCGCACCCAGGGCTCGCTCCTGCTGTTCACCTCGAGCTCGCACACGCGGGGGCGGGGCGGGTACAGCCTGTACTCCTCGGCAAAGGCGGCCGTGGTGAACCTGACGCAGGCCCTGGCGGACGAGTGGGCCGTCGACCGGATCCGGGTCAACTGCATGAACCCCGAGCGGACGGCGACCCCCATGCGGTCCATGGCCTTCGGCGTCGAGCCGCCGGACACGCTGCTGTCGTCCCGGACGGTGGCGGAGATCGCCGTCGACGTGGTGACCTCGGGGTGGACGGGCAACGTCGTGGACGCCCGGCGGGAGGACACGGCGGGCTCACCCACCGGTGAGGGGTGAGCCGGGGTCGGCGTCCGGCGTGAGCACCCCGATGCGGCGCAGCACGTCGACCACGAGGTGCGCGGCCTCCTCCTGGCTCGTGGTGGTGGTGTCGATCCGCAGTTCGGGCGCCTCCGGCGGCTCGTAGGGGGAGTCGATCCCGGTGAAGTTCGTGAGCTCGCCACGCCGGGCCTTGGCGTAGAGGCCCTTGACGTCGCGCTGCTCGGCGACCTCGACGGGCGTGTCGACGAAGACCTCGCAGAACTCGCCGTCCTCGACGAGCCCCCGGGCCATCCGCCGCTCCGCGCGGAAGGGCGAGATGAAGGAGACCAGGACGACCAGCCCGGCCTGCACCATGAGCCGGGCGACCTCGCCGACCCGGCGGATGTTCTCGACCCGGTCGGCCTCGGTGAAGCCGAGGTCGCGGTTCAGGCCGTGCCGCACGTTGTCGCCGTCGAGCAGCGTGGTGTGGACGCCGAGCACGTGCAGCCGCTTCTCCACCAGGTTGGCGATGGCCGACTTCCCGGCGCCGGAGATGCCGGTGAACCACACGACGCACGGCCGGTGGCCCGTGAGCTCGGAGTGCGCGGCCTTGTCGATCTCCAGCGCCTGCCAGTGGATGTTCTGCGCGCGGCGCAGCGCGAAGTGCAGCATGCCGGCGCCGACGGTCGCGTCGGTGAGGCGGTCGATCAGCACGAACCCGCCCATGTCCCGGTTCTCCGTGTAGGGGTCGAACGGGACCGGCCGGTCGAGGTGGAGGTTGCAGACCCCGATCTCGTTGAGGGCGAGGGTGGTGGCGGCGGTGTGGGCCAGGGTGTTCACGTCGACCCGGTACTTGGGCCGGCTGACGGAGGCCGGCACCGTCGTGGTGCCGATCTTGAGGAGGTAGGGCCGGCCGGGCAGCATCTCCTGCTCGGCCATCCAGACGACGTGGGCCTCGAACTGGTCGGCGGCGCCGGCCGGCGCGGTGGCGGCGCAGAGCACGTCGCCGCGGCTGACGTCGATCTCGTCGGCCAGCGTCACCGTGACCGACTGGTCGGCGACCGCCGCGTCGAGGTCGCCGTCCATGGTGACGATGCGCGCCACGGAGCTCTCCTGCCCGGAGGGCACGACGCGGACCCGGTCGCCCACCCGCACCCGCCCGCCCACGACGAGCCCGGAGAAGCCGCGGAAGTCCTGACCCGGCCGGTTCACCCACTGGACCGGCATCCGGAAGGGCCCGTCGGCGGACGGCCCGCCGACCGGCACCGTCTCCAGGTGGGCGAGCAGGGTGGGCCCGTGGTACCAGGGCGTGTGCGGGCTCGGCTCGGTGACGTTGTCCCCGCGGAGCGCGGACACGGGGATGCAGGTGACGTCGTCGATGCCCAGCCGCCGGGCGAAGTCGCGGTAGTCGGCCTCGATCGCGGCGAAGACGTCGTGGGAGTAGCCGACGAGGTCGAGCTTGTTGACGGCGACGACGATCGTGCGGATGCCGAGCAGCGAGACGAGGTAGCTGTGCCGGCGGGTCTGGGTGAGGACGCCCTTGCGGGCGTCGACCAGGATGACGGCGAGCTCGGCCGTGGACGCGCCGGTCACCATGTTGCGGGTGTACTGCTCGTGACCGGGGGTGTCGGCGACGATGAACTTGCGCCGCTCGGTGGTGAAGAAGCGGTAGGCCACGTCGATCGTGATCCCCTGCTCCCGTTCGGCGGTCAACCCGTCGACGAGCAGGGCGAAGTCGAGGTCGCCGCCCTGGGTGCCCACCTTCCGCGAGTCGGCCTCCAGCGCGGCGAGGTGGTCCTCGAACACGAGGTGGGACTCGTAGAGCAGCCGGCCGATCAGCGTCGACTTCCCGTCGTCGACGCTGCCGCAGGTGATGAAGCGGAGCATGTCCTTGCGCTGGTGGGCCTCGAGGTAGGACTCGATGTCCTCGGCGATGAGCGGCGAGGGCCCGGTCATCAGAAGTAGCCCTCCTGCTTCTTCTTCTCCATCGACCCGGTGGAGTCGTGGTCGATGACCCGGCCCTGCCGTTCCGACGTCGTCGTCAGCAGCATCTCCTGGATGATCGCCGGCACGCTGTCCGCGCTGCTCTCGACCGCGCCGCTGAGCGGGTAGCAGCCCAGGGTGCGGAAGCGGACCGACCGCATCTGGGGCTGCTCGCCGGGGAAGAGCGGCATCCGGTCGTCGTCGACCATGATCAGGGCGCCGTCGCGCTCGACCACCGGCCGCGGCGCGGCGAGGTAGAGGGGGACGATCGGTATCCCCTCGAGGTGGACGTACTGCCAGACGTCGAGCTCGGTCCAGTTGGACAGCGGGAACACGCGGAGGGTGTTGCCGAGGCTGTGGCGCACGTTGTAGGTCCGCCACAGCTCGGGGCGCTGCTGCTTGGGGTCCCAGCGGTGCTGGGGGGAGCGCACGGAGAAGATGCGCTCCTTGGCGCGGGACTTCTCCTCGTCGCGCCGGGCCCCGCCGAAGGCGAGGTCGAACCGCCCGGCGTCCAGCGCCTGCTTGAGCCCCTGCGTCTTCCACAGGTCGGTGTGCACGGCCGAGCCGTGGGTGAACGGGTTGATGCCCATCCGGATGCAGTCGGGGTTCTGGTGCACCAGCAGGTCGAGCCCGAGCTCGGCGGCCGTCTTGTCGCGGAAGTCGTACATCTCCCGGAACTTCCAGGTGGTGTCGACGTGCAGCAGCGGGAAGGGCGGCGGCGCGGGGAAGAACGCCTTCCGCGCCAGGTGCAGCATCACCGAGCTGTCCTTGCCGATGGAGTAGAGCATCACCGGGCGTTCGCTCTCGGCGGCGGCCTCGCGCAGGACGTGGATGCTCTCGGCCTCCAGGCGCTGCAGGTGCGTCAGCGGATCCGTCATGCCTCACCTCGGTGGTCGGGCGCCGTCAGGCGTGTGCGGCCAGGACCTCCAGGACGCGGTGCGCCAGTTCCGGCCGGCACACGACGAGGTCGGGGAGGTAGGGGTCGGGCTGGTTGTAGAGCAGCGGCGCGCCGTCGAGCCGGGAGGCGTGCAGGCCCGCGGCCCGCGCGACAGCGACGGGTGCGGCAGAGTCCCACTCGTACTGGCCGCCGCCGTGGACGTAGACGTCCACCTCCCCGCGGACGACCGCGGCCACCTTGAAGCCGGCCGAGCCCATGGGCACCAGGTCGGCGTCCAGGGCCTCGGCCACCGCGCTCACGACGGCGGGCGGCCGGCTCCGGCTCACCGCGACGCGTAGCCGCGCGGTTCCGTCCCGTGACGGAACGGTGGGCGGGTGTGCGGTGTCGAGGACGAGCCCCAGTCCGGGCAGGGCGACGGCGCCGGCGGTCAGCGTCCCGGCCTCCCAGAGAGCCACGTGCACGGCCCAGTCGTGCCGGCCCTCGGCGAACTCCCGGGTGCCGTCGAGGGGATCGACGATCCACACCCGCCGGGCGGCCGTCCGCGAGGTCCGGTCGGCCGCCTCCTCGGAGAGGACGGCGTCCGCGGGGCGTGCCGCGGACAACCTCTCTGCCAGCAGCGCCTGCGCGGCGGCGTCGCCGCGGTCCTTCAGCTCGGCCGTGGGCAGGTGCGGCGCCTCCTCGCGCAGCGCGCGCAGGCGTTCGCCGGCCGCGCGGGCGAGTGCGGCGGCGAGGGCGGCGTCGTCGAGGTCGGCAGACGCGGGGGCGGCCTGCGCCGACGGCCCCCGACCCGCTCCGTCGACCATCGCCGTCCTCGCTTCCCCGTGCGTCCCCGCGGTGAGGGGCCGGTGGACTGGTGCGTGGGCCGCCATCTTGCACGCCGGTGCGGCGCAGCGGAACCCGTCGGCCCGTGCGGGCCGCCCGGTCGCCTCAGGTGGACTGGCGGACCTCGTTGCGGCGGCGCTCCTGGAGCACCAGGGGAGCCTCGCCGTGCCGCACCCGGATCACGGCCCACACGGTCGCGCCGCCCACGACGGCGACGAGCACGACGACGAGGACGGCGGCGATCGGTGCGCCGAGCAGCTTCACGCCGGAGGCGAGCAGGACCACGGCGAGGGCGCGCCGGACGAGGCTGCCGGGCGTGTGGGAGGAGACCCGGGCGCCGAGCCAGACGCCGGGGATGGCGCCGACCAGGACGCTGCCGGTCAGCCCGAGGGTGAAGTCGCCGAACAGCAGGTGCCCCAGCGAGGCCGAGGCGACGAGGGGCACGGCCTGCACGAGGTCGGTCCCGACCAGCTGCCGGGCGGTCAGCGCCGGGTACAGCAGGAGCAGCGCGACGATCATGAGCGATCCCGCGCCGACCGACGTCATGCCGACCACCAGGCCGCCGCCGAGACCGACGAGGACCGTGGCCAGCCGCCGGACCGGGACGGTGGTGATCGCGGTCCCGCCGCCCAGCGGGTCACCGGTCGCACGGGTGCGCTCGCGCTCGCGGAGCCTCAGGTAGGCCTTCGCGGCGAGCGCGAAGGACGCGAGGACGAGGACGGCGCCGAGCGCGACCAGGAGGATCTCCGAGAGGCGCTCACCGGAGGCGAGCGCCCGCAGCAGGAGCACGCCGGCGAAGGCGCCGGGGACCGACCCCAGGCAGAGCAACCGGACCAGGCCGAAGTGGACCGTGCCCTGGCGCATGTGGACGAGGCCACCGATGGGCTTCATGAAGAAGCTGGCCACGACGTCGCTGGAGACCGCGGCCAGGGGGGAGACGCCGAAGAAGAAGACGAGGATCGGTGTCATCAGGGCGCCGCCGCCCATGCCCGTGAGCCCCACGACGACACCCACGAGCAGGCCGCTCACGGCGATCGCCGGATCCCACCAGTCCATCCGGCCTCCTCGGGGGGAGATCGCCGCCGCGCTGCTCCTGCCGGCCCTGAGGCACGCATCTCAGCAGCTTCGCGGTGCTCCCGGTAGACCTCCGGGGCTGCCGGGCCGGTGTGACCCGGGGGCCACCCGGCCGGCGCCCGCGACGACCGGGGACCGGTCGCGCGGGTCGCCCGGGAGGTCCGCGCCGGACGGCGTCCCGCGGGAACGCGCGACCTCAGGCCCCGCCGGTGGTGGCCTTCCCGCGCCGGACGCGGCCCAGCAGGAGGGCCCCGGCGACGCCGGCCGCGCCCAGCACCATGGCGCCGCCGAGACCGTTGCCGTCGGCGGGGAGCTGGCTGCTCGGCCCGCAGCTCGTGTCGCCCCGGCGGGCCGGCAGGTTGGTGGCGCCCAGGTGCCACATGGGGCCGCCGCCGCGGACGACGGTCACGGAGAAGGCGCCGTGCTGCACCCCGGGGGCGAAGGTCGTCGGCTGCGGCGTCCCGTAGCCGCGCGGGGTGACCTGGTTGGCGGGGCCGGCCGGGATGGTGACCTCACCGCCGGTGCGGTTGTCGTAGCCGAAGATCGCCGTCCACGTGCCGTCGGGGTTGACGCGGACGCAGTCCACGAGCGGGACGACGTCCGGCGGGCCCGAGCGGTTCGGCGCGGCCTGCGCGGCCCCGGGGGTGAGGGCCACCGCCGCCGTGACGGCGAGGGCCGCCGTCGCTCGTCCGACGCGCCGCCGCAGCGGGCGCGTCTCCTGGGGCTGATCCATGCTGTCGGTCCTTCGTCGGCGGGGTGGTCACCGACCGTGTCGACGCGTTCACCACGGGCCTTGAGCGATCTCGGCCGTGGATCACCCCATCGGGGTGCTCGTCCGGGTCCGCGACCTCCGTGACGGAGGAAGCGTCTGAGGCGTTCTGGTTCCGATATGGGACGGCGACACGGTCACGAGAGCGCGTCGCGGCGCAGCGACGGGCCTACGGTCCGGGGGCGCCGCGCTGTCCGCGGCACGGGACTCGCACACGGGGGACGCATGACGACGACGCAGGGCTTCTGCGGCAACTGTGGCGCCGGGGTGCCCTACGGGGCGGCCGCGTGCGCCCACTGCGGCCTGCCGACGGTGGCGCTGCCGCCCGGCAGTGCCCCCACGTCCCCGCAGTGGGCCCAGCCCGTCCCGGGCGTGCAGCCTCCCGCGCCGATGCCGTTCCCCGGACCCGCGCCTGGACACGGGGCCGTCTACGGCGCGACGTACGGCGAGGGGTCCGGCCCGTACGGGCCGCCGCAGCGACCGGCGGGTGGCGCGCGGGCTGTGGAGGCCCTGCTGACCGGCGACTGGGCGGGTGCGGCGCGCGCCGCCGGCCTCGCGGTGCTCACCATGCTCGGCGTCTCGCTGGTGGGCATGCTCCTGCTCGCGGCCGGCGAGCTGGGGTCCCACGAGACGTTCGTGCTCGTCCTCGGTGGGGCCTGCCTCGCCGTCGGCGGCGACATCTTCGCCGAGGCCCGCGGTGACGCGTTCGACTTCGAGTCCACGGCCGCGACGGCGAGCATCGGGGTGCTGCCGCTGACGGTCACCCTGGTCGGCATGGTGGTCCTGGGCGCCTCGTTCGCCCGCCGCCTGCGCCGGCGTCCGGTGGCCCGTGGGCGGGACGTCGTCCTGCAGATGGTGCGGACCTCGGTCCTGTTCGCCCTGGTGTTCCTGCCGTTGTCCCTGCTGACGCGGTACACGGCGAGCACCACGGGCGAGGACGAGCTCGCCGACCTCGTCGACCTGGACGGCACGTTCGGCGTCGGGGTGTGGTCCTCGCTGTCCGGTGCGCTGCTGTTCGCGTTCGCGACGACCGGCCTGGTGGCGTTGCTGCGCCGCTCCGACCCGCTGCTGGGCCGCTTCCGTGCCCGCGTGGCCCCGGCTCTGACGGGCGCCCTGGTCGTGTTCGCCGCGGGCATCGTCGCCGCGGTCGTCGTCGTCATCTGGGCGCTGGCGGAGAACGCCGGGCAGGAGGGGGTCCCGCAGTTCCTCGGCATCTCGCTGCTCGCGTTCGGCAACGGCGTGCTCGCCGCGGTGCTGTGGACGGCCGGCGTGTCGCTGACCGGCGAGGGCGGCCTGGCGGGGGAGTTCACCAGCACCGGCCGCGACTCGGTCAGCCTGCTGACCTTCACCGACCACAGCGGTGCCTTCTGGCTGGCGCCGGTGGTGCTGTTCGTCGTGATGCTGTCCGTGGCCGTCGTGGTCGTGCTGCGCCAGCACACGGTGCTCGGGGCCCGGCTGGAGGGCCTGCGCTTCGCCGCGGCCCTCGGGGCGGTCGCCTTCGCGGCTGCGCTGCTGCTGCGGATCTCGGTCGCGTCGTCGGCCGGCGGCGACGGCCTCGGGGCGTCGGCCACGGCGACGACGACCTTCAACCCGTTCCTCGCGGCGTTCGTGCTGGCGCTGTGGGGTGCGGTGACCGGCTTGCTCGCGCCGGTGGTCGCAGCCGCCCTGCCGCCGGGCCTGGTGCAGGCGGTGCGCCGGCGGTACGGCATGGCCCCGCCGCCCGCCATGCCACTCGCACCGCCGCCCGTGGCCCCGCCGGCGCCGCCGCATCAGTGGGGATGACCCTGGCGCGGGGATGGGGGCGCCGCTCGGTCGAGGGTGGGTGCAGTGTGGTGCCGTTGCCTCGCGTCGCCCGAGCGGGCGAGCCGGTGACCATCTCGTGGCGGGAGGAGTGCCACCGCGGCGTGGTCGGCACGACCAGCGGACATGTCGTGGAAGGACGACGGCCGGTGCCGCCGGAGGCCGCGACGGCCAATAGGCTCACCGGCCCACGGGGATGACGCACGGGCAACCGCCGTGTCGAGGACGGAGAGCGATGCCGCAGGTGCAGCTGTCGTGGGGGAGTGCGACCCACATCGGACAGCGTGAGGAGAACCAGGACAGGCTCCTCGCCGTGCCTCCGGTGTTCGCCGTCGCAGACGGCATGGGGGGCCATGCCGCGGGGGCCGAGGCGGCGCAGGCTGCGATCGACTGCTTGTCCGCGACGATCGGTAGGCCCTCGCTGACGGTGGCGGCGCTGCAGGAGGCGCTCCGCGCGGCCGACGCACGCATCCGGGCGCTCGGTGAGGCCGATCCCTCGCTGGTGGGGGCCGGGACCACCGTCGCCGGCGTCGCCCTCGTCGAGGAGGCCGGCGAGCTGCAGTGGGCTGTGTTCCACGTCGGTGACTCGCGGGTCTACGAGTGGACGCCCACGTCGTGGCGCCAGGTGACGGTGGACCACTCGCTCGTCCAGGTGCTGGTGGACACCGGGCACGTGGCCCCGGAGGCCGCCGCCACGCACCCACAGCGCAACATCGTCACCCGGGCACTCGGTGTCGGCACCGGTGGCGATGCTGACGTGACGCTGCTGCCGCTCGCGGATGGTCAGCGCTTCCTGGTGTGCTCCGACGGACTCTCCAACGAGATCGCTCCCGAGGACGTCGCCGGCTTCCTGGGTGACTCGGACGATGCCGCCACGATCGCCACAGGGCTCGTCGACGAGGCGGTGGGACTCGGAGGTCGCGACAACATCGCCACGGTGGTCGTCCTCGTGGGCATCTGAACGTCGGACCAGGTCGTCCCGACGTCGTGTCCCCGGTGCGCGTCCTCGGGAGGGAGTCGCGCCGGCGTCGTCTCGGGCTGCGCATGCGCCCGCCGAGGGGCGCCGGCTCCAGGACTCCGCGGGGAGGCGTGCGCGACCCCGCGCATGCCCTGTGAGCGCGATGGCGTCACGGTGTGGCGGCCTCGCTCATCGTGGTACCCCGGGCAGCGCCTCCTCCGAGAACTCCGCGGCATTCGACGAGAGGGAGTCCCTGCGCAGGTAGGTCCACATGCGCTGCCCGGTGACGGTGTCGAGGTAGACGACGCTGGAAGCACCTTCGCGACCCGTGCCGAGGACGGGCGCGGTGAAGGACTCGACGTTCTCGGGCCGGAGCCCGCGCAGCGAGTACGCCATGGACAGCAGGTCCGTGTTGCTCAGGGAGTCGTCAACGGCCACGGCAGACGTCACGGCGCGGAGTGCGGCGTCGAGCTTGCCCGGGTCGGTGAAGGTGTCGCTGCTGAAGAGCTTGGTGAACAGGGCCTCGAGGAACTGCTGCTGGCGTCGCACTCGGTCGAAGTCGCCGCCCTCGAGGCCGTAGCGCTGAGCGAGGTACCAGCGAGCCTGGTCCCCGTCGAGGTGGTTCACGCCGGCCGGGAAGGTGTACGGGCCGTTGCTGGTCGCCTGGGCCACGACCACGTCGACCCCACCCAGGTCGTCGGTCACCTGGATGATCCCCTCGAAGTCGATCGAGACGTAGTGGTCGATCCGTACGCCGGTGAGCTGCTCGACGGTCTGGATGAGCAGTGTCGGGCCGCCGAACGCGTACGCAGCGTTGATCTTGTTCTTGCCGTGCCCGGGGATGTCCACCCACGAGTCCCGGGGGATCGAGACCAGCTGGGCGTGCTGACGGTCGCCTCCGATCCGCGCGATCATGATGGCGTCCGACCGGCCTCCGGCGGCGATGCCCTCGTCCGCGGTCCCGCGCGTGTCCGTTCCCACGAGGAGGAACGTGACCGGGTCCTCGGCAGTGGGCTGCTCCGGTGTCGGAGGAGCGGGGCGGGACTCCTCGTCCAGGGCGTCGAACACGTCGGCGACGCGGTCGATGTTGCCGGCGTAGCGGTCCGCGAGGAACCAGACGCCACCGCCGAGCAGGACGGCGAGGACGACGGCGAGCACGCCGGCACCGGCCAGCGCCCGACGGACGCGGGTCGGTCCTCCCGCCGGGAGGGCATCGCCCTCGCTACCGCTGTCGTCCTCCCGGTCGTCGTCCTGATCGACAGCAGCGGCGTGCCGCGGCCCGTCCGTGCCCATGGGTCCCCCGTCCACCAGTGGTGGGTCCCGAGACTAGGAGGCCGGCCACGGGGGCGACACCCGCTGCTCCCTCTGGCGGGTGAAGCGAGGCACCGGAGTCAGGAGGCGTGCGAGCGCCCCGACCGCGGGAGTCGCACCACGGGGGGAGGCCGGACGGCCGACCCGGCGCCGACGCCCCGCTCGGCCCCGCGCCGCTGGTCGGCCGTGCGCACGCCGCGGCCGATCACGAGCGCGGTCGCGAGCGACAGCACCAGCCAGCCGGTGGCGAGGGCCCACAGCCAGGTCATCCCCGCTCCTCTCGAGAGGCCCGGTGTGCCCTGACCACCGGGCACGAGTTCCGGATCTGTCCCCTCCCGTGTCGGCGGTCAAACGAGCGGGACTGCGTGCGCATCGACGTGTCCCGCGTCGGGAACCGGTCGTGGGCCTCCGGCGTCGGGACGGGGGACGCGGTCGTCCGCGGCAGCCGGGACACACTGGCGGCGGGGAGGAGGGGCCGGCGTCCCCAGACCGGTCGCCTGAGCCGGTCCTACGCGGCGGCCCTGCGGGGGTGCCGGCCAGCGGGGGCGCGACCCGGCCGGCGACCGGCGACCGGCGACCGGCGACCGGCGACCGGCGACCGGGGACCGGGGATCGGCTGGTGGCGTCGGTGCGGACGAGAGGAGGCACGGCCGGGTCGTCGGTCTCCTGCATCCCGCCGACGGCCACCACGGTCGCCCCCCCGGGAGGGAGGGACCGACCGCGTCAGTACCGGCCGTGGGCGGGGCGCAGGTCCCCTTCGAGGTCGGCCTCCAGGGAGGCGAACAACGAGTCCTCGCAGGCGCGGCGCTCGGCAGCGGCGAAGACCTTCCCGAGCAGCACCGCCACGGCGGGAGCGGTGAGCAGCCAGGCCAGCCCGATGAACACGAAGAGGGACACACCTCCTTCCTACGGGCGAGACCTGTGCCCTCCACTCGAAATGACTGGCGATTCGTGCCGAACGCCCGGTCGACATCCGGTGGAACGAGTGCGCGGCGCCCCGTCCGCAGCACTCGTCACACGCGCCCCTCCAGGGGGACCGGTCCGTCACGCGCAGCCCTCGGTCCACCGCCGTCCGCCTCCACCTCGGCGCCACCGGTCACGCCCGGCGACCCGCGGGCGGTCAAGCCCGACCGCCCGCCTGCCGATGAGCAGGGCGTGTGGTTATGGATCGCCGTCGGGCTCGTCGCCTGGGTGCTGCTCGCCGCCCTCGTCGCCGTCGTGCTGGGCCGGGGCATCCGCCTGGCCGACCAGCGCTCGCCCGAGGTCGGCGCCGACGCCACTCACGTCCGCCCTGCGCCGGCGGCCCGCCGGCGGGTCATCCCCCTGCCGCCGGTCGGGATCGTGCTCGCCGCGACCGCCGTCGCGCTCGAGGCCGTCGGCCTGGTCCTCCGCCTGACCGGCGCGACAGGGCCCACTGCGCGCGCCCTGTCGATGGACGCCCCCTTCTCGGCGCCCCGGCTGCTCGTCGCCGCCGTGTTCGCCGTGGCGGCCGTCGCCGCGCTCGCCGGCTCGGCCCGCATCCCGGGCCGACGGGCGTGGTGGGCGGGCGTCGGGCTCGTCGCCGCCGTCATCGCCGCGGTCAAGACCGGCAGCACCGTCCACGCAACCGCCATGCGCGAGCTGGCCGCCGCCATCGGCGAGGCCCAGGCGGTCGTGCTGAGCGCCGCCGCCGCCGCCGCGGTCGTCGGTGTCCTCGCCTTCGTCAGCCGGGCCGAGCGGCGCGACCGTCGCCGGGTGCTCCTCGCACTCGTCGCCTACGCCGGCGCGGCCGTCGGCCTGTCGGCGGTCTCGGCCGTCGTGCCCGAGCAGTTCGCCGCGACCGCGACCTTCCTCGAGGAGTCGGGAGAGGCGCTCGCCGCGGTGACCTTCCTCGTCGCCGTGCTCGTCGGCGTGGCGCCGCGGCTGGTGCTCCCCGCCAGCTGGGCGCTGCGCCGCGACGCCGACGCGCTCACCGTCGAGGTCGCCCGCGACCCGGCGGCCGACCCCCGGCGCACCTGAGCGAGCCGGGGCCGGGCGGACCGGCCCGCGGTGCCGGGCCTGCCGCCGGGGTCCCGCCCACTCCGGGGGAGGGCGCCCGGTGTCGCAGCGGCAGCCCGGGGTCACCGTGGCAGTCTGGCCGGATGCGGCTGCTCGTGACCGGTGGCGCCGGCTTCATCGGTGCCAACTTCGTCCACCAGACCATCCGTGAGCACCCGGGGTACGACGTCACGGTGCTCGACGCGCTGACCTACGCCGGCAACGAGGCGTCCCTCGCCGCCGTGCGGGACCGGATCCGGTTCGTGCGGGGCTCGGTCAGCGACGCCGGCCTGGTCGACGGGCTCGTCGCCGAGGCCGACGCCGTCGTCCACTTCGCCGCCGAGAGCCACAACGACAACTCCCTCGCCGACCCGCGCCCGTTCCTCGACACCAACGTGATCGGCACGTTCACGCTGCTGGAGGCGGTGCGCCGGCACGGGGTGCGGCTGCACCACATCTCCACCGACGAGGTCTACGGCGACCTGGAGCTCGACGACCCGGCGAAGTTCACGCCCCAGACGCCGTACGACCCCTCGAGCCCCTACTCCTCGACCAAGGCGTCCTCGGACCTCCTGGTGCGCGCGTGGGTCCGGTCGTTCGGCGTGCACGCCACCATCTCCAACTGCTCCAACAACTACGGCCCGTACCAGCACGTGGAGAAGTTCATCCCGCGGCAGGTCACCAACGTGCTGACCGGGCGCCGTCCCAAGCTGTACGGGGCCGGGCAGAACGTGCGCGACTGGATCCACGTCGAGGACCACAACGCGGCCGTCCACCTGATCCTGGAGAAGGGGAGGCCGGGGGAGACCTACCTCATCGGCGCCGACGGCGAGGTGAGCAACAGGGACGTCCTCGCGGCGGTGCTCGAGCTGCTCGGCCAGCCCGCCGACGCCTTCGACCACGTCACCGACAGGGCCGGGCACGATCTGCGCTACGCCATCGACGCCACCAAGCTGCGCGCCGAGCTGGGCTGGGAGCCGCGATACACCGACTTCCGCGCCGGGCTCGCCGCGACCGTCGAGTGGTACAGGGCCAACGAGGACTGGTGGCGGCCGCTCAAGGAGCAGGTCGAGGCCTCCTACGAGGCCCGCGGTCAGTGAGCGGCGCACGCACCGTCGTCGTCGGGGCCGGCGGGCAGGTCGGCCGGGCCCTGGCCCGCCGCTTCCCCGACGCGGAGCTGCTCGACCACGCCGCGCTGGATGCCGCCGACCCGGCCGCCGTGGGAGCCCGCGACTGGTCCGGCGTCGGCCTGGTGGTCAACGCCGCCGCCCACACGAAGGTGGACGCCGCGCAGGACCCGGCCAACCTCGCGGCGGTGCGCGCAGCCAACGTGGACGCCGTGCGCAACCTGGCCGAGGTGGCCGGCCGGATCGGCGCGACGCTCGTCCACTTCTCCAGCGAGTACGTCTTCGACGGCACGCACCCCGGGCCCATGCCCGAGGACCTGCCGGTCTCGCCGCTGAGCGTGTACGGCCAGAGCAAGGCCGACGGCGACCGGGCGGCCCGCGCCGTGGCCCGGCACTTCCTGCTGCGCACCAGTTGGGTGGTGGGCGAGGGGCACAACTTCGTCCGCACCATGGCCGCTCTGGCCGATCGCGGCGTCGAGCCGGCCGTCGTGTCCGACCAGGTGGGCCGGCTGACGTCCGCCGGCGAGCTCGCCGCCGCCGTCGAGCACCTGGTCACCAGCGGTGCCCCCTTCGGGACCTACAACGTGACCTGTGACGGGCCACCGACGACCTGGGCCGACGTCGCCGAGCTGGTGTTCACCGCGCGCGGCCGCCCGGCTTCGGCGGTGCGGCGGGTGAGCACGGCCGAGTACTTCGCCGGCGCGCCGGACGCGGCGCCGCGTCCCCTCAACAGCCTGCTGGACCTGACGCGGATCACGGCGGCGGGCTACCGGCCCCGGGACTGGCGCGACGCCCTCCGTGACCAGCTCGCCGCACTGCCCCCGCCGACCGGCGGCTGACCGCGGTCGGGGCGGTCCGGACGGGGACCCGTGTCACCCCGTGGCGGGGGATCTGCCCTGCTCTCTGGCCCGGCCCGTGGCCACCCCCGTACGGTCTCGCGCAGGTACATCGGGACATGAGTGGGGACGGGCATGCGGATCTCGGTCATCGGCTGTGGCTATCTGGGTGCGGTGCACGCCGCGTCGATGGCGGAGTTGGGTCACGAGGTGGTCGGGATCGATGTCGACGAGCCGAAGATCTCGGCTCTTCGTGAGGGCCGGGCGCCCTTCCACGAGCCCGGCTTCGGCGAGCTGCTGCAGCAGACCCTGGGCACCGGCCGGTTGACGTTCTCCACCGACATCGCCGACGCGGCCGGGGCCCAGTTGCACTTCGTGTGCGTGGGGACGCCGCAGAAGCGCGGGGAGTACGCCGCGGACCTGCGCTACGTCGAGGCGGCGACCGAGGCGTTGCTGCAGGTCCTGCAGCCCGGCGAGCTGGTGGTGGGCAAGTCCACGGTCCCGGTGGGCACGGCGGCGCGGCTGTCGGACCTGGTCGCCGAGAAGGTCCCCGGTGCGCTGCTGGCGTGGAACCCGGAGTTCCTGCGCGAGGGCTTCGCCGTGCAGGACACCCTGTACCCGGACCGGCTGGTCTACGGCCTGCCCGCCGGGGACGACGGGCAGACCGCCGAGCGGATGCTGGACGAGGTGTACGCGCCCATCGTGGCGCGCGGGACGCCGAAGGTGGTCACCGACTACGCGACCGCGGAGATGGTGAAGACGGCGGCGAACTCCTTCCTCGCCACGAAGATCTCCTTCATCAACGCGATGGCCGAGCTGTGCGAGGCCACCGGTGCCGATGTGAAGCAGCTGGCCGATGCGATCGGCTACGACGACCGGATCGGCCGGAAGTTCCTCAACGCCGGCCTCGGTTTCGGTGGTGGTTGTCTGCCCAAGGACATCCGGGCGTTCATGGCCCGCGCCGGTGAGCTGGGCGCTGACCAGGCGCTCACGTTCCTGCGCGAGGTGGACAACATCAACATGCGGCGCCGCATCCGCATGGTGGAGCTGGCCCGTGAGGTGTGCGACGGTTCCCTGCTGGGCAAGCGGGTGGCCGTGCTCGGAGCGGCGTTCAAGCCCGACTCCGACGACATCCGCGACTCCCCCGCGCTCAACGTGGCTGCGCAGCTGCAGCTGCAGGGCGCCGTCGTGCGGGTGACCGACCCGGCGGCGGGGGAGAACATCAAGCGGACCTGGGCCCAGCTCGACGTGGTCGACACCCCCGAGGAGGCGGCCGAGCGCGCCGACGCCGTGCTCGTGCTCACCGAGTGGAAGCAGTACCGCGAGCTCGACCCGGTCGCCTTCGGCGAGGTGGTCGCCCAGAAGCGGGTGCTGGACGGGCGCAACGCCCTGTCCCGCACGGCCTGGACCGACGCCGGCTGGACCTACCGCGCGCTGGGCCGCCGGGCGGGCTGATCACCCGGCCGGTGCGGGCCGGGTCAGTAGCCCGGCCGCACCGAGCCGCAGCGGCAGCCGTACAGGCTCGACCCGCTGAAGGCGTCGTCCCGCAGCCAGCGGTAGCGGTGGAGGTGGAGGCGCCGCAGCCGGCCCAGCGCCCGGAGGGCGGGGTCGACGGACACTCCGGGGTGCGACGGCATGGATCTCCTCTGCTCCCCCTGCGGTCACCTGCCCGGGTGATGTTGCCCGTCATTCGTCACCTGATCAAGCGGCGTACACGCGGGCGGCGCAGACTGTCGTGCGGTGCACCGGCCGCTGACGTGCCGGTGCAGTTCTCGTCCGTCCCCCGGGCGGGCCGGGACGACGGGCGGAGGCTGTGTGGGCGCTGGGGTCGTGCTCGGTCGGGTGCCGGGCCCCCGACCGGTGCCATGGGACGGGGTCGTGCCGTGGCTGCGCGCGAGGTCGGCCCTGCGCCGGCTCGTGCCCATGCCTGTCGCGGTCCGCGCGCTGCAGGCGGCCTTCCGCCGCCGCACCGCCCGCAGCGGCCGTCTCGAGCGATCGCGGGCCGAGCTGGCGGCGATCGTCGGCGGGACCCCGGTCGAGGCCCGGATCGACGAGCTGGCCTCGATCCGCCCCGGCGCTCTCCACGGGGCCGCCGAGCTCCAGTGGCGTCCGTGGCGGATCGGTGAGGTGCCCGTCGAGGGCCTCGAGCACCTGCGGGCTGCTCGCGCCGCCGGGCGCGGGGTGCTGCTGAGCCACGTCCACCACGGCCCGCCCAACAGCCGGTTCCGGTTGGGCCGTGAGCTGCCCGGCATCCACCTCGTCGTGGGGGAGTGGTTCTCCGAGCCCCCTCGTGCCGGGTACCTCGGGTACCGGTTCGAGCAGACGAGGCGCCTGGTGCGGGACTTCGGGCTGGTGCCGGTGCCGGCTCCGGGCTCGCGACCGCTGCTCGCCGAGGTGTTGCGCAGCGGGGGTGCTGTCCAGCTCGCCCTCGACATGCCGGGCTCCACGGTCACCCGGTTCCTCGGCAAGCCCGTGGAGATGGCGAGCGGCACGGCGCGGCTGGCGGCCGAGACCGGGGCTGCCGTCGTGCCCGTCGCGATGGTCCACGACGGCGGGCACCGGTGGCGGATCCGCCTGGGGCAGCCCATGGACCCGGCCGAGTGGGACACGTGGCAGGAACTGCACCAGGCGCTGGCGGACTGGCACAGCGACGCCGTGCTCGCCAGCCCCGAGTACCTCGAGGACCCGGGGCGGTCCGGGGCGTGGGCCCGGGCCACTCCGGAGGGCTGGTCGCGGGCCGTTGCACCTGTCGCCTCCTGACTCGGGCATGCGGGACCGGTAGCCGACCGCCGCCCGTGCGGGGGACACCGCCCTGCCACGCGGCGCCCTAGGCTCGATCGACCGCGCCACCGACCGGAAGGAACAGCGCTCGCCGTGCTGCCCCTGCTCGCCGCCCAGTACGAGACGGCCCGCGCCGCCCTCCCGCCCGAGGTGCTCGACTACTACTCGGCCGGTTCGGGGGAGGAGACGACCCTCGGTGAGTCCGAGGCCGCCTGGCGGGCGCACCGGCTGCGGCCGCGGGTGCTGCGAGACGTCTCGGCCGTCGACCTCTCCCTCGACCTGCTCGGCACGCCGGTCGCTTCGCCGTTCCTCGTCGCGCCGATGGCGTTCCACGCCCTCGCCCACCCCGACGGGGAGTGCGCCACCGTGGCGGGCGCCGCCCGTGCCGGGAGCCTGCCGGTGGTCTCCACCCGAGCCTCCCGGCGGCTGGAGGACATCGGCCCGGCGGCCGGCGGGCCGTGGTGGTTCCAGGCCTACCTGATGCGCGACCGGGGGCTGACCACGGCGCTGGTCCAGCGGGCCGCCGCCCTCGGCGCCCGGGCCGTCGTCCTGACCGTGGACACCCCCTACGTCGGCCGCAAGAACAAGGTGAGCGGGGTCCGGATCGCCGTCCCCGACGACGAGTACCTCGTCAACCTGGCGCAGCACCTGCTGCCGGGCAGCAGCGGCCGCGAGTCCGCCGAGCAGGACCCCTCGATGACGCCCGACGTCATCGCCCGGCTGGCCGAGGACAGCGGCTTGCCCGTGGTGGTCAAGGGCGTGCTGCGCGGCGACGAGGCCGCGCGCTGCGTGGACGCCGGTGCCGCCGCCGTGATCGTCTCCAACCACGGCGGCCGGCAGCTGGACCGGGCGCTCGCCGCGCCGTTCGCGCTGCCCGACGTGCTGGCCGGCGTGGCCGGCCGGGTCCCCGTGCTGGTCGACGGCGGCATCCGCAGCGGTCTGGACGCCCTGGTCGCGCTGGCGCTGGGCGCGCGCGCCGTGCTCGTCGGCCGGCCGCTGCTGTGGGCCCTGGCTGCCGGCGGTGCCGACGCGGTGCAGGCGGCGCTCACCGGCCTGACCGAGGACCTCGCGCACGTGATGGCACTCGTGGGCGCGGCGCGGCTGGCCGACCTGGACGCGACCATGGTGACCGGGCCGGTGGGCGGCTGAGGCGGTCGCCCTGCCGGCCGGTGGCTCAGGAGGCCGGAGCCGCCTCGGCGCGCTGCTCCTGCGCGCCCCGGACCTGCTCCACGCGGCGCAGCAGCTTCGCCGCCGCGTCCTCGACCGGCCACAGGTGCAGCGCGCCGGCTCCACGCACCCCCCACCGGGCCGCTGCCGCCACGCCGGTCAGCAGGCCCGGGCGCCCGAGCACCCGGCGTGCCAGCGCCGGGGGCAGCGGCCGCAGCAGCGCCGTCTCGTCCGCGGCCAGGGTCGTGGTGCCGTACCGCTGCTCCAGCAGGACCCGTCCGGCACCCTGGGCCCGCGCGTCGCGCACGAACGCCTCGAGCGGCCGGGCGTGGGTGTGCTGAGCGTGCAGGGCACGGTCGAAGACACCGGTGAGACCGGCCTGGGCGAAGCGCCGGCCCAGGTCGTTGTCGGCGTGGTAACGGCCGGAGAACTCGTCGGCGACGAAGCCGACCCGCAGGGCGGCCGTGCGCCGCACCGAGAAGTTGCCGGCCCAGAACCGGTCGAGGACGGCGACGTCGCCGCTCTCGTAGTTCCGGCACATCCCCTCGTACTCGCGGGCGTACAGGTGGGTGGCGAACTGTCCGGGGCGCCGCGGCTGCGGCAGCCGCGTGGGCATCGACCCCAGCACGACGAGGTCCTCGGCCCGCTCGTGGTGGGCCGCGTGCCCGGCGGCGAGGCCGGGACCGGCCAGCACGTCGTCGTCGAGGAAGAGCGCGACGTCGGTGGTCAGCCGCTCCAGCCCCGTCTGCCGAGCGCGGTTCTCCCCACCGTTCTCCCGCCAGACCGGGACCAGCCGCGGGTGCCTGCTCGCGAGCTCCCGGAGGAGCTCCAGCGAGCCGTCGCCGGATCCGTCGACCACGACGACGAGTTCGCTGACCGCGTCGTCGGCGAGCAGCGGCCCCAGGACCTCCCGGAGCCGATCGCGCCGGTTGTACGTGGGCATCACGACACCCACGGTCACTGCGCCCCCCACGCCCACCCCTCCGTCCGGTACCCGTCGTGCTCGGGTGCGGACCGTACGCCATCTCCCGCGGAGCCCCCGGTCGCTGCGTCCGTCGCCGGGCAGCAACCGGGTGACCGCGGGCAGTGAGGTAACCCGGTCGGGCTATCCGGCTGCTGACGGTCAGTGATCGTCCGGTGGCGCAAGAGTGAACTCTGCGGGCCGGTCGTCCCTCCACGGGGGTGATCCTGGGCCTGCAGGGTGAAAGTCGTACCGGCTCACTGTCCGTGCTCGATACCGTTCTCCTCGATTCGCGGACGGGCGACTCCTGCGACGCGGCAGGGCACGGGGGTTCCTCCTCCGGCCGGGCGCGCAGGGGGGACCACAGCAGGATTGACCACGAGCAGGGGGAGTGGCATGCCCGGAGGCCGGCTTCGGCGCCGTGGCACCGTGTCCTCTCCCGCACCGGCAGCTGCCGGGGACGAGCGGCAGGAGAGGTACTTGCGCGAGATCCAGGACGTGCCGACCAGCGACATCCCGGTCGTCATCCTCTGCGGGGGGATGGGGACCCGGCTCCGGGAGGCGAGCGAGTCGCTGCCCAAGGGCCTGGTCGACATCGGTGGCCGACCGGTGCTCTGGCACATCATGAAGACCTACAGCCACTACGGCTTCCGCCGCTTCGTGCTGTGCCTCGGCTACAAGGGCGACATGATCAAGGACTACTTCCTCGAGCACCGGGCGCGCATGAACGACTTCACCCTGCACCTGCGCGGCGAGCACGAGATCGAGTACCACACCAACCTCGCCGACGAGGACTGGGAGATCACCTTCGCCGAGACCGGGCTCACCACCGCGACCGGCGCCCGCATCGCCCGCGTCGAGCAGTACCTGGACGCTCCCCGGTTCGCGCTGACCTACGGCGACGGCATCGGCGCGGTCGACCTGCCGGCGACCCTGCGTGCCCACGTGGAGTCCGGCAAGCTCGGCACCCTGACCGGCGTGCACCCGAGCGGCCGCTACGGCGAGATGGTCATCGACGGGGACGACGTCGTGGCCTTCAACGAGAAGCAGCCGCAGACCGGCTACGTGAACGGTGGCTTCTTCTTCTTCGAGCGCGCGTTCGTCGACGAGTACCTCGACGCCGAGGCCACCGAGGAGATGCTCGAGCACGCACCGCTGCAGCGACTGGCGCGCGACGGGAAGCTCGGCGTCGCCCGGCACGAGGGCTTCTGGATGGGCATGGACACCTTCCGCGACTGGAAGGAGCTCAACGGGCTCTGGGACGACGGCAAGGCGGAGTGGAAGGTCTGGGAGGACTGACCTCCCCACGTCGCGGAGGACCCCTCGCGTGGTCTCCTCCGCGGGCCGACCCGGCCCAGCATCGAACGACCGCCCGGGCACAACGCCCGGGTGAAGCCAACACGGTAAGGCGAGGCGACACGTGCGAGTTCTGGTCACCGGCACCGAGGGATACCTGGGCTGCCTGACGGCGCAGGAGCTGCTGCGCGCCGGTCACGACGTCGTGGGCGTCGACACCGGCTACTACAAGAACGGCTGGCTCTACCCCGGCCTCGACCGGGTGCCGCTGACCCTCGCGCTCGACATCCGCCGCCTCGGTCCCGAGCACCTCGAGGGGATCGACGCCGTCGTCCACATGGCGGAGCTCTCCAACGACCCCATCGGCGACCTGATCGGTGAGGTCACCTACGACATCAACCACGTCGGGTCGGTGCACCTGGCCGAGGTCGCGAAGGCGTCCGGCGTCGCCCGGTTCGTCTACATGTCCTCGTGCAGCGTGTACGGCGTCGCCGAGGGGACCGTCGACGAGTCCAGCCCGGTCTCTCCGCAGACCTCCTACGCGCGCTGCAAGGCGCTCGTCGAGCGCGACGTCTCGGCGATGACGACCGACGACTTCTCGCCGACCTTCCTGCGCAACGCCACCGCGTTCGGCGCCAGCCCGCGGATGCGCTTCGACATCGTGCTGAACAACCTCTCCGGTCTGGCCTGGACCACGGGCAGGATCGAGATGACCAGCGACGGGTCGCCGTGGCGCCCGCTGGTGCACGCGCTGGACATCGCCAAGGCCATCCGGATGACCCTCGAGAGCCCCCGCGAGCGGGTGCACGGCGAGGTCTTCAACGTCGGCAGCGAGGCCAACAACTACCGCGTCCGCGACATCGCCGAGATCGTCGCCGCCGAGTTCCCCGGCTGCGAACTGGTCTTCGGCGACCCGAGCGCGGACAACCGCAGCTACCGCGTCGCCTTCGACCGCATCCGCGCCGTCCTGCCCGGCTACGACACGGACTGGGACGCCAAGGCCGGCGCCGCCCAGCTGCACCGGGTCTTCCAGTCCATCGACATGGACGCGGCCACCTTCACCGGCCGCGGGCACACCCGCCTCAAGCAGATCGAGCACCTGATGAGGACCGCGCAGGTCGACGAGCAGCTGTACTGGGCCGCCCCGTGAGGTACACCGAGCTGGGGGTGGCCGGCGTCCACCTGGTGGAGATGGAGCCGTTCACCGACGACCGCGGCGCGTTCGCCCGGTCCTTCGACGCCGCGGAGTTCGAGGCGCGCGGCATGCAGCCGGCCGTGGCGCAGTGCAACGTCTCGTGGAACCACCGCGCCGGCACGCTGCGGGGGATGCACCTCTCGCTGCCCGGGCACCCGGAGTCCAAGTTCATCCGCTGCACCCGCGGGGCGATCGTCGACGTCGCCGTCGACGTGCGCCCGGACTCGCCGACCTACATGGAGCACGTCAAGGTCGAGCTCACCGCCGAGAACCGGCACGGCCTGTTCCTGCCGGCACACCTGGCCCACGCCTACATCACGCTGACCGACGACGCCGAGGTGCTGTACATGGTCAGCGTCCCGTACGCCGCCGGCGCGGAGGTCGGCTACCGGTACGACGACCCGGCCTTCGGCATCGAGTGGCCGCGGTCGGTCGAGGTCATCTCGGACAAGGACGCCTCCTGGCCGGCCTTCGACGCCGACGAGAACGCCGCCCGCTTCGCTGCCGGGGTCCCGGCGTGATCTCCGTCGACACCCTGCTGCGTCAGCGGCACACGGAGGGCCGGCCGGTCCGGCTCGGGCTCGTCGGCGCCGGCTTCATGGCGCGCGGCCTGGTCAACCAGGTCCTCAACAGCACCCCCGGCATGCAGCTGACCGTCGTCTGCAACCGCACGCCGGCCAAGGCCGCCACCGCCGTCGGTGAGGCGGGGGGCACGGCGGTCGCAGCCGAGTCCCTGCACGACGTCGAGCGCATCGCGGCCGCCGGGGACGTCGCCGTCACCGACGACATCGCCCTGGTCGCCGGCAGCGACGTCGTCGACGTCGTCGTCGACGCCACGGGCGCGGTCGACTTCGGCGCCGAACTGGCCCTGGCGTGCTTCGCGGGCGGCAAGCACCTGGTGCTGCTCAACGCCGAGGTCGACGCGACGCTCGGCCCGCTGCTGGCCACGAAGGCCGACGCGGCGGGCGTCGTCTACTCGGGTGCGGACGGCGACCAGCCGGCGGTCCAGATGAACCTGATCCGGTTCGTCCGGCAGATCGGCCTGCGCCCGCTCGTGTCGGGCAACATCAAGGGCCTGCAGGACCCGTACCGCAACCCCACCACCCAGGAGGGGTTCGCGAAGCGGTGGGGGCAGGACCCGTGGATGGTGACCAGCTTCGCCGACGGCACCAAGGTCAGCGTCGAGCAGGCCCTGGTGGCCAACGCGGCCGGCCTCACCGTGCCGCGCCGCGGGTTGTACGCCCTGGACCACACCGGTCACGTCGACGAGCTCACGACCCGCTACGACGTCGAGGAGCTGCGCTCGCTCGGCGGCGTCGTCGACTACGTCGTGGGCGCCAAGCCCGGCCCGGGCGTGTACGTCATGGCCGAGCACGACGACCCGAAGCAGCGGCACTACCTGGAGCTGTACAAGCTCGGCACCGGGCCGCTGTACAGCTTCTACACGCCCTACCACCTGTGCCACTTCGAGGTGCCGACGACGGTCGCGCGGGTCGCCCTCCTCGGGGACCCGGCCATCCGCCCGGCGGGCGCCCCGCAGGTCGACGTCGTCACGCTGGCCAAGACCGACCTCGCGGCCGGCACCGTCCTCGACCGGCCCGGTGGGTACCACTACTACGGCGAGGCCGAGCGGGCCGACGTCACCCACTCCGACCGGCTGCTGCCGGTGGGCCTGGCAGAGGGCTGCCGCCTCCTGCGTGACGTCGCCAAGGACGAGGTCATCGGTTACGCCGACGTGGAGCTCCCCGCCGACCGGCCGGTCGACCGGCTGCGCGCGGAGCAGGACGAGCGGTTCTTCGGCCACCCCGCCGCGGTGGGTTCGGCCGGCGCGGCGTCTGCCGTTCGCTGAACGACGCACCGAGGCCTGGTCCCCCGTGAGGGGGCCAGGCCTCCGTGCTGTCCGGGGCCCCTGCGCCGGGCCGTGACGCTCCGGGGAGCCCGAGGGGCTCCCGTGGGACGACCCGGGCTCAGCGCCCGGTGGGGTCGGGCGCGCGTCGCACCGGGACGCCGTCGGCGGCCGGGGGCGCCGGCGAGTCCGGGGCGACCGACGCCTCGGCGACCTCCACCGCGGCCGCGGTCGTCCCCCCGGGCGTCGGCTCGTCCTCGACCCGGGGCGTGCTGCCGCGGCGCCGCGCCACGTCGAGCACCTGCTGGAGCAGCGGGCGCCGGAGGAACCACAGCGCGACCACGTAGACCACCCCGCCGACCGCGCCGAGCACGATCAGCTCGGCCCACCCGGTGATGCCGGTCAGCTCCTGCAGCGCGAAGACCACCGCCGCCGCGAGGCCGCCGCACAGCAGCACCACGAGGACGTCGGTGTACGCCCGCCAGGTGACGCCCATGAGCCGCCGGACGACGACGGCGCGCACGGGCCAGCTGACGAGGGAGAGCAGCGCCAGCAGCAGCGCCAGCAGCTCGAGGTCGTGCGAGGCCAGGGTCAGCACCAGGCCCACCTGCACCGAGAGCAGCCCGAGGCTGACGAGCAGCTCGGTGCCCGGGTGGCCGACCGAGGCGAGCGCGACGGACAGGAAGCCCGAGCAGGAGCTGGCCAGCGCCCTCAGGGCCAGCAGTGCCGCGATCCCCGCCGACGCGGTCCACTGCTCCCCGAAGACGAGCGGGACGAGCGTGCCGGAGGTCAGGGCCAGGAAGACCAGCGGCGGCACCAGCACCATGCCGCCGGTCGCCATGGTGGTCCGCAGTCCGCGGGTGAGCCGCTCGGGGTCGTCCTGCAGCTTGGCGAACAGCGGGACGCCGACCATGAAGAAGGCGGCCGTGGTCAGGCCGAAGATCGCGTCGACCAGCCGGCCGGCGACGGTCCAGTAGCCCAGCGCCGTGGTGCCGGCGAGCGCACCGATGAGGAACAGCTCGCCCTGGTCGCGCAGCTGGCTGGACACCGCCAGCCCCATGGACTTCAGGCCGAAGGTGGTCAGCTCCCGCGCCTCGGACCGGGAGAACTCCCGCCGCGGCCGGAAGGTGGTGGCCGTCCACAACGCGACGGCCGCCACCACGGACCGCGTGAGGTGCTGGGCGACCAGCGCCCACAGGCCCGCACCGAGGGCGGCGGCCACGATGGCGACGACGATCGACACCCCGGTGGCCAGCGTCTGGCGGATCGTCAGGGCCCGGAACTGCAGGTCCCGCTCCAGCAGTGCCGCCGGGACGCTGGACAGCCCGGTCACGAAGAGCGGGACGGCCAGGAACAGCAGGACCAGGTGCAGTCTCGGCGCCCCGAGCGCGTCGCTCAGCGGTCCGCTGAGGGCCATGACCACCAGCATCAGGACGGCGCCGACGACGGTGGAGATGGTGAAGGCCGTCGCGGCGAGGCGGTCGGTCAGCTCCTTGACGCGGATCAGGTAGGCGGCGTAACCCGCGTCGGCCACCGCCGTGAGCACGGCCACGAACGTCATGGCGAGCGCGACGACGCCGAAGTCGTCCGGATCGAGAAGGCGGCCGAGGACGATGAACCCGACGAGGGTGCTCAGCTGGACCGACCAGCGCTGGGCGATGGCCCAGAGAACGCTCGTCGTGGCGCGCTCCCGCAGCCCGGCCTGGGGCGTGGTGGGGGCGGGGTCCACGAGGGCTCCTCGGGCGACGGTGACCCCGTGGCCGGCGTCGACCGCGGCGGCCGGTGGGCACGCAACTGCGCGAATGTATCGCCCCTGCCCGTCGTTCCCGTCCCGGCGGGGGACGGTTCACCGAGAAGGGGGTCACCGCTCCCTCGGCGAACCCGTACCCTGGGAGGCGCCGGCGAGGGGACGCAGGTCGGCGTCAGTGCCGGTCTCGCGCGTGTCGTGGTCGGCTCCGCCGGGTCGCCACTGAAGCGGACCCACGGCAGGCTGCGGAGGGTGTGTGGACACCGAGGTGGGCACGGGGCGGGGTCCCAGCGGATCCTCCGCGTCCGAGGACGACGAGTCGTCGCGCGTCCACCGGCTGGCGCACGCCCCGCTGTGGGCGGGTGTCGCCGTCGTGCTGGTCGCCCTGCTCGTCGTCGTCGCCGTCGTCCTGGTCACGGGAGGCGACGACGAGCCTGACGGGTCGCAGGGCCCGGACCCGTCCGTGGCGGCCCAGAAGCTCTCCTTCGCGCCGCCGGAGCTGGAGGCCCCGGAGACCATCCGCGTCTCGTCCGCCGACACCGGCTTCGAGCTCGACCCCGACAGGGACTACCAGATCGTCCTGCCCGACGAGCCGCTGGTGGCGCCCGGTGGTCTGACCCTCTCCGGTGGCCGCAACGTGGTGCTCGTGGGCGGCCGCATCGAGGCGGAGGAGCGCGGCCTGTACCTGGTGGACCAGCGTGGCACGGTCCACGTGGAGGGCCTGTCGATCGGGGGTGACGGCCTGCAGGAGGGCATCAACCTCTCGCAGCCCTACGGCGCCACCGTCCAGCTGCAGAACATCTCGATCGACATGGTCACCGGTGAGGAGGACGGCCACCACGCTGACCTGATCCAGAGCTGGGCCGGCCCGGGGCGACTGCTGATCGACGGCTTCAGCGGGACGACGGGCTATCAGGGCTTCTTCCTGCTCCCCTACCAGTTCCCCGCCGAGCCGCCGGTGGAGTGGGACTTCCGACGCGTGGCGATCCGGGGGGACGAGAACGCGGCCTACCTGCTGTGGACCGAGCCCGATGCGCCGTGGATCCGCACCAGTGACGTCGTGGTCCAGACGGCGGAGGAGCGGAGGCGCGACCAGGTGCTCTGGGGGCAGTGGGACGGCGTCACCGTCGGGGACGTCGCCGACGTCCGGCTGCCTGCCGGCACGCCCGGTGTGGGCTACCGGTCCCCCGGCTACGTCGGCAGCTGACGGGAGATGCACCCCGCGCGCGCCCGCCTCTCGCGGGTGGTGTTTGCCACCGGGCGGCGGGTTGCTGCCAGGATGCCCTGCGTGCGTCAGCGTCTTCGTGCCCTCGCCGGGTTGGTCGCCGCCCTGGTGACCGTGTCGTCCTGCTCCTCGCCGCAGGGCTCGTCCGAGCCCGGGCCGAGCTCGGCGGCCACGGTCGAGGTCACGTCGCGGGTGCTGGACCTGAGGGACCCGGCGCGGCCGACCGGCCCGTACCCCGGGGTCCCCGAGCAGGACGGCAGGGCGCTGCCGACGACGCTGTGGTACCCCGCCACCGGGGACGGCCCGTTCCCCCTCGTGGTGTTCAGCCACGGCTTCGGTTCGACGCCGGAGGCATACGCCGAGCTGCTGGAGTCGTGGGCCTCCCAGGGCTTCGTGGTGGCCGCGCCGGCGTTCCCCCTCACCTCGGAGGGGTCGCCGATGGTCGTCGACGACGTCCGGAGCCAGCCGGCCGACATCTCGTTCGTGATCGGAGCCGTGGCCGCGCTCGGGGACGCCGGCGAGGACGACCTGGCGGGGCGTGTCGACCCCTCGCACGTGCTGGCGGCCGGGCACTCGCTCGGGGCGAGCACGACGCTCGGCCTGATCACGCCGCTCGCCCGGGACCCGCGGGTCACCGCGGCCATGGTCTTCGCCGTCCCGGTCGAGGGGTTCGGGACGGTGCTGGCCGACCCGCCGGTGCCGCTGCTCATCATCCATGCCGTCGACGACAACGTCGTCGCCTTCGCCGACGGTGAGGCGCTCTACGCCGGCGCGACGGGGCCCAAGGCGTTCCTGCAGCTGCTGGGCGGTGGCCACTCGGCGCCCTACGACTCGCCGCGCGACGCGCGCCACCCCCTGGTCGACGAGGTGAGCAGCGAGTTCCTCCGCTTCAGCACCGGCGGCGACGAGGCGGCGCTGGCGGACCTCCGGACGTCGGTCGAGGACTCCAACGCCCTGGCCCGCTGGAGCGCCCAGGGGCTCTGAGTCCCGGTCGGTCCCGGCTCAGCCGCGGGGATTCGGCCAGACGTCGCGGTCCGCCTGTGCCCACGCCCCGCCCCGCACCGGGTCCTCGAGGTACTCGGGAGCGGTGAGGATGTGCGCGGTGTGCCGGTCCGCGAGGGCCTGGTGGAGGTCCTGCCACGAGGCGTGGTCGGCGGGGTCGAGCGGCTCGCCCAGCACGGTGCGCCACCGGCCGCGCCCCACGGGGGTCGGGAACGACGGGACCACGAGGCTGCCCGTGGCGGCTGCGAGCCGGGCGGTGCCGCTGGCCATGTACACCGTCTTGCCGAGGAACCGCGTCTCCTGGCTGCCGGGGAGGTCCATCGCGATCGACACGGTGCCGCCGTCGCGCAGCACCTGCTCGAGCCTCGCGCGGGACCCGCTCGCGAGCAGCGACCGCGGCCACAGGGGGTCGGGCCGCTTGGTGTACCGGAACCAGTAGCCCAGGTAGCCCTTCGGCAGCTCGGTGTAGGCCCAGTCCCCGGCCACCGACACGTATGCGGACCGGTCGACGTGCGCGCCGATGTTCCGGCCGGCGAAGAGCGGGCCGAAGTGGGTGGTGCTCACCACCACCCCCTGGCCCGGTGCCCGCCGCTGCAGGTTCTCCACGCCCTCCACGGGCTCTCGCCGCACGAGCCACATCCGCCAGCTGTACTCGATCGTCTCGGCCCGCGCGGCGACGTGCCGCGCGGCCAGCTCGTCGAGGCGGGACTCGAGCGGGGTGTTGCCCACGATGGCGTCCATGGTGGCGCGAGCCGCGGCGAGCCGGTCGGGTCGCAGCCGGAACTTCAACCGGGTGGCCGTCCGGATCATGAACAGGGCCACGGGGTAGGGCACGAGACGCCGGGCCAGGCTGCTGCCCCGCACCCGCGCGAGCACGCCGTCCCACTCGACCGGCTGCTTGTACGCGGGGAGACCGTTCCCCGCCGTCGTCGTCTGCGCCACGTCCACCGCTACCTCCCGCACCTGCCGGAACCTGGCGGTCAGGCTAGGGGCTGCGACACCGGTCCGGACGGGAACGGGCGTGCCCTCCACCCCTTCGGAGGGGATCAGGCGAGCCGGAACGGCGGCAGCTCGGACAGCCGGTGCACGACGCCGGCCGCGGCCGTCTCGAGCGCGGCTGCATCGAGGTCGTCGACCTCGCGGGACACCGCCAGGCCCCGGCGGGACAGCTCCGCGGCCGTCTGCAGCTGGTGGTCGTCGACGTGCTCGCCGTGGCTGGCGCGGCGCGGTACCAGGACCGGCACCTTGCCGTGCTCGAAGGCCGTCAGCGCGGCGCCCGTGCCCGCGTGGGAGACGACCACGTCGGCCTCGGCGATGGCGGTCGACAACTCGGCGTAGGGGACCTTGTCGCGGCCGTCGACGGGGAGGCCCGACACGTCGGTGGCCCCGGTCTGCCAGAGGACCTCGCAACCGTGGAGCAGGGGGACCAGTGCCTCGACCAGGCGACGGAAGCCGAGCGTCTCGGCGGTGCCGAGGCTCACCACGACGCGGCGGACGGCCGCCCGGGGCCGGTCGTCCCCCTCGGCGCGGTAGGCGTCGAACACCGACCCGCCGTAGCGCCAGCCGTCCCGGGCCCAGCTCTCGTACTGCGTGTAAGTGTGCACGCGGGGTACCCGGCGCATGATCCGGCCGGTCAGCGAGGGGCCGGCCACGCGGGTGGCGCTCTCGATGTAGTGGGTCGGCACCCCCCGCAGCGCCGTCTGGGTCAGGTAGGAGACCGCGGGACTGGCCCCCGTGCTGACGGCCAGCTCGATCGGGCGCCCCCTCAGCGCGCGCAGCCCGTGCAGGGCGTTGAGCAGGATGTTGCGGGCGTCGCGCGGCACCGCGTGCCGTGCGTAGAGGACCTCCTCGCCCGCCAGGAGGCTGCGGCTGAGGCCGCCGTCGAAGGTGACCCACAGCCGGGGCCGGTCACCGAGCCCCAGCCGGGGTGCGAGTTCGTGCATCTGCTTGAGGTGGCCGCCGCCCGAGCAGACCAGCAGGACCGTCATCGGGCCGCGCGGCCCCGCGGCCGACGGGTGGGGGTCACCCCGTGGGCCCGGAAGAACTTCACACCGGACTTCAGGTGCACCCGCGCCATCTGGCTCTTGTACAGCGCCAGAGGGCCCTTGGCGCGGCTCGCCCGCCCGTAGGTGTGGTGCGCCGTCGTCCCGGTGACCACGCCGACCCGCAGGCCCGCGTGCCACATCCGCAGGCACCAGTCGACGTCCTCGAAGTACATCCAGTACCGGGTGTCGGGGGGGCCGACCCGCTCGACGGCGTCCCGACGGACCATGAGGGCCGCGCCGAGCACCCAGTCGGCCTCCACGACCTCCGCGCTCCCCGCGGCCAGCGCTCGCTCGACCTCACGCGACGGCTCGCTGAACCGCGCCAGGGCGCGACGTCCGAACGGCGTCCGCGTGCCCAGCGGCGTGCGCCGGTACGCGATGGTCTGTGGCCGGTAGAAGCGGAAGGCGGAGTCCTGCAGGGCGCCGTCGTCGTACCGGAGGACCGGACCGACCAGGCCGAGTCCGGGGTCCCGGGCCAGCGCGTCGCGGAGCGTCTCGATCGTCCCCGCCGACACCCGGACGTCGGCGTTGAGCACCAGCAGGTAGGGCGCCGTGGTGACCTCGAGCGCGGCTCGCACCGAGACGGCGTAGCCGACGTCGTCGGCGAAGCCGACGAACCGCGCCGAGGGGATGATCGAGGCGACCAGCTCCCGGGTACCCGGCTGCTCCTCGGAGTCGGCGACGACCACCTCGGTCGCGGCCAGGTCGGCGTGCTCGGCGACGGCCCGGAGGGAGGCCTCCAGGGCGGGCACCGACTTGTAGTGCGTCACCACGATCGCGACGGACGGTCCGGCGGTGTCCGGGCTCTCCGGCATGGGGCTCCCTGGTCGATGGGCTCTTCCGGGGCGTCAATCTACGGTCCGCCTCCCGTGCCCGGAGCGCACGACCACCGTGCGGGGCGGGACGGTCACCTGTTCGCGTGACCGCCCCGCCCCGGGGTGCGGATCCGTGAGGTCAGCCGCCGTAGCCGGGGGAGACGTAACCCACGCCTGGGTTCCCGGTCAGCGGGCTCGGCGTGGCCGACGTGCCCGAGCGCACCGAGCCCCAGGCGCCGGTCTGCGACCACAGCACCTGGCCGGGGAACGAGCGACCCGCGGGGACCACTGTGACGTCCCGGGTGGTGATCGGGTAGGTGCCGGAGTCCCACAGCAGGTACGCGCTGACCCCGCCGACGTCCCGCAGGACGACGTTGCGCAGGTCGAACAGCTCGGGAGCCGGTGCGCCGAACTTCAGCGGGTCGAGGAAGAAGCCCTGGTAGGTCGTCCAGCCCTCCAACCGGTCGATGCGCAGCCGTGCCGGGCCGGACCAGGTCTGGAGCACGTCGGCGTGGTGGCCGCCGTTGGACCCGTGCACCGCGTCGACGCGGATGTTCTGCAGCTGGACGGTCGCCCCGTACGGCTGCGCGAGGTTGATCCCCTCCATGGCCTGCGCACCGCTCAGCCGCAGTCCCTCGACGTGGACGGTCCCGCGCTGGTTCTTCAGGTAGAGGCCGCGGGCCTCACCGTCGCGCACGGACGTGCGGATCTCGCCGCCGATGATGACGACGTTGCGACCGCCGGTCACCGACACCCCGTTGGGGGCGTCCAGGGGCGTGTCGGGGAGGTCGATGACGTAGTCGCGCCGGTCGTCGAGCGTGACCGAGGTCCGGGACGACGACAGGGTGATGGTCTCGGGGGACTGCAGCTGGGGCGGGGCCCAGCTCAGCGCGCCGCCCCTGGGGGCGTCGACCGGCGCCGGGGTGGGCGCCGGCGGGGTGTCGGCGGCAGGAACCGGAGCGGCCGACGTCTCGGGCCGGGTCGGCGGGGGCGTGGCGGCCGGCGGGGTGCCGGCGGAGGGACTCGCGGCGGCCGGCGGCGGCGCCGCGGCCCGGGTCCGCGCCAGGCGGGTCAGGCTGGCGGACAACCGCCCACGCAGCTCGGGCCACTGCGAGACGTGGGACCAGCGACCCGCCGGCTCCGTCGCCACCCCGCCGCTGTCCGGCTCGGCTGGGAACGGCTCCGCGACGACGAGGACCGTCGCAGCGGTCAGGAAGGCGAGGAAGCCGAGGAGCAGGCGCCGGTACAGCGGAGCGGCAGCGGGCGTGCGTCGGCGATGGGCATGGCGGGACACGGGACACCTCTCGCGGCCGGGGAAGGGCCTGCCGAGCGCTCCAGCGCAGCTGCGCTTGCGGAGCGTGAACGGGGGAGCGCGCACAGTCAACAGGGGTGAGACCCCATCGCACAAGGTGCAAAGTGTCACTCCGTCAAGTGTTCACTCCGCTCCGTTACCCATTCGAGCGGTGATCTTCGTCCACCGGGGTGGGCGGGCGCCGGGAGGATGCCGTGCGTCACGTCCAGGCGACGCGATGTCAGGCAGACGGTGGAAACTGCGGCGCAAACCTGCCGGAAGGCACCGTTCCCGGGTCACTATGGGCAGGCGGGGGTCGACGCTGCCTTCCGCGCCCGACCGTCGTCGAGTGAGGACCAACGTGCCCAACGCGTCTCCCAAGCGCTTCCTGCTGTGGACTGCCCTGCGCCGTTTCGGTGCGGTCGCACTCGTCGTCGGCGTCCTCGCCGGTCTCGGTGCCGCGCTGCTGGCGTCCCGCCTGTCATCACCGTCCTACGTCGCGGAGGGCACCGTCCTGGTCCCTCTGGCGCCAGCGGTGACCCAGGCCCAACCGGTGGACCCCACGATCTCGGTGCCGACCGACCCGCGGCCCACCAACGCCTACGAGGCCGAGCGGTTGGCGAAGAACTACGCGGGCGTCCTGGTGGAGGACCCGGCGGTGCTGCAGGCCATGTCCGACCGCACGCAGATCCCGGTCGACGACCTGCGGACCGAGGCCGCGCCCGTGAACCTCCCGGGCACCGCGATCATCCGGATCACCTACACCGGCGAGTCCGAGGCCGAGGTCCTCGGCTACTTCGACGGTCTGCGTGACCTGCTGTCGGCGCCGACGGCCATCTCTCCCAACATCGCGGTGACGACGCTCGTCCCGCTCCGCCTGCCCACCGAGGTCATCGAGCAGGAGGGCGTCTCCCCGCTCGCACCGTTGCTCGGCGTCGCCGCGGGGCTGCTCCTCGGTCTCGGAGCGGCGGTCTTCCTCGAGCGCAGCCTCCCGCAGCTGCGCACCGCCGCCGACGTCCACGCACTGACGTCCTGGCCCGTCCTCACCTTCTCCCGCACCAGCGGCGCCAGCCGTTACGAGACCGCCGTCCTGCGCGTGCTGGCGACCGCGCCCTCCGTGCGGGAGGTCGCGGTCGTCTCAGCCGGTCGCTTCGCGCCCCGCAACCGCGCGACGGTCGCGGACCAGCTGCGGGCGGCCGAGCTGCGCCTGCGCGCCTCCGGCCGGCTGCCCGAGCAGGGCACCTCGATCACGTGGCACGACGCGGGCCGCGTCCCCGATGACGGAACCGCCGAGCGCCGGGTCCAGGACGCCGACGCCGTGGTGCTCGTCCTGCCCCGCCACGCGCCCACCCAGCCCGCGGCGGCCGCCGTCGACCGGCTGGCCGACCTCGACGCCGGCCCGGTCATCGTGCTCCTTGGCCCCGCCCCGCAGCCGTCGCAGGCGACCCGGCCCGCCCCCGCGGCGCCGCCGGCCGAGGGCGCCCTGCCCGCCACCCCGGTCGCTCCTGCCGAGGCCGGCGCCGGGTCGCTGCAGCGGTGACCGTGGCCGTCGGCTCCCGCAGAGCCGCGGCACGACAGAGCCGGTTCGACGCCAGGCCGGCCGCGGCGACCGCGGCGGTCCTCGCGGCGCTCGCCGTGGTGGCCGCGATCGCAGGCCTGTCGAGCGTGGTCACGCCCCTCGGCCCGCTGGCCGTCGCGGTCGGGGCGCTGCTGGTGCTGGCCGTCTACGCCCGGCCGGTCGTGGGGGCCGTGCTCGTGGCGGCCGTGGCGCCGGCCGTGGCCGGTCTCAGCCGGGGCGTGGGTCTGCCCGGACTCAAGATCTCCGAGGTCCTGGTGATCCTGGTGGTCGGCGTCCTGCTGTTCCGCCGTCCGAACCGCTGGCGCGCCCTGACCGGGGTCGACGTGGCGCTCGGTGTCTTCGCCGGCGGGACCCTCGCACTCGCCGCCTACCACCTGGCCCGCGGGGACATCGGCCTCGGGGACCAGGCGCTGGTCGCCGTCCAGCCGACCTTCCTGCTCCTGGGCTGGTGGGCGGCGTCCCGGGGGACGTCGAGCCGGGCGGACGTGCTGACCGTCGTGCGCTGGGTCCTGCTGGTCAGCGTCGTGCCGGCGGCGCTCGCGCTCGCGCAGTACTCCCAGCTGTTCGGTGTCGCGGAGGTCCTGCAGGGCATCACCGGTCAGGCAGCGGACCAGGCGGCTGCCGCCCAGGCGCTGGCCGCGTTCGAGTCCTCCGGAGCGGTCGTGGACACCGCGCTGCGCGTCAGCGGTCCGTTCTCGATCTGGCACTCGCTGGGCGGCTACCTCCTCCTGCCGACGGTGATCGCCGCGCTGCTCCTGGTGCGCGGGGACCGTTCGGTCCTGTCCCGCGGGTGGCTGCTGGCCGTGCTCGCCGTCGACGTTTCCGCGCTGGTGCTCACCGTCACGGTGACCCTGTTCATCTGGCTGCCCGTGGCGATCCTCGTCGGCGCAGCCCTGGCCAAGGTCCTGCGCCGGGCGCTGCTGCTGCTGGTGGTGCTCGGGGCCGTCGCGGCGCTGGCCTTCGGCAGCGCACTCGGCGACCGGCTCGAGCAGCAGACGGCGGCGTCCGACGACACCGCCGCCGTGAGCTCGGAGCTGCCCGGGGGCCTGCAGACCCTGCAGTACCGCTTCCTCGTCTGGCAGCGCGACTACCTGCCGGTGGTGGGACGCGCGGCGGCCCTCGGGCTGGGCACCGACTCGCCCCCGAGCGTCCTGTTCACCTCCACGGAGAACCAGTACCTGACGTACCTGCTGCGCGGCGGGCTCGTCCAGGTCCTGGTCTCCCTCCTGGCCCTGGGCGCCCTGACCGTCCGAGCCCTGCGGCACGCGCGGAACCCGCGGGCGCCCGCCCGCACCGTCGTCCAGGGGCTGGTCGGCGTGCTGGCCTTCATGCCGGTCGCTCTCATGGTGTGGCCGTACCTCAGCAACGCCGGCCTGTCCTACCTCTTGTTCGGGCTCGCCGGCTCGGTCCTCGCGCTCGAGCCGGCGCCCCGGCGGGCGCGCGGGCCGGCGCCCTCGGCACCACCGCTGCAGGCCGCATCGCCGGTCACCACCTCCGGCCTCGTCCCGGCGGCGCGCTGACCGTGGCCTGACGGGGACGCGACACCGCAGGAGGCGGAGACATGACAGAACGTGGTCCACGGGGGGCGCCGAGCGTCGGCGAGCAGCCCGGGCCGGCGACGACCAAGGACGTCGCGATCCAGAACCTCCGCGGCCTCGCCGTGGTGCTCCTGGTCGCGTCCCACGTCTACGGTCTGTCACCCTCGGAGGGGCTGCGGCAACCTGCCGACACCTTCTGGCACCACCTGACCAACTCCATCGAGCCGCTGCGGATGCCGCTGTTCACCGTCATCTCCGGCTACGTGTACGCGTTGCGGCCGGTGCTCGCCACCAGCGGTCTGCCGCGGCTGGTCCGGGGGAAGTCGCGGAGACTGCTGGTCCCCCTCGTCCCGCTGACGGCGATCGTCGCGATCCTGCAGATCGTCTCCGACCGGGGCGGCGGTGACGTCTCGATCGCCGACATCGGGTGGGGCTACGTCTTCGGGTACTCCCACCTCTGGTTCCTGTACGCGATCTTCTGGGTGTTCCTCGCGGCGGGGGTCCTCGACGCCGTCGGCGTGCTCTCCCGTCCACGGACGTGGGCCGTCGCCTGGGCGGTCGGCGCGCTGACGTACGTCGTCATCCCCGTCGCCGACGGCTACGACGTGCTGGCCGTGGGCAGCGCGCTGCGGCTGTTCCCCTTCTTCCTGCTCGGCTACGCGTTGAACCGGCACTCCCGGTGGCTGACCGACCGCAGGGTCGTCGTCGCCGCCGTCGCGGTGTTCCTGTGCTCGGCGACCGTGGAGCAGATCGGTCTGTTCTCCGGGGAGGTCCACCCGTCCGTGCTCTGGCGCGCGATCGGGCTGGCGACCGGGACGGCCGGGCTGGTCTGCCTGTTCCGTGTCCGAGGTGCGTTCCGCTCCCGCGTCCTGGCCTGGATCGGCACCTTCGCGTTCACCATCTACCTGCTGCACACGATCGCGAACGCCGGCGTGAAGATCACGCTCCGCCTGCTCGGCGTGGACCTCGTCCCGGTCCTGTTCCTGGCCGGGTTCGCGGCGGCGATCCTGCTCCCCGTGCTCTTCGAGCGCACCCTCGGGCGCAACGGGTACGTGCGGGTCCTCCTGCTCGGCGAGAAGCCGCTGCCCGCGCCCCCCCGGTCGCCGAGGTCGACGGCCGCAGGCGGGGACCCCGCCGCGTCCGGGCCCTGAGCCGGCGCCGGGTGGCCGCCCGATCAGCCGCGCGGGTCGGCCGCCCGATCAGCCGAGCGGTGCCTCCAGCGCCGAGCGCAGGGCTGCCCGCTGCTGCTCCCACCGGGCGGTCTGCGTCGCGTGCGCGGCGTCCGCTCGTGCGCGGTCGCCGGCCATCGCCACCGCCGAACGCACGGCCGCGGCCAGCGAGGCCCCCTCGTTCTCGGTGAAGACGGCCTGCGGGAAGTACTGCCGGAGCGCGGCCGTGTCGGTGAGCACCAGCGCGCGCCGCGCGTAGACCGCCTCGTACCCAGCCCGGACGACCGACGTCGGCTCGGTCGTCAGCACGACGACGACATCGGCGGCGGCCATGGCGTCGCGGTAGGCCTCGGGACCGAGGAAGCCGGTCAGGTGCACGTTCGACGAGCGGTCGGCGAGCAGGTGCGCCGGGCAGCGGGCCGCGTCACCGGTCACGGCCACGTCGACGTCCGGCAGCAGACGGGCGGCGTCGAACACGACCTCGACCGGCTCGTCGTCCCCGAACACCCCGACGTAGAGCACCTGCGGCCGGCGCTCGTGCGGCTCCCGCGGTGGAACGGCCAGGGTGGGCGGCGCCTCGTGGACGACCAGCCCGTGACCGCCCCACTCGTCGACGACGTCGGCCCACGAGTCCGTGGTCACCATGACCGCGGCAGCGCGCCGGGCCATCGCGCGGTGCAGCGGCAGCAGGCGCTGGGACACCGCGTGGTCCTTGGCGCCGAACGACGTCGGATGGCTGTCGAGGACGAACACCCGCCGTGCCAGCCAGGCGTACGCCGTCACGATGAGCCCCGGCACGATCGGCGGGTTGGTGACGACGACGGCGTGCGGGCGCACCCGCAGCAAGTGGGCGAGGGTCAGGACGGCCGACAAGGCGTAGCGGGCCAGCGTCCGTGGCACGCTCCCCCGGAGCCCGCCCGGGTGGATGTGCACCACGCGACCGTCCAGGGCCGCGGCCATCTCCTCGGCCCGGCCGGCGTGACGCTGCCAGGTGATGACCGACGTGCGCCGTCCCATCGCGTGCTGCTCCTCCCACGGGCGCCCATCCGCACCGGGACTCCACGACCGGGCGGCGCCGCGGTCGGCGGGCGTCGCCCGAACGTAACGGATTCCTCGGCCCGCACAGGCCCGTCTGGCCAGGCCGTCGGCACCTCGTGCCGCCGATCACCCGCCAGGAGGACCTCGAACCGGTCGCGTGGCGTCATCGAGACCCCGGGAAGCCCCCGGGGCCCGCGTCCGGGGCCGGAGGAGCGCCGACGGTCCGCGGGGGGATCAGAAGGCGCCCTCCCCACGCACCACCGCGCGCAGCGTCTTGCCGAGGATCATCAGGTCGTAGGTCAACGACCAGTTCTCCACGTACCGGACGTCCATCCGCACGGAGTCGTCCCAGGAGAGGTTCGACCGTCCGCTGACCTGCCACAGGCCCGTGATCCCGGGCTTGACCAGGAAGCGGCGCCGCATGTCCGTGCCGTAGCGCTCCACCTCGCGGGGCAGCGGCGGACGTGGGCCCACGAGCGACATCTCGCCGCGGAGGACGTTGATCAACTGCGGCAGCTCGTCGAGGGAGTACTTGCGCAGGAGCCGGCCGACGCGGGTCACCCGCGGGTCCTCGCGCAGCTTGAACAGGACGCCGTTGCCGTCGTCCGCGCCGTCGAGCACGATCTGCTCGGCGTCCTGGACCATGCTGCGGAACTTCAGCATCGGGAAGAGCTCGCCGCCGCGGCCGACCCGCATCTGGCGGAAGAACACCGGTCCGGAGCTGGTGACGCGGACCGCGACGGCGATCGCGAGGAACACCGGCAGGGTGACGAGCAGGCCCAGCAGCGCGGCGCTCCGGTCGAACGCGTCCTTGGCGAGCCGGCGGACGCCGCGGAGCTCGGGGCGTTCGACGTGCAGCAGCGGCAGTCCGCACGAGGGCCGGATACGGACCCGGGGACCGGCCAGCTCGGTCACGGCGGGTGCCAGCAGGAGCTCCGCCTGCGTCCGTTCCAGTTCCCAGCCGAGCCGGCGGAGGGCGCTGCCGTCGAGCTCCGGCGTCGGGAGCACGGCCACGGTGTCCACCTCGTAGAAGCCGACGACGTCCACGACCTCGCGGAGCGAGCCGAGCACGGGGAGGCCGTCGAAGGCGCGGTCCGTGGTGTCGGGCAAGCAGCACCCCACGACTCGGTAGCCGTGATAGACCTCGCGCCGGAGCTGCTCGTGCAGCGCGGCGACGCCGTTGCGGTGGCCGACCAGCAGCGTCGTCTGGAGGGCCCGGCCGAGGCGGCGCTGCCGGTGCAGCCACTTCCGCTGGCCGTAGCGCTGGAGGAGCGTCAGCAGGCATGCCAGGGGGACCGTCGCGACGACGAATCCCCGGGCCACCTCCAGGCGCAGTGCCCAGGACACCGTGCCGACGGCCGCGAGCAGCATCGCCGTCGCGAAGAAGACCCGGCGGAACTCCTCCGGACCGTCCCACAGGAAGCGCGGCTCGTAGCTGCGGGCCAGGGACATGACCCCGATCCAGATCAGCGGCACCAGCACGGGGAGGACGGGGACCGACACTCCCTGCACGCCGGGGCCTGCGCCCGGGCCGAGCCAGGCCGTCAGCACGGCGGCCACGAGCGCGCACGCGGCGTCACCGGCGACCAGCCTGCGGACGTAGTCCGTGCGCCAGGCGCGGCGCGCGACGGTGCCCGCGCCGCGCACCTGCGAGGGGGAGATGGTGGGGATGGGCTTGCTCTTGACCGGCCTCATGGCGGGGTGTCCTCCGGGGTGACGACGTGTACGCGTCGTCGGCGGGGTGCGTGAAGGGGGGCGTGGTGGAGCGCCCGGGTCGGGACGACGGGCTTCGGCGCAGCGGGCTGGGCTGGACGTGCGGCCGCCGGATCAGTCCGGTCGCGACCCGTGCTCACCCGCGCGGTCGGCGGCCTGCTCGGCGGCCTGCTCGATCCGGCGGACCTCCGCCGCTGAGGCGAGGGCGGTGACCTCGTCGACGGTCACGCCCGGCGGCAGGCTGTGGTCGTCCGTCTGCCCGCTGCCCGAGCCGGTGCTGCTGCCGCCCGTCGCGCAGCCGGGCGCCGCGGGTGCGGGCGGAACGGCAGGCGCGGGTGCCGGTGTCGGCGCCGGCGGTGACAGCGGAGCCGACTCCGGCGCCGCGGCGGCGAGGACCGGTGGGGCAGCTCCGTCGGCAGCGGGTGCGGCGGCGCGCGTCGTGGGCGGGACGGCGGACCGGGTGCCGTCGGCGGGCGCTCTCGTGACCGTCATGCCCCCGGACCCCGTCCCGAGGAGGGCCGGCGGCACGCCGGCGGACCCGTCGAGGGCGGACGTCCCGAGGGCGTCCGCCGGTGTGGTCCCGACGGCGGGCGGCCCCTGGGCCCCCGGATCCCCGACGGGCGTGTCAAGGCTCGTCACCTCGTCAGCCGGGGACTCTGCGGCGGGGATCTCGGGTGACGGGGACCCGGCCGGGGTCTCCACGGCGGACGGGGCCGGGGCTGGAGGGGGCGCCGCGGTTGGGGCCTCCACCGCCGGAACGGCGGGCGTGTCTACGGCGGGCGTGTCTACGGCGAGTGGGGGCGCGGCAGGTTCGGGCGATGGCGGACCGGCCGTCGGACCCGCGGCCGGCTCCTCCGATCCGGCCGTCGGGACGGCCGGATCGGAGGAGGGCGAGAGGTCGGGGGTGACGGGCGGCGTCTGCGGTTCCTGCTGCGGCTGGTCGGGCGTCGGCTCCAGCTCGGTGGAGGACGCCCCAGCCGTCGGAGCCGGGGCCGGTGGGCCGGGGACATCGGCGGAGGAGGCCGGCACGGAGCCCGCGTCCGCGGCGTCTCCCGGGGCGGCGGACGCGTGCCCGGCAGCCAGGGTGAGCAGCAGCCAGGCGGCTGCACCGAGGCCGAGGAGCAGGAGGAGGCGACGTACGGCCGTGGCGAGGGCACTCGTCTCGTCGATGGCGGCGCGCCCCCTTCCTCGTCGTCAGCCCGGTTCGTCGGTGCCGATCCTCGTCGCGAGCATCCCGACCTTCGCAGGACTTGACGCCCCGTTGGCCCGCTTCGGCTCACGGCGCGGGCGCTCGTCCGCGCACCTCGGCTCGTTGTCACGGAGGGTGACGCCCGCGGTACGAGTTGGTGGTGGACCGGACGAGTCTCGAGCGCCGAGCGGTCCCGTGGGGGCGGGGCCGACCTGGTGCCGACGATCGCGCGGGCGCGGGCGCCGCCGGCGGGATCGGTGAGCGCGTTGACGGCGGACATCGGTCGTGTCGAGGAGATCATCGCCTCGGCATGGGAGGGTCGGACGAGGCGAACCGATCAGCCTGCGCCGCAGCCGAGGAGCGGCGGGCGGGAGTCTCCTGCGGTCGCCGTGCGGCGGTACGCGTCAGTGCGCCGTCCAGGCGAGCAGCTCGTCGGCGGTCCGGGTGTCGACGACGCGCTCGGGCGGGACGCCGGTCTCCACCGCCCGCTCGCAGCCGTTGGCCTGCCGGTCCAGCTGACCCGGGCGTGGGCGTCGGTGTCGATGGCGAACTCGCAGCCCAGCTCCACGGCGGCCGCCGTCGGACGGCTCGAGAGCGACCAGGGGGGACTGCCGCGAGCTCGTGCGCCGAGCGGGACCCCGGGACGCGGAGAGGAGCTAACCTGCGCCGATGACCCGGCTGGTGGCAGGGAGCGCCGGTCACGTCGTCGCGCACGCGGTCACGGCGATGCTCGAGTCGACCGGGGGGCCGCGCTCGTGAGGCGCCGTCGGCACCCGCGTCCCTCGAGCCTCTCGCCGCGGGTCTACCGGGAGGTCCGGTCGGCGCGCTTCCCGCTCGGCCTGCCCGACCGGACCGACCAGACGGTCGACGAGGCCTTCAACGACGCCTGGCTGCTCGTCCAGCACGACCACGACGGCGCGCGCGTGGTCGGCCTGGCCGAGGACTACGAGGCGGCGCGCGCCTGGCTCGACGAGGACCCCGGCGAGTGAGGGCCCGGCCCGGGACGCCGTCCCGGGACGGCGCGCCGGGCGGTCAGCCGGTCCAGGCGAGCAGCTCGTCGGCGGTCCGGGTGTTGACGACGCGCTCGGGCGGCACGCCGGTCTCCACCGCCCGCTCGCAGCCGTTGGCCTGCCAGTCCAGCTGACCCGGCGCGTGCGCGTCGGTGTCGATGGCGAACTCGCAGCCCAGATCCACGGCGAGGGACAGCAGCCGCAGCGGTGGGTCGAGCCGTTCGGGGCGGGAGTTGATCTCCACCGCCGTCCCGTGCTCGACGCAGGCCGAGAACACGGCCTCGGCGTCGAACTGGCTCTCCGGTCGCGGCCGCTGGGTGCCGTTGCGCTGCCGGCGTCCGATGACCAGGCGGCCGGTGCAGTGCCCGAGGACGTCGGTGTGCGGGTTGGCGACGGCGGCGAGCATCCGCTCGGTCATCGCCGACCGCTCGGCCCGCAGGTCGGAGTGCACGCTGGCGACCACGACGTCGACCCGGGCCAGCAGCTCGTCGGTCTGGTCGAGGCTGCCGTCGACGTTGATGTCGCACTCGATGCCGGTGAGGAGCCGGAACGGCGCGAGCTCCTCGTTGAGCGCCGCGACGACGTCCAGCTGCTCCTCCAGCCGTGCCGCCGTCAGCCCGTTGGCGACGGTGAGCCGGGGGGAGTGGTCGGTGAGCGCCAGGTACTCGTGGCCGAGGCCGATCGCGGCCTCGGCCATCTCCCGGATGGGGCTGCCGCCGTCGGACCAGTCGGAGTGGCTGTGCAGGTCGCCGCGCAGGAGGGCGCGGAACGCGGCGACGTCGTCGGCCAGCGGGACGAGTTCGGCGTGGGCCTCCTCCAGCGTCGCCAGGTACTCCGGCACCTCGCCGCCGTGGGCCTGCACGATCGCGGTGCCGGTCTTGGGGCCGATGCCCTTGAGGTCGGTGAGCGTCCTCGTGCGGATGCGCCGGTCGAGCTCGGCGTCGTCCAGCCCGTCCACGACGGCGGCGGCGGTGCGGAAGGCCGCGACCCGGTGCGAGGGCTCGCGGGCGCGCTCCAGGAGGAAGGCGATCCTCCGGAGCGCGGCCGCGGGGGCGAGTGGCTCGGTCAGCTCTTCGCCTTCTTCGCCGCCTTGCGCGCCTTCTTCTCGGCCTTCGCGTGCGCCTTGCCGGCGCGCTTGGAGGCCTTCTCGTAGCCCTCCTCGGTGGCCTTCGCGGCGAGCTTCGCGGCGCGGCGGGCGCGGTAGCCGACGGACGGGCGGCCCTCGGTGTCGACGGCGGCCAGCAGCAGCCCGCCGAGCAGGCCGGTGTTCTTGAGGAAGTTCGAGATCTGGCCGAACCGCTCCTCGGGGTCCTCGTGCTCCCAGAACCGGTGGCCGGCCAGCGTGGTCGGCACGATGGAGGCCGAGAGCACCAGCGCGGTCAGGCGGGGCGCCTTGTTCAGCACGAAGAGGGTGCCGGCGGCGACCTTGACGGCGGCGTCGACCTTGACCCACTGCTCGACGTCCCGGGGGACCTCGACCGGCAGCTGCTTGTCCGCGGCGCCGGCGATCTTCTCCACCACGGGAGCCGCGCCCGGCACGCGGTCCTGCGGCTTGCGCAACGTGCTGATGCCCCCGTAGATGAAGGGAGCGGCGAGCAGGGGCCGGGCGATCCGGCGGACCAACATGGGCAGACCTCTTCCGTGACGGGACCGTGTCGGTGCCTCGTGCCCGGGCTGAGCAGGCGGGACACCCTCCCCGCGACCGTAGTGACCTCCGCGCCGGTCCGCTCCTCCAGCGACGTCTGTCCCGGAGGGGTGAGGCGCGTTGTCCTCCCGCGGCCCGGGACGGCAGGCTGACCCGCATGGGGAAGGCTCTGCTCGGGCTGCTGCTGCTCGTGGTCGCCGTCGAGATGATCGCGGTGGTGGTCGTCGGCGTCGTCCTGGTGCTGGTGGGGACGACGCAGACCGTGCTGATCGGCCTCGGGATGATGCTGGTGGCCGTGGTCGCGGCGATCCTGACCTGGCGCTCCAGCCGCCGGCGCGCCTGACGCGCCCGCGGGGCTCAGCCCAGCAGGCGGGTCGCCGCGCTCACGAGGTCGAGCAGGTCGACGCTGAGCGCCTGCGAGATGGCCTGGAGGTCGTCGAGGTCGAAGGCGCTCTCCTCGCGCAGCTTCCGCGCGACGGTCGCCTGGTTGATGCCGGTCTCCCGGGCCAGCTGGCGCCCCGACCAGCCCCGGTCGGCCAGCAGTGACCGGACGACGCCGGCCACCGCGCTGGAGAGTTGCACGCGGCAACCGTAGGACGTGGCGTGCGCGCGTGGGGCGTCCAGGGCCGGGTGTGGCCGACCCGTCACCGGCGGGTCAGTCGTAGGGGTTCGTGAGGACGGCGTGCGCCTCGACCACGGTGAAGGTGACCGGTGGTCCCTCCGTCGTCGTCGTGCCCGGGACCGCCGCCGCGGCGCTGCCGTCGACGGTGAACGTGCCGCTCCAGGTGGTCGTGAGCGAGGCGCTGTAGGTGCCCGACGCGTAGTCGTGCGTGATCGTGTGCGCCGGGTAGGGGGCGCCGGGGTCGGTGGTGGTGAGGTGGGCGCCGTCGCCGGTGTGCCAGGTGAAGGAGTCGGCCGTGGCCACGATGTCGACGGTGAAGCCGCGGATGTCGAGGCTGTGGGTCTGGGTGGTCGGGCCGTCGGTGAAGAAGATGACCGGGAGACCGACGAGGGCGTCGCCCGGCGGCTGCTGGTGGGTCGGGAGCTGTGGGAGCGGCAGTCGCTGGAAGTAGCGGAACACCTCGTCGGGGGAGGGCGCCGGGTTCAGCGCGGTGACGTCGATGCACGAGTTGTTGAACGTCAGCCAGTTGCCTACCGCCGTCCCCGGCGGTAGCGGGGGATCGACGACGAAGCCGTCGGCGGTGGTGCCGTCCGGGAGGACGAGCCGCCTCTGCTGGATGGTCAGGAACCGGACCACTCGGTCAGGCGCGGCGACGCACGCTCGGTCCATGTCCTCCGGGCAGTCGTTGTTCGTCCACGTGTCGCACGGCGGGACCAACCGCCAGGTGTAGGGCTGCGGTACGGGAGGCGCGTTGCTTGCTACCCAAGTGCCCGCTGCAGTCATCTCCATATAGGCGGCCGTGAGCGCGCCGTGTCCAATTCCAACGTCTGGTGCGGGGCAAGTTCCAAGTGCGCAATCACCAGCACGGGCAAGCCCAGCCCCCGTCAGCACAAGCACCGCACTAGCAGCAGCGGCTGCCCACTTCCGCATGTCAGCCAATGGTCATGCTCGTGACGCGCCATACATGAAGATCGGCCTGCCAAGCGAGGAGTGCTCCCGACTGCAGATCTCCTGTTGCCGAGGCCGACTGCGTCTCGATGACCTGGCCGTTGCCGTCGTAGACCGTGAATGCACTCTGCGAATAGACGAATCCCACTTCGGCCTCATTGCCGTTGAGCAAGCCCGGGCCGTACGGGTGGAAGCTGACCGAAATGTCGCCGTACCGGTATCCGGCGGCTCGGTCTTCTGCGAGACTACTCGCCACCTGATTGCAGTACGAGCAGTCGAGACTTAGGTCTAAGAGTGGCTGAGGGTTCAGGTCCCCGTTTCCGATGTGTTCGAGCAACGAGATGTAGTAGCGGGTGAATTCGAGGGCGCCTTCTGGCGTTCGCTCTCGCGCCTCGTCGGGCACCGGGAAGTCCGGCGGGCCGAGGGGTGGGAGCGCCTCGGCCGAGCTGCTGGGCGACGTGCTCGCGCTCGGCAGCGTCTGGCTCGCCTGCTGCTCGTCGGAGCAGCCGCTCACCGCGCCGACGGTCAGCGCGAGCGCCACGACCGCGCGTCCGGCGAGCCTCACCGCCGTGCGCTGCTGCCTCTCGGTCCTCACGGGTAGCGGAGAGTAGCCACGAGCACCTCGTTCGCGCAGCCCTTGCTGTGGACAACCGCCCGATCGGGCCCATTGCGGGTCGAACTCGCGGGTTGGCGGGCGTGCAGGACCCGCAAAGGGCGAGGAAGACCCGCAATGGGTGGCTCTTGCGGTCGTTCTCGTGCTCTTGCGGTGCTGCAACGCCGCGAGAGCGCGCAGAGCACCGCAGGAGTGGGCGGCAGCCACCCGGCGCGCACCCGGCGAGTGCGTCGCCCGCCCGGCGGGACCCGCAGAGGGCGAGGAAGACCCGCGATGGGTGGCTCTTGCGGTCGTTCCCGTGCTCTTGCGGTGCTGCAACGCCGCAAGAGCACGCGGAACACCGCAGGAGTGGGCGGAAGGCCCCGCGCGCCGCCTGCTCGCCCGTCGCCCGCTCGTCCGGCGCGCACTCTGCGAGCCCGCCCGCGCCGGCCGGCCCGCCGCGGGCGAGAGGTCACCGGGCGGGAGAGGCGTCGGGGCAGAGCGGGAGCGGTGTCAGGTCGTCCGGCAGCAGTAGACCGTCAGCGACCCGCTCTTCCGGAACTCGAACTCGGTCGCGGCCTCGCCCATCTCGCCGTCGTAGGCCACCGGCTGCGGTCCGGACAGGGAGTGCACCCGGATCGACGTCCCCTGCGTCTCGGCGTAGCCCGACACCTTGTGCGAGACGCCGAACAGCGTGCCGAGGACGGCGCGGGTGCGGCTGAACGGGATGTCGGCGCGCAGGTACTGGACGTCGAGCAGCCCGTCCTCCAGCCGCGGCCGCCAGGCCGGCGCGAGGCCGCGGGGCGTGTACAGGCAGTTGCCGATGAAGAGGATCCAGACCTCGAGGTGGCGGCCGTCCAGCGAGAGCTCCACCGGCGTCCCGACGCGCAGGGTCCGCGCCGCCGCGACGGTCATCGCCGCCCACTTGCCCATCCGGCCCGCGAGCCGGTCGCGTCGCCGCACCATGTCCGGGTAGCTGCCGATCGCCGCGGTGTTGAGGAACGGCGTCCCGTTGAGGGTGGCGACGTCGACCCGGACCGCCGCCCCGGAGACGACCGCGTCGGCGGCCTGCTCGACGGTGTCCACGCCGACGTCCCGGGCGAAGTGGTTCAGGGTCCCGGCGGGGATGACCGCCAGCGGCAGCCCGTGCTCCAGGGCGACGGCTGCGGCGGCGGCCACCGACCCGTCGCCCCCGGCGACGCCCAGCGCCCGGGCCCGCCCGGACCGCGCCGGCTCGGTGAGCAGCTCGGCGACGCCGCAGCCCTCCGACATCTCCAGCACCTCCGCCTTCGGCAGCAGGTCGCGGATGCCGGCAGCAGGGTCGTACCACTCCGATCCCGACCGCGGGTTGACGGCGACCACGAGTCCCTCGCCGTCGGGCAGTGCCGGAGCCGAGGATGCCGGGCGGACCTTGGCGGGGGTGCGCGGCCGCACCGCCCACCACCGGCGCCCGGCGGTGGCGACCGCCGTCCCCACGGCGAAGCCGGCGAGCACGTCGCCGGGGTAGTGCACGCCCACGTGCACCCGGGAGTAGCCCACGCCGAGCGCCAGCGGCACGAGCGCGGCGCCGGCCAGCGGGCTCTCCATCGCCACGCCGGTCGCGAAGGCCGCCGCCGAGGCGGAGTGCCCGCTGGGGAACGAGTGCGTGGTCAGCGTGCGGCGCAGCAGCCGGTGCTCGCCGTGGGCGGAGAGGTCGGGACGGCGACGGCCGAAGACCTGCTTGAGCACGGCGTTCACCACCGTGCTGGTGACGACCAGCGACCCGGCCCCGCGGATCGCCCCCCGCCGCAGCGGGCCCTTGCGCAGCGCCAGGAGCGCGCCGATGCCGAACCAGAGCCGGCTGTGGTCGGCGGCGGTGGACAGCCGGCGCAGCCAGCGGTCGGCGGGCGAGGCGGGCAGCCCCCCGATGGCGGCGTGCAGGCGGGCGTCCCAGTGCCGCGGTGACCTCACGTGGAGACGGTAGTGGAGGGCGAACGCGCAGCCCGCGGCCCGCTCAGGCCTTGCGGCGGGCGCGGTAGGCGGCGACCGTCGAGCGGCTGGCGCACGTGTTGGAGCAGTAGCGGCGGCTGGCGTTGCGCGAGGTGTCGACGTAGACGTCCGCGCAGCCCTCGGCCGAGCAGACGCCGATCCGCTGCCAGCCGTGCTGGCTGACCACCTGGGACAGGCCCATGGCCACGGTGGTCGTCAGCTGCTCCAGCACCGGGGCCTCGGCGGCCGTGTAGTGCAGGTGCAGCTCGCCGTCGTGGTCGGTGGCGTAGGGCTGCGGCCGGGCCCGGGAGAGCAGCGCGTTCAGCCGGTCGAGCACGTCGGCCTGCGTCTCGGCGAGGGCCACGGCCCGCACCAGGTCGGCGATCTCGGCGGCGCGCCGCGTCTCCTCCGCGGACAGGTCGCGAGCGGACCCGGGGGAGAACCACTCGTCGTGCGCGCGGAGGAAGCCCGCCGGCCACGACCCGGCGTCGCGGTCGGCGTTGGCGAGGTCGATGGCCAGCTCCACCGCGTTCGAGGCGTAGGTGTCGTAGTTCATTTGACTCCCTACCGTTCCCTGCCTACCGTGGCCTGTAGGCGGTCAACGGTTGATGACCACCTACACATTCCCCGTAGTACTGAATCGAGCTCCACCATGCGCACGTACGTCTCCGTCTGGCGGTCGCCCTCGGCGCCCGCCCTCCTCGTCGGCGGCTTCGCCGGCCGCCTGCCCTCGGCCATGGTGCCGCTGGCGCTGCTGCTCATGGTGCAGGAGCAGACCGGCTCCTACGCGATCGCCGGCCTCGCCTCGGCCACGCTGGGCGTCGCGATGGCGGTCATGGCGCCGGTCCTGGGCCGGCTCGCCGACCGCCGCTCCCCGCGGCCGGTCCTCCTCGCCCAGTCGGTCGCCTACCCGCTGCTGCTGGCCGTGCTGGTCGGCGTCGTCCTCGCCGGCGCCCCGGCGGCCGTGATCGTCGCCGCCTCCGCGGCCGCGGGCGCCGCGACCCCGCTGATCAGCGGCACCGTGCGGGCGCTGTGGACGCGGGTCGACCCCCGCGTGCGTCCCGCGGCCTTCGCGCTCGACGCCACCACCACCGAGCTCGCCTTCGTCGCCGGCCCGGCGGTCGTGGCCGCGCTCGCCGTCCTCGCCACCCCCGCCGTCGCCGTGGGGACGGCGGGCCTGCTCGCCGTCGCCGGGGCGGTGTCGATCGCCACGTGCGGGGCGATGCGGTCCTGGCAGCCGGGCGAGCGCGCCCCCGGCGGCGTGCTGTCCACGGTGCTCTCGCCGGGCATGCCCCGGGTGCTCGTCAGCGGCGCCGCCCTGATGCTCGGCTTCGGCGCGATCGAGGTCGCCGTCCCCGCCTTCGCCGACGCCGCCGGCTCGCCGGGGATGTCCGGTCTCCTGCTCGCCGTCTGGTCGCTCGGGTCGGTCGTCGGCGGGCTCTGGTTCGGCGCCCGGGTGCTGAGCGTCTCGCTGCCGCGCCAGTACCGGTGGGGCCTGCTCGGGACGACGATCGGCCTCGCCCCGCTGGCCGCCGTCTCCAGTCCGTGGGTGCTCGCCGTCCTGCTGTTCCTGGGCGGCTCGGCGATCGCCCCGACGCTCACCGTGCAGAACTCGCTCGTCGGCTCGATCGCCCCGGCGCGTGCCACCACCGAGGCCTTCACCTGGCTGTCCACGGTCACCGTCGGCGCCTCCGCGGTCGGCGCGGCGGTGGGCGGTGCGCTGATCGAGGGTCGCTACGGCGTCCCCGCCGCCCTCATGCTCGCGGCCGCCGGTGCCGCCGTTGCCGTGGCGGTGACCCTGCTGCCCGGCCGCGGTCCGGCCGTCCCGGTCGCGCCCCGCGAGCGGCTGGCCGCCTGACCGCCGCGCCCCGGCCCGGGACCCCCCGGGTCGGGGGTCGGTGAGCGCTGGTAGTCTCTTCCGCGGTGGTTCCGGGGGGACTCGGACCCCGGGAGGCTTCGCCTAGTCCGGTCTATGGCGCCGCACTGCTAATGCGGTTTGGGTTAATCCCCATCCCGGGTTCAAATCCCGGAGCCTCCGCGCACCACAACTGAACACACGCACCCGTAGCTCAACGGATAGAGCATCTGACTACGGATCAGAAGGTTAGGGGTTCGAGTCCCTTCGGGTGCACGTCTGGTTGAGACACCGGAACGGCGCGCCGCCCCGACGGGGGAGGCGTGCCGTTCTGTCTTCCCGCCGGTCAGGAGACCGCCGGCCGGCGCCGGGTCGGGCCCCACGGCTTCCAGATCGCCAGCACCGACGCGATCACCAGGGCCGTCCCCGACACCGCGGCGGGGAACAGCAGGTCCAGCGGGATCCGGCCGAGCCGGTCGGCCAGGCCCGGGTCCACGTCGCGCGCCTGCCGGGCCGCCTCCACCAGCCGCGGGTGCAGCAGCAGCGGCACGAGCGCGAGCAGCACCAGGTTGATCACCAGCTTGACCAGCACCCACCGCGTGCGGACGACGCCCCACCGGCTGCCCAGGCCCAGCACCACGCCGGAGACCAGGGCGCCGAGGCCCGCGACCAGCAGCACCGGGACGGCGAAGGTGTGCAGGGCCGTGTAGCAGGCGGCGATCAGCGCCGGGTCGTGGGCGGTGAACCCGGTGACGGCCAGGACGCCCAGCACGGCGTCGGTGCCCAGCCAGCCGAGCGCGGTCACCAGGTGCACGAGCAGGACGACCCGGCGGGTGTCCCGGCCGAGGTGGATCCGAGCCATGGCCCGAACGTACGCCTGATCATTAGGTACCGAAAGGTCAGGCACCTGACGATCTGTGGGAGGATGCCGTCGTGCCCCGACCCCCGACCGGCACCCCTGTCGGCCTGCACCTCGACCGGGTGGCGCGCGCCGTCAGCCGCGCCTTCGACGCCCGGCTGGCCGCCGCCGGGGGCTCGCGGGCGGTCTGGCTGGTGCTGCTCACGCTGCGCCCCGGGCCGGTCGCCAGCCAGCGCGAGCTGGCCGAGGCGCTCGACGTCCGCGCCGCCACGCTGACCCAGCAGCTGGACGCGATGGAGGCCGCCGGCCTCGTGGCGCGGATCGGCGACCCGGGCAACCGGCGGGTGCGCGGGGTGGAGCTCACCGCCGCCGGCCTGGCGCTGTTCGACCGGCTGCGCGAGGCGGCCGTCGCCCACGACGCGCTGCTGCGCGAGGGGCTGAGCGCGGAGGAGATCGCCCAGGTCACCGCCGTCCTGGAGCGGATGCGCCGCAACGTCGCCGGCTGATCCGGGGACCCCCGGACCGCGGGACCGGGGACGGATGGGGGGCTTCCCCGATGGGCCGCGGCCGGTTGCCCCGCCACGCTCTGTCCGCGCCTGTCGGGCTGGCCCGACACCCGCTCCGCCAGCTGGCGGGATGGGGCCGCGAGCGCCTGAGCAGCAGATTCGGCGGCGACACCCGCACCCCAGACAGGAGATCGACGATGCAGAGATCCGGCAACCTCGCCGGGCGGGTCGGGCGGTGGAGCGCCCGGCACCGCAGGACGGCGGTCCTGGGCTGGCTGGCCTTCGTGCTCGCCGCGCTCGCGGTCAGCGCGCTGCTGCCCAAGGGCGAGCTCACCGCCGCCGAGCGGAGCCTCGGCGCCCCCGCCCAGGCCCGGCAGATCCTCGAGGACAACGGCTGGGAGGAGCCGGCGTCGGAGATGGTCCTGGTGCAGCGCGACGCCGACGTGCCGCGGTCCGCCGCCGACGCCGCCCTCGCCGACCTGGTCGCCGCGCTCCGGGCGACCCCCGAGGCCACCAATGTCGTGAGCCCGCTCGACGGCGCGCCGCTGACCTCCGCCGACGGCCGCTCCGCCCTTGTCACCCTCGATGTCGCCGGCGACCCGGAGACGGCCGACGAGCGCATCGAGCCCATCCAGGACGCGGTCGCCGGCGTCGCCGCCGACCACCGCGACGTCCGCGTCGAGCAGTTCGGCGGCACCAGCGCCGACGTCGCCCTCGGCGAGACGATGGACGCCGACTTCCAGCGGGCCGAGCTGCTGTCCATCCCGATCACGCTGGCCGTGCTGCTGCTGGCGTTCGGCGCGCTGGTGGCCGCCGTCCTGCCGCTGGTCTTCGCCCTCACGGCCTTCGTCGGCGCGCTCGGGCTGCTCAGCCTGACCAGCCAGGTGTGGCACGTCGACCAGAGCGCGCAGATCGTCATGCTGCTCATCGGCCTGGCCGTCGGCGTCGACTACTCGCTCTTCTACCTCAAGCGCGAGCGGGAGGAGCGCGCGAGGGGCGCCGGCCCGGTCGACGCGCTGGACATCGCCGCGGCCACCTCGGGCCGCTCGGTGCTCATCTCGGGCATCACGGTCGTCGTCGCGATGGCCGGCATGTTCCTCACCGGCTTCTCCGCCTTCACCGGGGTGGCCTCGGCGACCATCCTCGTCGTCGCCATCTCCGTGGCCGGGTCGCTGACCGTGCTGCCGGCGATGATGGCCTGGCTCGGCGACCGGGTGGAGAAGGGCCGGCTGCCGTTCGCGCGCCGCCGCCGCGAGGGCCGCCCCGGGCGGTTCTGGCCCGCGGTCCTCGGCGCGGTGCTGCGCCGCCCGCTGGTGTCGGGGCTGGTGGCCGGCTCGGCGCTGGTGGCCCTCGCCGTCCCGGCGCTGTCGATGGACCTGCGCACCGAGAGCGTCACCGACCTGCCGCAGGACCTGCCCGTCATGCAGACCTACAACCGGATCAGCGAGGCGTTCCCCGGCGGCCCCTCGCCGGCGCAGGTGGTGATCGAGGCCGACGACGTCGACGCCCCCGCGGTGCAGGCGGCCATCGCCGAGCTGCGCGAGCGGGCGCTGGCCAGCGGTGAGATGAACGACCCCATCGACGTCGAGACCAACGACGCCGGGACGGTCGCCGTCGTCAGCGTCCCGCTGGTCGGGGACGGCGAGGAGCAGGCCTCACGCGACGCGCTGGCCACCCTCGAGGACGACCTGGTGCCCGCGACGGTCGGCGCGGTGGACGGCGTCACGGCGGCGGTGAGCGGCCGGACCGCGGACTCCGTCGCCTTCGACGAGCTCATGGCCGACCGGACGCCGTGGGTGTTCGCCTTCGTCCTCGTGCTGGCGTTCGGGCTGCTGCTGGTGTCGTTCCGCTCGGTGACGATCGCGCTCACCGCCATCGTGCTCAACCTGCTCAGCGTGGCGGCCGCCTACGGCGCGATGGTGCTGGTCTTCCAGGAGGGCGTCGGCGCCGACCTCATCGGCCTGGACCGCACCGGCGGCATCGTGAACTGGATCCCGCTGTTCCTCTTCGTGATCCTGTTCGGCCTGTCGATGGACTACCACGTCTTCATCCTCGGGCGGATCCGCGAGGGCCACGACCGTGGCCTGTCCACCCGCGCGGCGGTCGCCAACGGGATCACGTCCTCGGCGGGGGTGGTCACCAGCGCGGCGGTGATCATGGTGTTCGTCTTCCTGACGTTCGTCACGCTGTCGATGACGTCGATGAAGCAGATCGGCCTCGGGCTGGCGATCGCGGTGCTGCTCGACGCGACCGTCGTCCGCGCCGTGCTGGTGCCGGCGGTCATGCAGCTGCTCGGTGACCGCAACTGGTACCTGCCGCGGTGGCTGCACTGGCTGCCGCAGCTGCGCCACGAGGAGGCCGTCCCCTCCGCCTCGACCGCGCCGCGGCCGGCCGAGGACGTGCCGGTCCTGGTCGCCCGCGACTGAGGACGCCGCGGGCCGCCCGGGGACGACCGCGTCCCCGGGCGGTCGGCGCGTTCACGCGGTGGCGACGACGGACTTCGTGACCTGGCCGAAGGCGACCGCCCGCCCGTCGACCGACGCCTCCGAGCGCAGGAACGCCAGCGTGCGGCCGCGCCGGACGAGCTCGGCCCGCAGGAGCACCCGCGTGCCCTCGGCCACCGGACGCAGCAGGGACGACGTCGCGTCGTGGGTGACGGCGTTCTCCCCGGCGGTCAGCTCCGGCAGCAGGCGCAGGTAGGCGGTGACGTCGAGCAGCGCGGCGACCAGGCCGCCGTGCAGGACCGCGGCGTTGTTCAGCGCCTGCGGTCCCACCGGCAGGACCACGCCGGCGCGGGGGTCGTGCGGGTCGGCCAGCTCGAGGCCGAGCCACCGGTGCAGCGGGACGTCCAGCACTCCACGGACACGGGCGGCGAGCACGTCGTCGGGCACGCCACAGCCTGGCACCCGGCCGCTCCGGGGACACGGGCACGGCCCGCGACGCGGGCAGACGAGCAGCGGACCAGGTCGTCATGGCACCCTCGGGTGCGGATGGGCCGGCCGTTGCCCGCCGACGACCGGACCGACCTGGAGGCAGTCGCCCGTGGACACGACCGTCGTGGTGCCGACCTTCAACGAGCGGGGCAACGTCGCGGAGCTGGTGCGCCGGCTGGACGAGGCGCTCGCCGGCCGAGACGCGGAGGTGCTGTTCGTCGACGACTCCGACGACGGCACCGCCGACGTCGTCCGCGGGGTGGCCGGGGGCAGCTCCGTGCCGGTCCGGCTCATGCACCGCGCGCGCGGCGACCGCGACGGCGGGCTGGCCGGTGCCGTCGCCGCCGGCATCGCGGCCGCCCGGGGCGAGTTCGTCGTCGTGATGGACGGCGACCTGCAGCACCCGCCGGAGCTCGTGCCGCTGCTGCGCGACACCGCCGAGCCGGTCGACATGGTCGTGGCCAGCCGCTACGTCGGCGCCGGGGACTCCTCCGGCCTGTCCTCGTCGTGGCGGCGGGCGGTGTCCAGCACCTCGACGCTGCTGGCCCGCTCCTGCTTCCCCCGCCGCGTCGGCCGGGTCTGCACCGACCCGATGACCGGCTTCTTCTGCGTGCGGCGCAGCGCGGTGCACCTGGACCGGCTGCGGCCCCGCGGGTTCAAGATCCTGCTGGAGATCCTGGCGCGGCACGACCTGGCCGTCGCCGAGGTCCCCTTCGCCTTCGGCGAGCGGCACGACGGCGAGAGCAAGGCGTCGTGGCGCAACGGGGCGCAGTTCCTCTACCAGATGGCGGCCCTGCGGATGGGGCGGATGGCCCGCTTCGCGGCGGTCGGCGCGCTCGGCACGGTCGTGAACCTGCTGCTCATGTGGCTGCTGCTGCGGGAGACCGACCTGCACTACCTGCCGGCGGCGGTCATCGCCACCGAGGTCGCGATCGCCCACAACTTCGTGCTGCAGGAGCGCCTGGTCTTCAACGACCTGAACGACAACCGCCACCGGTGGTGGATGCGGTTCCTGCACTCGCTGCTCTACAACAACGTGGACACGCTGGTGCGGCTGCCCGTCCTGGCGTTCCTGGTCGAGGTGCTGGCCTTCCCGTCGGTGCTGGCTCAGGGGCTCACGCTCGCCGTGGCGTTCCTCGCGCGCTTCTTCTTCGTGTCGACCGTCGTCTACCGGCCGCGGCGCTCCCCGGCGGAGACCGCGGACGACCGCGCGGAGATCGACGTCATGGCGATCGCCCCGCTGCAGGGCGTCCGGGCCGACGAGCCGCGCGCGGCCGAGGACGGGCGCCCGCAGGCCTGAGCGGCCCGCCCGGTGCCGGTCGACGGCACCGGGCGGGATCCGCCGCGGTCAAGCAGCGCCGATCTCCGCGCAGGTGTCGGCGAGGGTCTGCAGCCCGGAGAGCGTGGCGTCCAGCTCCTCCACGCCGGCCCCGCCCTCGAGCGCCGGGCCGGCCTCGCCCGCGGCCTGGCTGATCTCCTCGGCGGTGCCCAGCACGATCTCGGAGACGCCGTCCCGGTCGACCGCGTCGATGTCCCCGGCCAGCGCCGTCAGCGCGTCCAGCAGCCCCGACGGGTCGCTGGTCGCGCCGCTGCCGTACTCGTCGTAGGCCGACGACAGGGTCGCGCCGTCGGCCAGGTACAGCGCGCAGGCGTCGGCGTCGCCGGGGGAGGCGGAGTCCTCCTCGACGGTGCCGGCCGCCCCGGCGTCCACGGCCTCCCCGCCGGCGCCACCGGTGGTGGGCTCGTCGTCGCCGCAGGCACCCAGGAGGAGGGCGGTGGCGGAGAGGGCGATCAGGGTGGTGGCGGTCCGGGCGGTGGTGCGCATCGTTCGGGTGCTCCTCGGGTGGGCGGCGGGGTGGCCGGTCGGCCGTCCGCCTGTCGCCGAGCAGCGTCGGTGCGCGCGCTTGCGCGGCCCTTGCGGGCCACCAGGCAAGCGCCCGGCGGCCCGCCGGTCCCGGTCAGAGCGGGAAGGAGATGTACTTCGCCTGCAGGTACTCGGCCAGCCCCTCGTGGCCGCCCTCGCGGCCGATCCCGCTCTGCTTCACCCCGCCGAACGGCGCGGCCGGGTCGCTGACGACGCCGCGGTTGAGCCCGACCATCCCCGACTCCAGCGCCTCGGCCAGTCGCAGGCCGCGCGCCAGGTCGCCGGTGAAGACGTAGGACACCAGGCCGTACTCGGTGCCGTTGGCCAGTGCCAGCACCTCCTCGTCGGAGGTGAACCGGACGATCGGCGCCACCGGCCCGAAGATCTCCTCCTCGGTGGCCGGGGAGCCCGGCGGGACGTCCACGAGCACCGTCGGCGGGTAGAAGTAGCCGGGGCCGTCGGGACGCTCGCCGCCGACGACCACGCGCGCGCCGGCGTCCATGGTCTCCCGCACGATCCGCTCGACCTTCTCCACGGTGTCGGCGTTGACCAGGGGGCCGATGCCCACGCCGTCGGCGTCCCCGCGGCCGAGGGTCAGCGCGCCCATCCGCTCGGCCAGCTTCCGCCCGAACTCGTCGGCGACCGCGTCCTCGACGTAGAAGCGGTTGGCCGCGGTGCACGCCTCGCCGCCGTTGCGCAGCTTGGCGACCATCGCGCCGTCCACGGCCGCGTCCAGGTCGGCGTCGGCGCAGACGATGAAGGGCGCGTTGCCGCCCAGCTCCATCGAGCTGACCAGCACCTGGTCGGCGGCCTGCTTGAGCAGGCCGCGGCCCACCTCGGTGGAGCCGGTGAAGCTGACCTTGCGCAGCCGCGGGTCGGCCATCGCCGCGCCGGCGACGTCCTTGGCGCTGGTGGTCGGCAGCACGCTGAGCACGCCGTCGGGCAGCCCGGCCTCGGCAAGGATCTCGGCGAGCACCAGGGCGGTCAGCGGCGTCTCCGCCGCGGGCTTGACCAGCACCGGGCAGCCCGCGGCGAACGCAGGCCCGAGCTTGCGGGTGAGCATGGCCGCCGGGAAGTTCCACGGCGTGATCGCCAGCGAGATGCCCACCGGCTGCCGGAGGACGACGGTGCGCGTGCCGCCGGCCGGAGCGATCCGGTAGTCGCCGTCGATCCGCACCGCCTCCTCGCTGAACCAGCGGAAGAACTCCGCGGCGTAGGTGAGCTCGCCGCGGGCGTCGGTCAGCGTCTTGCCGTTCTCCCGGACCATCAGCAGGGCCAGGTCGTCGGCGCGCGGACCGGTCATCGCCTCGAACGTCCGGCGCAGGACCTCGCCGCGCTGCCGGGGCGGGGTCGCGGCCCAGCCCGCCGCGGCGGCCTCGGCGGCGTCCATCGCGGCCCGCGTGTCGTCGGGGGTGGCGTCGGCGACGCGGGCGAGCACCGAGCCGTCGGCCGGGTCGTGGACGTCGAACTCGGCGCCCCCGCCGGCGGCGCGCCACGTGCCGCCGACGAACAGCCGGGTCGGGACGGGGCGGCTGAGCCCCTCGATGGTCGCGCGGGTGTCGCTGCTCGTCACGGGCCCATCCTGCGCCTGTCGGCGTTCCGCCGCCGCCGCGCGGCCGGCGACCGGTCACTGGGGGAGAGGTTGTGGGGCGGGGGGCCGGCTCTGGCGGTCTGGCCGCGTTGGTCGGTCCATCCAGCGGTGGATGGCCAGTGGTTTCCCGGCTGCCCCCGCCCACGACAACTGTGACTCGGCCCACAGCCCGGGTCAACCCCCGGGCGGCGTGTCGCCCTCCCGCGCCTCCCACCCTCCCGCCCTCCCGCCCTCCCTCCCTCCCGCCGTCCCGCCGTCCCGCCGTCCCGCCGTCCCGCCGTCCCGCCGTCCCGCCGTCCCGC
>NZ_JBJGZP010000006.1:0-182035 GCF_054050555.1 Blastococcus sp. SYSU D00695 | reverse complement strand
CCCCCCCCCCCCCCCCCCCCCCCCCCCCCCCCCCCCCCCCCCCCCCCCCCCCCCCCCCCCCCGGCGCCCGGCGCCGCGCCCCCCCCCCCCCCCCCCCCCCCCCCCCCCCCCCCCCCCCCCCAGGACGACGACTCCGACGGGTCGGGCCTGGCGGTGACGGCGCTCGTGGTCGGGATCGCCGGGCTGCTCGCCGGGATCGCGGGGCTCGGCCTGGGGCTGGCCGCCCGCCGCCGCGGCTGACGGCGTCCCCGGACTCGGGGCCGCGACGCGGGCCGCCGGGACTCAGTTCCCGGCGGCCCGGCAGTCGGCGCAGGTGCCGAAGATCTCCAGGGTGTGGCTGACGTCGGCGAACCCGTGCTCGCCGGCCACCTCGTCGGCCCAGCGCTCGACGGCCGGGCCGGCGACCTCGACCGTGCGACCGCACGAGCGGCAGACCAGGTGGTGGTGGTGCTGGCTGCTGCAGCGGCGGTAGAGCGCCTCGCCGCTGTCGGTGCGGATCGAGTCCAGCTCGCCGTCGTCGGCCAGGGACTGCACCGCCCGGTACACCGTGGACAGGCCGACCTTGCCGCCCGCCGCGCGCAGCTTCGCGTAGACGTCCTGGGCGCTGTGGAAGCCGTCCAGGTCGGCGAAGAGCAGCTTGATGGCGTCACGCTGGGGAGTCGGCCGGGTCACCGGTCCATCGTGGCACGCCCCCCGCGGCGGCCGGATCAGCCGAAGGAGCGGCCCTCCCCGCGGTAGGTGGCGACGGCGCCGGTCAGCCGGTCCCCGGCCAGGGTGTGCAGCTCCCGCACGTGCTCGGCCAGCTCGCCGGCCTTCGCGTGCCGGAACCACACCCGGTCGCCCACCCGCAACAGCTCGGCGGCCGGCCCGCGCAGCGGGGTCTGCACCTCCCCGACGCCCTCGGTGCCGACCAACCGCAGACCCGCCGGGTGCACCGGCGCCGGCAGGCGGTCGCGCCCGGGCGGGCCGGAGGCGATCCAGCCGCCGCCGCCGACCGTGACGGTCCCCGGCGCCGGCCGGCGGGTCACCGGGAGGGCGAACAGCGCGGCGGGCCGCCCCCGGAAGGCGCGGTACCCGTCGAACAGGGTGGGGGAGTACAGCCCCGAGCCGGCGGCCAGCTCGGTCACCGCCGGATCGGCCGCCGTCGTCTCCAGGCTGCCGGTGCCGCCCCCGTTCACGAACTCCAGGTCGGCCACGGCGCGGACGGCCGCGACCGCCAGGGCGCGGCGCTCGGTGAGCTCCCGCACCGACACCGCCTGCACCCCGCGCACCGCCAGGCCGCGCAGGGGGCGGCCCGGCGGCGCGTCCTGCACCCCGGCCACCTGTGCCTCGTATGACATCAGCCCGGCCAGCCGGAACCCCGGCCGCTCCGCCACCGCCCGGGCCAGCGCCGCCGCCTGCGCCGGGCTGTGCACCGGCGACCGGCGGACGCCGACGTGCACCCGGCCGCCGGCCGCGCGCAGGGACGCGTCCAGGTCGAGGCAGACCCGCACCGGTGGCCGCACCGCCGGCGCCGCGACGGCGTCGACCAGGTCCAGCTGCTCGGTCGCGTCCACCATCAGCGTGACCCGCGCGGCCAGCGCCGGGTCGGCGGTGAGCGCGCGCAGCGCCGACCGGTCGGCCGTGGGGTAGCCGACCACCACGTCGGTGGACACCGGGTCGTCCCCGCTGGCCAGCCACAGGGCCTCGGCGAGGGTGTAGGCGAGCACCCCGGCGAACCCCGGCCGGGCGAGCACCCGCCGCAGCACCGGGCGGCTGCGCACCGACTTGCTCGCCACCCGGATCGGCCGGCCCGCGGCCCGGCGCTCCAGGTCCGCGGCGTTGGCGTCCAGCGCGTCCAGGTCGAGCACGGCCAGCGGCGGGTCGAGGTCGGCCGTCGCGGCGTCCAGCCGGGCGCGGGCGGCGTCGTCTCGCGGAGGGGTGGTCACGGATCGGCAGCATGCGCGCCGGCCCCGAGTGGGTCAAGTGTCCCATATGCTGCCGCGATGACCGTGACCTGGCGGAACTGGGCGGGCAACCAGCGCGCGACGGGCGTGACGGTGCTGCACCCCTCGGGCACCGCCGCGCTGGCCGAGGCTCTCACCACCGCCGCCGCCGCGGGCCGGCGGGTGCGGCCCCTGGGCAGCGGGCACTCGTTCACCGCCGTCGGCCGCCCCGACGACGTCGCCCTGGCCCTCGACCGGCACGCCGAGCTGCTCGAGGTCGGCCCGACCGGGCTGGTCACCGTCCAGGCGGGGATGCCGCTGCACCGGCTCAACGCCGAGCTCGCCGCCCGCGGCTGGGCGCTGACCAACCTCGGCGACGTCGACCGGCAGACCGTCGCCGGCGCGCTGTCCACCGGCACGCACGGCACCGGCGCCGCGTTCGGCGGGCTGGCCACCCAGCTGCGCGGCCTGCAGCTGGTCACCGCGGCGGGGGAGGTGCTGCGCTGCTCGGCCGACGAGCACCCGGAGGTCTTCTCCGCCGCCCGCGTCTCCCTCGGCGCGCTCGGGGTGCTCGACACGGTGACCCTGCAGGCGGTCCCCGCCTTCGCCCTGCGGGCCGTGGAGGGGACCGCCCGGCTGCCGGACCTGCTGGCCGACTTCGAGGGCTTCATGTCCTCCACCGACCACGTCGAGTTCTACTGGTTCCCGCACACCGACCGGTGCCTGACCAAGTGCAACACCCGCGTGCCGACGGCGGAGGCGGCACCGCTGTCCCGGCCGCGCGCGTTCTGGGACGACGAGGTGCTCGCCAACGCCGGCCTCGCCGTCGTCGTCGCCGCCGGCCGCCGGGTGCCGGGGGTGGTCGCGCCGCTGGCCCGCTTCGCGGCGGGGGCGATCGGCGACCGCACCTACACCGACGCGTCCCACCGGGTCTTCGTCTCCCGCCGCCGCGTGCGGTTCCGCGAGATGGAGTACGCCGTCCCCCGGGAGGCGGCGCCCCAGGTGCTGGCCGAGCTGCGCCGCGCCGTCGACGCCGCCGACTGGCGGGTGCCGCTGCCGGTCGAGGTCCGGGTGGCCGCCGCCGACGACGTCCCGCTGTCCACCGCCTCCGGCCGCGCGACCGCCTACGTCGCCGTCCACGTGCCCGCCCGCAGCGAGCCCGGGGAGTACTTCGCCGCGTTCGAGGCGATCGCCGGCGCGGTCGGCGGCCGGCCGCACTGGGGCAAGCTGCACTCCCTCGACGCGGCCACCCTGGCCGCCCGCTATCCGCGGTTCGCCGAGTTCACCGCCCTGCGCGACCGGCTCGACCCGGGGGGCGTGCTGGCGAACGCGCACCTGGACACGCTGTTCGGAGGGCGCTGACGTGCCGCGGCTGCCCGTGGCCGAGCGCCGGGAGGCGCTGCTGGAGGCCGCCCTGCGGGTGATGGGCCGCGACGGGCTCGCCGCCGGCACGACCCGCGCCATCGTGTCCGAGGCGGGGATGTCGCTGGCGAGCTTCCACTACGCCTTCCGGTCCCGCGACGAGCTGCTCGGTGAGCTCGTGCGCCGCGTCGTGGGCCGGGAGCTCGAGGCCGCCACCGCCGGGCTGGACCCCACCGAGGGCCTCGCCGGCTGCCTGCGGTCCGCCGCCCACGGCTACCTGGCCCACCTGGAGGCCGATCCCGGCGCCGAGCAGCTGATGCTCGAGCTGACCCTGCACGCGCTGCGCGACCCCCGGCTGCGGCCGGCCGCCGCCGAGCAGTACCGGGCCTACGCCGCGGCGGCCGCCGAGCTGCTGGAGTCCGCCGCCCGGCTCACCGGGCGCGCCTGGCGGGAGCCGGTCGCCGCCCCGGCGCGGCTGCTGGTGACCGTGGTCGACGGGGCGACGACGACCTGGCTGGCCGACCGCGACACCGCCGCCACCCGCGCCGTGCTCGAGGCCACCGTCGACCAGCTCGTCGCCGGCTACGCCGAGCCCGCGCCGTGACCACGGCGCCGGCCCGCATCGGCCGCGCCTGGACCCTGCGCTTCGGCCTGGCCTGGCTGGGCCTGTGGGCCGCCCAGCTCGCCCCGGTGCAGCTGCTGCTGCCGGTGCGCCTCGACGAGCTGGACCCCGCGCACGACGTCCGCGACCTGGCCCTGGTCAACGGGCTGGCCGGGGTGGCGGCCCTCGTCGCGCTGCCGGTGTTCGGCGCCCTGTGCGACCGGACCCGCAGCCGCCTGGGACGGCGCCGGGTCTGGGTGGCCGGCGGGGTCGCCGGGTACGCGGCCGGCCTCCTGCTGTCGGCGGCCGCCGGGGACTGGCGGGTCCTGGCGCTCACCTGGCTGGTCGCGCAGCTGGGCATGTACGCGGCGATGGCCGGCCTCACCGCCACCATCGCCGACCAGGTGCCGCCCGAGCAGCGCGCGGCGGTCTCGGCGGCCGTCTTCGCCCCGCAGGCGCTGGGCATCGTGGCCGGGCTGGTGCTGGTGACCGCGGTGGGCGGGGAGGCGGCGGCCGGCTTCCCCGCCCTGGCGGTGCTGCTCGTGGCCGCCGCCGTCCCGTGGCTGCTGCGCTCGCGCGACCCCGCGCCGGGTCCCGGCGGCCGGCCGGCCTCGCCCGGGGCCGCGCTCCGGGCGACCTGGGCCGCCGTGACGCAGTCGGCCGACTACGCCTGGGCCTTCGGCGGCCGGCTGCTGGTCAGCCTCGGCAACGCCCTGGGGACGACGTACCTCCTGTACTTCCTCGACGACGGCCTGCGGGTGGCCGACCCCGAGGGCTCGCTGCTGGTGCTGACGCTCGTGTACCTGGTCACCACCGTCGCCGCGGCCTGGGGCGGCGGGGTGCTGTCGGACCGGACCGGCCGGCGCCGGGTGTTCGTCGGCGGCGCCGCGGTGCTCCAGGCGCTGGCCTGCGCCGTCCTGGTCGCCGTCCCCTCGTGGCCGGCGGCCCTGGTGGCCGGCGTGCTGCTCGGCGCCGGGTACGGGGCCTACACCGCGGTCGACCAGGCGCTGGTGACCCAGGTGCTGCCCGACGCGCGGACGCTCGCCGCCGACCTCGGGGTCATGAACGTCGCGCTCGTCGCGCCGCAGGCCCTGGCGCCGCTGCTGGCGGGCCTGGTCATCAGCGTCGCCGGCTACGGGACGCTGTTCACCCTCGCCGGGCTGGCGACGGTGCTGGGGGCCGCGTCGGTCTCCCGCATCCGCTCCGTCCCCTGAGGCGTCCCCGGCGGCCGGGTCTACCGCGTCGGCGGATCCGGCTCACCGGTGCCGCCGATGCGGTCGAGCTCCTGCATCTCGACGGGGCCGAGGACGCGGGCGCCGGCCTGCAGGTTCTCCTCCAGGTGGGCGACCGACGACGTCCCGGGGATCAGCAGGACGTTGGGGCTGCGGGCCAGCAGCCAGGCCAGCGCCACCTGCATCGGCGTCGTCTCCAGCCGGCGCGCGACGGCCTCCAGCGCCGCGGACTGGATCCGGCTGAACCCGCCCAGCGGGAAGAACGGCACGTAGGCGATGCCCTCGCGGGCCAGGGCGTCGACCAGCGGGTCGTCGTCGCGGTGCACGAGGTTGTAGTGGTTCTGCACGCACACGACCGGCGCGATGCCCCGGGCCTCGGCCAGCATCTGCGGCGTCACGTTGCTGACCCCCAGGTGCCGGACCAGCCCCTGCTCCCGCAGCTCGGCGAGGGCCTCGAACGGCTCGGCGAGCGAGCGCTGCACCGGCGCGTCGAACCCCGGCATCCGCAGGTTGACCACGTCGAGGACGTCGACGCCGAGGTTGCGCAGGTTGTCGTGCACCGCCGAGCGCAGCTCGTCGGGCGACAGCGCCTCGGGCCACGCCCCGTCCGGGGTGCGCCGCGCCCCGACCTTGGTGACGACCATGAGCCCGTCGTAGGGGTGCAGCGCCTCGCGCAGCACCTCGTTGGTCACGTGCGGTCCGTAGTAGTCGCTGGTGTCGACGTGGTCGACGCCCAGCTCCACCGCGCGCCGCAGGACGGCGATCGCCGCGGCCCGGTCGGCGGGCGGCCCCATCACGTGCGGGCCGGCCAGCTGCATCGCGCCGTAGCCGATGCGGTTCACCTGCCGGTCGCCGAGGAGGAACCGGCCGGAGCGGGTCGCGTCGATCGTCATGCCCCGCTCCTACCCGCCCGGCGCGGGCCATGCGCGCGGGTGTCGGGGCGGGGCGCGTCCGCACCCCGCCCCGGCCGGCTCAGGGGGTGAGCAGCACCTTCACGGCGCCGTCCTTCTTCTCCCGGAAGTTCGCGTAGGCCTCGGGCGCCTGCTCCAGCGGGACGTGGTGGGTGGCGAAGTCGTCCACGCCCAGCGGGTCCCCCTCGGTGAGGATCGGCAGGATGTCGGGCACCCAGCGCCAGACGTTGGCCTGGCCCATGCGCAGCTGGATCTGCTTGTCGAACATCCGCATGAGCGGCAGCGGGTCGGTGGCGCCGCCGTAGACGCCCGACAGCGAGATCGTGCCGCCGCGGCGGACGGCCTCGATCGCGGTGTTGAGCGCGGCCAGCCGGTCGACGCCGACCACCTGCATGACCTTCTCCATGACGGCGTCCGGCACGATCGCGGTCGCCTTCTGGGCGAGGGAGGCCAGCGGCGAGCCGTGGGCCTCCATGCCGACCGCGTCGATGACGGCGTCGGCGCCGCGCCCGTCGGTCGCGTCCTGGATGGCCTGCAGCACCTCGGCCTGGTCGGTCGAGCGGATCACCTCGGTGCCGCGAGCGGTGGCCCGCGCGATGCGCTCGGGCACGACGTCGGACGCGTACACCTTCTCGATGCCCAGGTGGTGGGCGATCCGGGTGCACATGTCACCGATCGGGCCGAGCCCGAGGACCAGCAGCGTGCCGCCCGGCGGGACCGCCGCGTACTGCACGGCCTGCCAGGCGGTGGGCAGGACGTCGGAGAGGTAGACGAACCGGTCGTCGGGCAGCCCCTCGGGGACCTTGATCGGCAGGGTGTTGCCGAAGGGCACCCGCAGGTACTCGGCCTGGCCGCCGGGCACCTGCCCGTACAGCTTCGTGTAACCGAACAGCGAGGCGCCGTAGCCCTGGTCGCGGTTCTGCGTGGTCTCGCACTGGGACTGCAGCCCCTGCGAGCACATCCAGCACGTGCCGCAGGAGATGTTGAAGGGGACGACGACGCGGTCGCCGGGCTGCACGGCGGTCACGTCCCGGCCGACCTCGCGGACGACGCCCATCGGTTCGTGGCCCATGACGTCACCGACGCTCATGAACGGCGCCATCACCTCGATGAGGTGGAGGTCCGAGCCGCAGATGCCGCTCGAGGTCACCTCGATGACGACGTCGGTGGGCTCCTGGATCGTCGGGTCGGGGACCGTGTCCACCCGGACGTCGGCTCGGCCGTGCCAGGTCACTGCGCGCATGGGGAGGGCTCCTCGTACTCGACGTCGGCGTGGTCCGACCAGGGCCTCCTGCCCGGTGTGTCGATGCTTTCTCCCTCGTCCAACGTTCAACCGGCGAGTCACTCACGATGCGTGACACGGGTTCGACGGAGCGTCGACATCCACCGCCGCAGGTCCGTGGCCAATCCCACAGAACCCGCAGCTCATACCCCCGGTCGCAGATCACGAACCGGTCACGGCGTGTTTACATGGCTCCCGTCCTCTTCCCGGACCACACGCAACACGTCCTTGTCCCCTGCGGAAGACAGGTGCATGTCCCAGCTCCACCACGACCCCGTCCTCGACGAGGCGGCGGTGCCCGCTCCGGGCTCCGGCACCCCCCTCGACGGCCCGCGGGAGGCGTCCTCCGGACGCCCCGCAGCGGCCCGGGCGGAGGTCCTCCCGACCATCCCCGCGCAGCGCCCGGGGGGTGCGGCGCCGACGAGGGGGACGGGCGGCGCCGCGCGCCCGTCGGTGCGCTCCGTGGCCGCCCGCGCGGCCCGCACCGCCCGGCGCGCCACGGCCCGGGCCGGCTCCTGGACGGCGGCCGGCGCCCGCGCCGCCGCCGCACGCCGGCCCCGGCCCGTGGCGGCGGCGCTCCCGCAGGAGTCGCGCCTCACCGAGGCCGGTGACCTGGCCGACCTCAGCGGCCTCGCCGAGGCCACCGCGCTGGCCGGCCTGGCGGAGATCACCCCGCCGGAGACCGCCCCGACGCCGGCTGCCGAGCCCGAGGTCGTCGAGCCCCGGGTCGCCGATGCCGAGGTCGCCGAGGCCGAGGTCACCGATGCCGAGGCCGCCGAGGCCGAGGAGCGCTGCACGGTGCCTGTCGTCACCGCCGGCCGCGGTCGCCACCGGGCGCTGGTGCGCCGCCGTCCCGCCCTGTGCGTGGCCGCGGCGCTCGTCACCGCGGCCGGCCTCGGCGTGGTGACCGGCAGCGACACCCCCGCCCAGGCCGAGTCCGCTCCGCCGGTCAGCGAGTCGGTGAGCGTCGCCCGGGCCCTGGGCATCGAGGGCAGCGTCCCGCCGGCGCCGGCCGGGGTGGACACGCAGCGCCTGGGCGAGATCGCGTCCAGCCGGGCCGCGCGCGACCTCGACCGCTTCACCGCCGCCCTCGCGCAGAACGAGGCCGACCAGGCGGCCGCCGCGGCCATCGCCGAGGCCGCCCGGCCCGACGCCGTCCTGCCGGTCCAGGGCGCCCGCCTCACCAGCGGGTTCGGTGCCCGCTGGGGCACGCTGCACGCCGGCATCGACCTGGCCGCCCCCATGCGCACGCCCGAGTACGCGGCGATGGACGGCGTGGTGCTCGAGGCCGGCCCGGCCAGCGGCTTCGGCCTCGCCGTCTACATCCAGCACCACAACGGCGACGTCACCGTCTACGGCCACATGGACGAGATCCTGGTGCAGCCGGGCCAGGTCGTCCGCGCCGGCGACACCATCGCGCTGCTGGGCAACCGCGGTCAGTCGACCGGCCCGCACCTGCACTTCGAGGTGCACGTCGGCGGCCTCGACGGCCAGAAGGTCGACCCCATCCCGTGGCTGCGGGAGCGCGGCGTCCAGATCTGATGAAGGACCCCCGTGCCCCCCACCGCTCGCACGCTCGCGGCGGGCCCCTGCACGGGGGCCGGTAGAGCGGTCCGAGGTGCGGCACACTCGGAACGTGTGCCGGACCGAGGAGGGGAGCCGCTGATGGTGGCCGACTCCGGGCACCGCGCCGCGCCGTCCCGCACGCACGGCCACGGCCACGGCCACGCCCACGGACACGTCCACGGCACCGCCGCGGGCGGTCAGCGGCGCCGGCTGGCGGTCGTCCTGGGGCTCACCCTCGCCGTCCTGCTGGCCGAGGTCGTCGGGGCCGTCGTCTCCGGGTCGCTGGCGCTGCTGGCCGACGCCGGGCACATGGCCACCGACGCCCTGGGCATCGGGCTGGCCCTCGGCGCCGTGTCACTGGCCCAGCGCCCCCCGCGCGGACGCCGCACCTTCGGCTGGCAGCGGGTGGAGATCCTCGCCGCCGTGGCCAACGGGCTGCTGCTGCTGGCGGTCGGCGGCTACGTGCTGGTGCAGGCCGTGCGCCGCGTCGGGGACCCGCCCGAGGTGCACGCCGGGGTGATGCTGCTCGCGGCCGGCGCCGGTCTGCTGGTCAACCTGCTGGGGCTGGCGCTGCTGCACCGCGGCCGGGGGGAGTCGCTGAACGTCCGGGGCGCCTACCTCGAGGTGCTGTCCGACGCCCTCGGGTCGGTGGCGGTCCTCGTCGCGGGCGGCGTCATCGCGCTCACCGGCTGGACCCCGGCCGACACGGTCGCCTCGGTGCTCATCGGCTGCCTGGTGCTGCCGCGGGCGTGGTCGCTGCTGCGCGAGGCCCTGGACGTGCTGCTGGAGGCCGCCCCGCGCGGGGTCGACCTCGAGGCGGTGCGCGCGCACATCCTGGGCGTCGAGGGCGTGGTCGCCGTCCACGACCTGCACGCCTGGACCATCACCTCCGGGCTGCCGGTGCTCTCGGCGCACGTCGTCGTCACCGACGAGGCGCTCGACGGCGGGCACGGCGGCCGCGTGCTCGATGCCCTCTGCGCCTGCCTGGGCGACTGCTTCGACGTCGCGCACTGCACCTTCCAGCTCGAGGCGGCCACGCACGCCGCGCACGAGGCCCCGGTCCACGACTGAAGGAGGACCACGCTCCCCCCACGCCTCGCAGGCTCGGCGCGGGCCCCCGGAGCGTGGCCGTTCCATCACGTCCCCGTGGTGGGACAGTGGGGGCGACGTCGGCGCGGGCTGGAGGACATCGGTGGACCACGGACACGGGCACCACGAGGGCATGTGGGTGCCGGCCGAGCCGCCCTCGCCCGGGCGGCTGTTCCTGCCGCACCTGGACGCCTGGTCGGTCCTGCCGGTGCTCAGCGTGCTCGCGCTGGTGCTCTACCTGGTCGCCGTCGTCCGGCTGCGCCGCACCGGCGTCCGCTGGTCGGGCTGGCGGACCGCCTCCTGGGTGGCCGGCACCGTCTCCCTGTTCGCCGTCACCGGCACCTGGTTCAACGGCTACAGCATGGTGCTGTTCAGCGTCCACATGACCCAGCACATGGTGCTGTCGATGCTCACGCCGCTGTTCCTGCTGGTCGGGGCGCCGGTGACGCTGGCGCTGCGCACGCTGCCGCGCGGGCGGGGAGGGGCCGGCGTGCCCCGCGCGCTGCTGCTGGACGCGCTGCACAGCCGGCTCGCGCGCGCGGTGGCGTCCCCGCTGTTCACCGTGCCGCTGTTCATCGCGAGCCTCTACGGCGTCTACTTCACGCCGCTGTTCGACGCGCTGATGTCCGACCCGATCGGCCACCAGTTCATGCTCGCCCACTTCGTGGTCACCGGGCTGCTGTTCTTCGGGCCGGTCCTCGCCCAGGACCCCTGGCCCCGCCAGGTCGGGCACGGCGGCCGGATGCTGGAGCTGCTGGCCCCCGTGCCGTTCCACGCCTTCTTCGGCGTCGCCGTGATGATGGCGACCAGCCTCGTGGTGGAGAGCTTCGCGAACCCGCCGGCCGGGTGGGGGATCGACCCGCTCGCCGACCAGGGGGTCGCCGGGGGCATCGCCTGGTCGTTCGGCGAGCTGCCGACCGCCCTCGTGCTCGCCGTCGTGCTGTTCTCGTGGATGGGCTCGGAGGAGCGGCGGGCCCGGCGCTCGGACCGGGCCGCCGACCGCACCGAGGACGCCGAGCTGGAGGCCTACAACGCGCGGCTGCGCAGCCTGGCCGCCGAGCGCTGACCCCCCGCCGCGCGGGGGACCACCCGAACGGGACGGGGCGCGTCCCCCCGCTCCGTCGCACGGTGCGGGAGGACGCGCCCCGGTGAGGGAGGACGCCGTCCGGCGGGTCAGCCCACGTGGACCGGGGCCGCGTCGGCGGGCAGGTCCTCCTTCGTCGCCTTGATCAGCACCGCGGACACCACGGCTCCGGCCAGCAGCAGCAGCGACGCCCAGGTGAAGGCGGTCGTGTAGCCCTCGACCTGCGCCGCGACGGGGGCCTGCGGGTCCCCGTCGGCGACGAGGTCGGCGAGCGCGGCGCTCGTGGCGCCGACCGAGAGGCTGGCCAGCAGCGCCGTGCCGATCGAGGCCCCGACCTGCTGGGTGGCGTTCAGCAGCGCGCTGGCCGCGCCGGCGTCGTGCTCCCCGGCGCCCAGCAGCGCCAGGTTGGACAGCGGCACCATCGTGAAGCCCAGGCCCAGGCCCAGCAGCAGCTGCGCGGGGAACGGCACGGCCCAGAAGCCGGTGTCCAGGTCGACGAAGCTGAGCAGGAACAGGCCGCCCGCGGCCAGCAGGCCACCGGCGACCATCAGCGGCTTGGGCCCGGTCCGGACCACCAGCGCGCTGGCGGCACCGGCGGCGATGAGCACGCCCAGCGTCGTCGGCAGCGAGGCGAGCCCGGCGTGCACCGGCTTGTACTGCAGCACCTGCTGGAAGTAGAGGCTCAGGAAGAAGAACGCCCCCAGCAGGCCCGCCCCGACCAGAGCGCCGGTCAGGTAGGCGCCGCCGCGGTTGCGGTCGGCGACCAGGCGGATCGGCATGAGCGGGTTGCGCACCCGCCGCTCGAACAGGACGAACGCCACGACCAGCGCCACCCCGAGCACGATGAACACCCAGGCGAGGCCGTCGGTCCAGCCGCTGTCGGGGACGACGATCGGGGCGCCGGTGCCCTGCGCGGCCTCGTTGGCCGCCGCGGCCTCGGCCGCGTTGGTCTGGGAGGTCTCGGCGACCCGCGTGAAGCCGTAGACGACCGACGCCAGGCCGAGCGTGATCAGCACCGCGCCGGGGATGTCGTACTTCGTGTCCCCGGGCGCGCGGCTCTCCGGGACGATCGGCACGGCCAGGACGATCGCGAGCAGCGCCACGGGCAGGTTCACCCAGAAGCACCAGCGCCAGTCGGCGTACTCGGTGAGCACGCCGCCGAGCAGCAGGCCGACGGCCGAGCCGCCGCCGGCGATCGCGCCGTACACGGCGAAGGCCTTGGCCCGCTCCCGGGCGTCGGTGAACAGGACGGTGATCAGCGCGAGCGACGCGGGGGCGAGCAGCGCCCCGAAGGCGCCCTGCAGGGCCCGGGCGGCGAACAGCATGGCCTCGTTCTGCGCGACTCCACCGAGGGCGGACGCGATGGCGAAGCCGGCCGCGCCCACCAGGTAGGTGCGCTTGCGGCCCCAGAAGTCGGCGATGCGGCCGCCGAGCAGCAGGAAGCCGCCGAAGGTGAGCGTGTACGCGGTGACGATCCACTGCTGGGACGCCGACGAGATGTCGAGGTCGGCCGAGACCGCCGGCAGCGCGATGTTGACGATCGTCGCGTCGAGGATCACCAGCAGGACGGTCAGCGCGATGACGCCGAGCGCCAGCCAGCGGCGGGGATAGGGGTCGCCGGACGCGGGAGGCGCGCCTGCGGCGGTGGACGTGCGGTCGGACATGGAGTGGTTCCTCGGGGGGTGGCAGGGAGGGCCGAGGTCGTCGGCCCGGTCGGGCAAGTTATCGGCCTGCGACGATCGCGTCGTGCCCGTTTCGCTGGTGGTGACTGCCGACACGCACGTCCCCAAGCGGTCGCGTGACCTACCTCTCGTCCTCTGGGAGGCGATCGAGGCGGCCGACCTCGTCGTCCACGCGGGGGACTGGGTCGACGTCGCCCTGCTCGACGAGGTCGAGCGGCGGGCGCGCCGGCTGCTCGCGGTGTACGGCAACAACGACCACGGGCCGCTGCGCGAGCGGCTGCCGGAGGTGGCCCGGGCCGAGGTCGGGGGCGTGCGGCTGGCCGTCGTCCACGAGACCGGCGACGCGAAGGGGCGCGAGACCCGCTGCGCCGCCCGGTTCCCGGACGACGACGTGCTGCTGTTCGGCCACAGCCACATCCCGTGGGACACCACGGCGCCCGGCGGGCTGCGACTGCTGAACCCCGGCTCGCCCACCGACCGCCGCCGCCAGCCGCACGGCACCTTCCTCACCGCCGTCGCCGACGGCGGGGTGCTGCGCGACGTGACGCTGCACCCGGTCCCGCGGTGAGCGGGCGGCGGCCGTTCCCCGCCGCCGCGGTCGAGCTGCTGGCCTGCCCGGTGTGCACCGAGCCGCTGGCCGCGCTCCCCGGGGACGCCGGGCTGACCTGCCCGGCCGGGCACTCCTTCGACCGGGCCCGGCAGGGCCACGTCACCCTCCTGCCGCCCGGCCGGACGCCGGCGGCGGGGGACTCCGCCGCGATGGTCGCCGACCGCGTCGCCTTCCTCGGCTCCGGCGCCTTCGCCGGGGTCACCGCCGCCCTGGGGGACGCCGTCCTGGCGGGGGAGCGCCCCGGCACCCTGCTCGACCTCGGCGGGGGCACCGGCCACCACCTGGCCGCGGTGCTGGACCGGCTGCCCGGTGCGGCGGGCGTGGTGCTGGACGCCTCCCGCTACGCGGCCCGGCGCGCGGCCGCGGCGTCCCCGCGGGCGCTGGCCGTCGTCGGCGACGCCTGGGCGCGCCTGCCGGTGCGCGACGCCGCCGTCGACCGGGTGCTCGGCGTCTTCGCGCCCCGCAACGGGCCGGAGACCGCCCGCGTGCTGGCCCCCGGCGGGCGGCTGGTGGTGGTCACGCCCGCCCCCGAGCACCTGGCCGAGCTGGTCGCCCCCCTGGGCCTGCTGCGGGTCGACCCGGACAAGGACGCGCGGCTGTCGGCGACGCTCGCGCCGCACCTGGTGCCCGGGGGGACCGCGACGCACCGCGAGGAGCTGCTCCTGTCCCGGGCGGCGGTGGGCACGCTCGTCGGCATGGGCCCGCACGCCCGCCACCTGTCCCCGGACCGGCTGGCGGCCGCGATCGCGACCCTGCCGGAGCCGGTGCGGGTGACCGTCGCGGTGCAGGTCAGCAGCTGGTCCGCCCGCCCGTGACCGCACCGTGACCCGGAGCCCCGGCGTCGGCGAGAGGTACGTCCCCGGCACCGTCTACGCTGCAGGCGTGACGATCGCACCGGCTCCGATCGTGAGCAGGCCCAGCCCAGCTCGCGAGGTCGAGAAGGGGTCGCGGCTCTCGAACCTGCTGCGGACCACCGACCACAAGACCATCGGCTTGATGTACCTGGTCACCTCGTTCGTCTTCTTCGCGATCGGCGGCCTGATGGCCATGCTGATGCGCGGGGAGCTGGCGCAGCCGGGGCTGCAGTACCTCTCGCCGGAGCAGTACAACCAGCTGGTCACCATGCACGGCACGATCATGCTGCTGATGTTCGCGACGCCGCTGTTCTTCGCGTTCGCGAACCTGATCATGCCGCTGCAGATCGGCGCGCCCGACGTCGCGTTCCCGCGGCTGAACGCGCTGTCGTACTGGCTGTTCCTCTTCGGCTCGACCATCGCGGTGTCGGGCTTCCTGACCCCGAGCGGCGCCGCCGACTTCGGCTGGTACGCCTACGCGCCGCTGTCCGACGCGGTCCACTCGCCCGGCGCCGGTGCGACGCTGTGGTTCTCGGGTCTGGCGGTCAGCGGTCTGGGCACGATCCTCGGTGGCGTCAACTTCATCGCCACGATCATCTGCCTGCGGGCGCCGGGCATGACGCTGTTCCGGATGCCGATCTTCACCTGGAACACGCTGGTCACCAGCCTGCTGATCCTGTTCGCGTTCCCGATCCTCACCGCGGCGATCATGGGCATGCTGGCCGACCGGAACCTCGGGTCGCTGATCTTCTCCCGCGAGAACGGCGGGGCGATGCTGTGGCAGCACCTGTTCTGGTTCTTCGGCCACCCCGAGGTCTACATCATCGCGCTGCCGTTCTTCGGCATCGTCACCGAGATCATCCCGGTGTTCAGCCGCAAGCCGCTGTTCGGCTACAAGGGCATGGTCGGCGCGACCCTGCTGATCGCCGTCCTGTCGGTCGCGGTCTGGGCGCACCACATGTACGCGACCGGCGCCGTGCTGCTGCCGTTCTTCGCCTTCATGACCTACCTGATCGCCGTGCCGACCGGCATCAAGTTCTTCAACTGGATCGGCACCATGTGGCGCGGTCAGATGACCTACGAGACGCCGATGCTGTTCTCGCTGGGCTTCATGATCACGTTCCTCCTCGGTGGCCTGACCGGTGTGCTGCTGGCCAGCCCGCCGCTGGACTTCCACCTGAACGACAGCTACTTCGTCGTCGCTCACTTCCACTACGTGGTCTTCGGCACCGTGGTGTTCGCCGCCTACGCCGGCGTCTACTTCTGGTTCCCGAAGATGTCGGGCCGGATGATGGACGAGCGCCTGGGCAAGCTGCAGTTCTGGCTGACCTTCATCGGCTTCCACGGCACGTTCCTGGTGCAGCACTGGCTGGGCGGCGAGGGCATGCCGCGCCGCTACGTGAACTACCAGGAGATGGACGGGTTCACGACGCTGAACGTGGTCTCGACGATCTTCTCGTTCGTGCTCGGTGCCTCCCTGATCCCGTTCGTCTACAACGTGGTCAAGTCGTGGAAGCACGGGCAGCTCGCCCTGCGCGACGACCCGTGGGGCCACGGCAACTCGCTGGAGTGGGCGACCTCGTCGCCGCCGCCGCGGCACAACTTCGTGGCCATCCCGCGGATCCGCTCCGAGCGGCCGGCGTTCGAGGCGCACTACCCGCACCTCATCGAGCGACTGCACCGCGAGGCGCACGTCGGCAAGCGGCACGAGCCGTACGCCGGGGTCAGCGAGGTCGGCCTGTCCGCCGGCCGGCGTCAGGGTCCCAACGACCCCGACCCCACCTGATCGGCGGCCCCGCACCGGGGCCGCAGCAGATCCCCGCGACGCCCCGTCGGCCCCGGCCGGCGGGGCGTCGCCGTCGTCCGCGGGGTACCGCCGGGGCGACGGGGCGGTGGCAGGGGTGCTCCCGGCGGTGCGGCACGATGACCGCGTGTCGCTGGACCCCACCCCCCGCACGCTCCCGCCCGTGACCCGCTCCGCGCCGGCCGCCGTCCTCACGGTCAGCGGGCCGGACCGGCCCGGGGTGACCGCCCAGCTGTTCACGGCGCTGTCGGCCCCCGGCCGCGGCCCGGCCGTCGAGGTGCTCGACGTCGAGCAGGTGGTGGTGCACGGCCAGCTCGTCCTCGGGGTGGTCGTCGCGGCCGGCGAGGGGGACGGGGGCGACACCCTGGTGGCCGAGCTGTCCCGGGTCGCCGGGCGGGTCGCCGCGGACAGCGGCATGCAGGTCACGGTCGAGGCGGTCGGCCCCGGTGCGGACGCCGCCGGCCGCTCCGCCGCCGACCGGCCGCACCACGTGATCCTGCTCGGCCGCCCGGTCACCCCGGCCGCCGTGGCCGGCGCCGCCACTGCCATCGCCGGGGCCGGGGCCAACATCGACGCGATCCGCCGGCTGTCGGACTACCCGGTGACCAGCATCGAGCTGACCGTGTCCGGCGCCGAGGCGACCGAGCTGCGGACCGTGCTGGCCGCCGTCGCCGCCGAGACCGGCACCGACATCGCCGTGGAGCGGGTCGGGCTCGCCCGCCGCAGCAAGCGGCTGATCGTGCTCGACGTCGACTCCACCCTCGTCCGCGGGGAGGTCATCGACGAGCTCGCCGCCCGGGCCGGCCGGGCGGCGGAGGTCGCGCGCATCACGGCCGCGGCGATGAACGGCGAGCTCGACTTCGCCGAGTCGCTGCGCGCCCGCGTCGGGGCCCTGGCCGGGCTGCCCGTGGAGGTGCTCGACGAGGTCCGCGAGGCGCTCGTGCTCACCCCCGGGGCGCGGACGCTCATCCGCACGCTGCAGCGGCTGGGGTTCCGCTGCGGCATCGTCAGCGGCGGGTTCACCCAGATCACCGACCCGCTCGCGGAGAGCCTCGGGCTCGACTTCGCCGCCGCGAACACCCTCGAGGTCGCCGACGGCCGGCTCACCGGCGGACTGGTCGGGGAGATCGTGGACCGGCCCGGCAAGGCGCGGGCCCTGGCCCGGTTCGCCGGCGAGCACGGCATCCCGCTGGAGCAGACCGTGGCGGTGGGTGACGGCGCCAACGACCTGGACATGCTCAACGCCGCCGGGCTGGGCATCGCGTTCAACGCCAAGCCGGTCGTGCGCGAGCAGGCGCACACCGCGCTCAACCAGCCCTACCTGGACGCCGTCCTGCAGGTCCTGGGCTTCACCCGCGACGAGGTGCTGGACGCGATGTAGGCGTGCTCGTGCGGTGGTGTCCGTGCTCCCGCGGTGCTGCAGCACCGCGGGAGCACGAGGAACACCGCAGAAGCGGCGTCAGGCGCGGTGCACCGAGCCCTGGAGCTCGACGCCGGCGCGGCGGAGCTGGTCCAGCGCGGCCTCGGTGGTCGCCTCGGCGACCCCGGCGGTGAGCGGGAGCAGCACCCGGGTGGCGAAGCCCTCGGCGACGGCGTCCAGGGCTGTGGCCCGCACGCAGTGGTCGGTGGCGATGCCGACGACGTCGACGGCGTCCACGCCGCGGGCGCGCAGCCACTCGGCCAGCGGCGTCCCGTCCGAGTGCGCCTCGAAGCCGGAGTAGGCCGCGGTGTGGTGCCCCTTGTCGAAGACCTCCTCGATCGGGCCCCGGTCCAACCTCGGGTGCAGCTCCACCCCGTCGGTGCCGACCACGCAGTGCGCCGGCCAGCTGTCCACGAAGTCGGGGGTGGGGGAGAAGTGGGCGCCCGGGTCCACGTGGTGGTCGCGGGTGGCCACGACGTGGGCGTAGTCGCCGGCCGCCGTCCGGACGTGGTCGCTGATCGCGGCGGCGACGTCGGCGCCGCCGGCGACGGCCAGGCTGCCGCCCTCGCAGAAGTCGTTCTGCACGTCGATCACGAGCAGGGCGCGGGTCATCGCGGGGCCTCCGGTCGGGTCGTCGGTCACGGGTGGACGGTCTCGATGGCGCAGTCGCCGCGGGACAGCGCGAACGCCTCCGCCGGCATGGTCGCCCGCACGCGCCGGTGGTGTGCCCGGGCCTCGGCCAGCGCGTCGGGCGGGGACAGCTCCCGGCACGGCACGCCGTCGCGGACGAGCTCGACGACCAGCTCCCGGTCGCCGTCCTCGCGCTCGACGGGCCCGTGGCACACGATCTCGGCGGTGGCGGTGCCGGAGGCGTCGTGCCGGCGGACGGCGCACTTGCGCCCGCCGACGGAGTTCTTGCCCTCCGAGCGCTTGGCGACCGGGACGCCGTCGCGCTCGACCAGCTTGTAGACCATCCCCGCGGTCGGGGCGCCCGACCCCGTCACCAGCGAGGTGCCGACGCCGTAGCCGTCGACCGGCGCCGCCATCAGCCCGGCGATGGCGTACTCGTCCAGGTCGCTGGTCACGATGATGCGGGTCGACGTCGCGCCGAGGGAGTCCAGCAGCTCGCGGGCGCGGGTGGCCAGGGTGGGCAGGTCGCCGGAGTCCAGCCGGATGGCGCCCAGCTCCGGGCCGGCCACCTCGACCGCGGTGCGGATGCCCTGCTCGACGTCGTAGGTGTCGACCAGCAGCGTCGTCCCGGTGCCCAGGGTGGCGACCTGCGCGCGGAAGGCCGCGGCCTCGTCGTCGTGCAGCAGCGTGAAGGCGTGCGCGCTGGTGCCGGTCGTGGGCACCCCGTAGCGGCGGCCGGCCTCCAGGTTGGAGCTGGCGGCGAAGCCGACCAGCGACGCGGCCCGGGCCGCCGCCACGGCCGCGGCCTCGTGCGTGCGGCGCGAGCCCATCTCGATGCAGGGCCGGTCGCAGGCGGCGCCGACCATCCGCGCCGCGGCCGAGGCGATCGCGCTGTCGTGGTTGAGCACGGAGAGCACGAGGGTCTCCAGCAGCACGCCCTCGGCGAAGGACGCGCGCACGGTGAGCACGGGGGAACCGGGGAAGAAGAACTCGCCCTCGGCGTAGCCGTCGACGTCCCCGCTGAACCGGAAGTCGGCCAGCCAGTCCAGCAGCCGCCCGTCGGTCACCCCCTGCGCGCGCAGCGTCGCGAGCTCCTCGTCGCCGAAGCGGAAGGCCGGTAGCGCCTCCAGCAGCCGGGCGGTGCCGGCGACCACGCCGTAGCGCCGGCCGTGCGGCAGCCGCCGGGAGAACACCTCGAAGACGCAGTCGCGGCCGGCGGTGCCGTCGGCCAGGGCGGCGGCGACCATGGTGAGCTCGTACCGGTCGGTGAGCAGGGCGGTTCCGGTCGGCATGGGCCGAGCCTAGGCACGGCGCGGCCCGCGGACCCGGTGGGCGGCGGCGTCCTGGGGCGTGGCCGGGCAGTGGTGGCGTCCTAAGCTCTACGGCGTGGCCGGACCGCTCGCGCCGACACGGTCGCCGCAGACCGTCGTCGAGGAGGAGAACGACCTCGACCGTCCCTGGGTCACCATCGTGTGGGACGACCCGGTGAACCTGATGACCTACGTGACCTACGTCTTCCAGGAGCTGTTCGGCTACGACGAGGCGAAGGCGACCGAGCTGATGCTGCAGGTGCACCACGAGGGGCGGGCCGTGGTCAGCTCCGGCCCGCGGGAGCGCATGGAGCACGACACCAGCCGGCTGCACGCCTACGGGCTGTGGGCCAGCTACCAGAAGGACGCATGAAGCCGTTCCGCCGCCGGGGCGCGGCGTACGTCGCCCGCCTCGACCCCGCCGAGGCCGGGATCGTCGGGCTGCTGCTGGACCAGCTGGAGCAGCTGCTGTCCGCCGGTGAGGACGACGTCGCCGACGACGAGGTGCTGGCCCGGCTGCTGCCCGAGGGGCACCGGGGCGACCCGCGCCTGGCCGCGGACTACCGCGAGCTGACCCGCGAGGGCCTGGTGGCGGGCAAGGCCGACGACCTGGCGACCGTCCGCGCCACGCTGCCGGCCGACGGCGGCCCGGTCCGGCTGGACGCCGACCAGGCCGCGGCCTGGCTGCGCACGAGCAACGACCTGCGGCTGGCGCTGGGCACCCGGCTGGACGTCCGGGCCGACAGCGAGCCGCCGGCGGAGCTGGTGACCGAGGCCGACCAGCAGCTGGCCGTCTACTACTGGCTCACCGCCGTGCAGGGCTCGCTCGTCGAGGCCCTCGCCGCCGGGCGCGCCGGCCGAAGGTGACCAGCACCAGCACCGCCAGCAGCACGCTGAGGGCGAAGAACACGTAGACGAAACCGTGCAGGTCGACGTCGCGGACGGCGGCACCGATCGTCGACAGCAGCGTGAGGCCCGCCGCGCCGAGCAGGAGCACGAGGGCCAGCACCCGCAGCGTCACCAGGACGACCAGCGACGCGCGGTCGGCACCGGGGGCGCCGCTGAACCGCCCGTCGCGCCGCAGGAGCCCGCGGGCGCCGAGGACCAGCGCGGGCAGCGCCAGCAGCGCCACCACGGCGGCCAGGAGGATGTCGACGAGCACGTGACCGACCGTATCCGGTCCCCGCTCCTGTGATCGTGACCACTGCGCCGCCGTCGCCGGCGGCCGCGGGGGTCCCCCGGACGGAGGACGGCGCGGGCGGCCGGGGGCGGGCGCCTAGACTGGTCCCGTGCTGCGCATCGACCGCGCGACCTACGACGCCATCGTGGCCCACGCCCGGGAGGACCACCCGGACGAGGCCTGTGGCGTCGTCGCCGGTCCCGAGGGCAGCGACCGGCCCGAGCGGTTCATCCCGATGCTCAACGCCGCCCGCTCGCCGACGTTCTACGAGTTCGACTCCGGCGACCTGCTGCGGCTGTACCGGGACATGGACGACCGCGACGAGGTGCCGGTCGTCGTCTACCACTCGCACACCGCCACCGAGGCCTACCCCTCGCGCACCGACATCAGCTACGCGTCCGAGCCCGACGCGCACTACGTGCTGGTGTCCACCCGTCACCACGGCACGCAGACCGGCCTGGCCGGCGACGAGGTCGAGTTCCGCAGCTTCCGGATCGTCGACGGCCAGGTGACCGAGGAGGACGTCGAGGTCGTCGAGTCCTACCTGTTCGGCCACTCGCCGACCACCGTCGTCTACGACTGAGGAAGGACCCCCTGCTCCCCGCGACACGCTCCGCGCGCCGCGGGTCCCTGCAGGGGGCCACGGGCCGACCCCGCGTCGTCGGAATCCCTGACGGTGACCGGGCGTTGCCCGCACAGACGCACCACCCCCGCTGCCGTGCAGCGGTGCCCGCATCCCCGCACGACCCAGAGGAGAACCGCACGCCATGGCCATCGAGGTCCGGATCCCGACCATCCTGCGCACCCACACCGGTGGGGCCAAGACCGTCGAGGGCAGCGGCGCCACGCTCGCCGCGCTCGTCGACGACCTCGACAGCCAGCACCCCGGCCTGAAGAACCGCCTCGTCACCGAGGAGGGCAAGCTGCACCGCTTCGTCAACGTCTACGTCAACGACGAGGACGTCCGCTTCACCGGCGCGCTGGACACCTCGGTCAAGGACGGCGACTCCGTCACGATCCTCCCGGCGGTCGCCGGCGGCTGCTGAGCCGCCCGCCGTCCCTCCTCCCCGCTCCCGGAGTACACACCCATGGCCCGCTACGCCTCACTCGTCGACTCCCTCGGCGGCACCCCGCTCGTGGGGCTGCCGCGGTTGTCGCCGACCCCCGACGTCCGGCTGTGGGCCAAGCTCGAGGACCACAACCCGACCGGGTCGATCAAGGACCGCGCGGCCATCTCGATGATCGAGGCGGCGGAGAAGGACGGCTCGCTGCAGCCCGGGGCGACGATCCTCGAGCCGACCAGCGGCAACACGGGCATCTCGCTGGCCATGGTCGCGCGGCAGCGCGGCTACCGGCTGATCTGCGTGATGCCGGAGAACACGTCGGTGGAGCGCCGGCAGCTGCTGGAGATGTACGGCGCGCAGATCATCAGCTCGCCGGCCGCCGGCGGCTCCAACCAGGCCGTGGCGATGGCCAAGGAGCTGGCCGCCGAGCACGACGACTGGGTGATGCTCTACCAGTACGGCAACCCGGCCAACGCCGAGGCGCACTACACGGGCACGGCGCCGGAGATCCTCGCCGACCTGCCGTCGATCACCCACTTCGTCGCCGGGCTGGGCACCACGGGGACGCTCATGGGCTGCTCGCGCTACTTCCGCGAGCACAAGCCCGGGGTGCAGGTCATCGCCGCCGAGCCGCGCTACGGCGAGCTCGTCTACGGACTGCGCAACATCGACGAGGGCTTCATCCCCGAGCTGTACGACGCCTCGCTGCTGGACTCGCGCTTCAGCGTCGGGCCGGACGACGCGATCCACCGCACCCGGCAGCTGGTGGAGCGCGAGGGCATCTTCGCCGGCATCTCGACCGGGGCGATCCTGCACGCCGCCCTCGGCATCGCCGACAAGGAGGTCGCCGCCGGCCGCTCGGCCGACATCGTCTTCATCGTCTGCGACGGCGGCTGGAAGTACCTGTCCACCGGCGCCTACGCCGGCACGCTCGACGAGGCGGCCGCCGCGCTGGAGGGCCAGCTCTGGGCGTGACCGGGGCCCCCGCCGCCCCGCACCCCTCGCGGGCTCGGCGCGGGCCCCGGCGGCGGGGCCGCTAGCCTTCCCCGTCATGGGTACGCGGCGGTGTCGATGAGGCTGACCGTCGTGGGCTGCTCCGGCAGCGGGCCCGGCCCGGCGTCGGCGGCCTCGTGCTACCTCGTCGAGCACGACGGCTTCCGCCTGCTGCTCGACCTGGGCAACGGCGCGTTCGGCCCGCTGCAGGCGGTCGTGCACCCCGACGCCGTCGACGCCGTCTACCTCACCCACCTGCACGCCGACCACTGCCTGGACGTCGCCCCGTTCGTCGTCTGGCACCGCTGGTCGGGGCTGAGCTCCCGCCGGCCCATCCCGCTGATCGCACCGCCGGGCGCCGAGGAGCGGCTGGCGCAGGTCTGCGACGAGCGCGGCCGGCCGCTGACGGACGTGTTCCGGTTCCAGCCGACGCCGCCCACCACCACGCTGGGCCCGTTCACGCTGACCACGGCCCGGACCGAGCACCCCCTCGAGTGCCACGCCGTCCGCCTGGACGCCGGCGGCTCGTCGCTGGTCTACACCGGCGACACCGGCCCGAGCGACCGGGTGGCGCGGCTGGCGGAGGGAGTCGACGTCCTGCTGGCCGAGGCCGCGCACCCCGACGTCCCCGACCTGCCGCCGGCGCTGCACCTGACCGGCCGGCAGGCGGGGGAGCTGGCCGCAGCCGCGCGGGTCGGCCGGCTGCTGGTGACGCACGTGCCGTCCTGGGTGGACGCGGCGGCGCAGCTGGCCGGCGCCCGCGCGGTCTTCCCCGCGGCGGAGCTGGTCACGCCGGGGGCCACCTACCCGGTCTGACCGGAGGCGCCCGGCGGGGAGCGGGTTGCCCGGCGGCCCGGAGCCGGGCACGGTGACCCGGTGGCCGACGACGGGCGGGACGACGACGAGCGCGACGGCGTCCGGCTGACCTCGCTGGGCTCCCCGCTGGGCGACGGGCTCGAGGTCACCAAGCGCGAGCTCGTCGACCACCTGGACACCTTCGCCGACCGGCTGGTGCCGCTGCTGGTCGGCCGGCCCCTGTCGGTCGTGCGGGTGCGCCCCGGGTCGGCGCCGTTCATGCAGCGCAACGTGCCCAAGGGCGCCCCGGCGTGGGTCCGCACGGTGCCGGTGTGGTCGGCGTCGACCCACCGGGAGATCCACCAGGTGCTGTGCGAGGACCGCCGCACCCTGCTGTGGCTGGCCAACCAGCGGGCGGTCGAGTTCCACGTGCCGTTCCTGCCGGCGGGTGCCGCCGGGCCGACCGGCCTGGTGCTCGACCTCGACCCGCCGGAGGGCGGGGACTTCGCCGCGGTCGTCGCGACCGCGGAGCTGGTGCGGGCGGCCCTGGCCGACGCGGGCCTGGCCGGCGCGGCGAAGACCAGCGGGGCGAAGGGCCTGCACGTGGTGGTGCCGGTGCGCGACGCCGACCCGGCCGACGCCGCGGCCGCCACCCGCGCGCTGGCCGCCCGCGCCGCCCGGCTGGACCCGGCGGTGGCGACGACGGCCTACATCAAGGAGGACCGGCACGGGCTGGTCTTCGTCGACTCCACCCGCTCGGGGACGTCGACGATCGTGGCCGCCTACAGCCCCCGGGTGCGGCCCGGCCTGCCGGTGTCCGCGCCGGTCGGCTGGGCGGACCTGGCCGCGGCCGATCCCCGCCGGGTCACGGTGCGGACGGCGGCCGACCTGCTGGGGCCGGGCGACCCGTGGGCGGCCGCGCTGCCCGAGCCGCAGCTCCTGCCGGCCGACCTGGTCGCGGAGGGCCACACCATCCCCGTCGCCCGGGTCGCGGCCATGCACGAGGGGCGGCGCCGGGCGCGGGAGAGGCGGGCGGCCGCGGACGAGGGATGAGCCGCCCGGGGCGCGGCACCCTGGCACGGGGGTCCGACGGTCCCGGGCCGCCGTCCACGACCGGACCGCCGTCCACAGCGGTGCCGCGCCCGCCCGGCGGGACGTCGCCCGCGGCGGCCACGCTGCCGCCATGTCCCTCGACCCGCAGACCACCGCCTGGCTCGACCAGGAGGACGCCCACCTCGCCGCCGTCATCCGCGAGCACCGCTGGGCGGTGCAGCACGTCGGCCCCGGGGAGGAACCCGGCCAGCCACCGTTCTCGTACACGATCGGGCTCTTCGGGCTCGGCCACCCCGAGCTCGTCGTGGTGGGGGTGGGAGCCGCCGTCGGGCACGGCATGCTCCAGTGGGCGGCCGGGCTGGTCGCCGACGGCCGGGACCTGCTGCCCGGCGAGCTGCTGGTCCGCGAGTCCGCCGGGCGGCTGGTGGTCGAGGTGTGCCCCAACCCCGGGGACATCCTGTTCGGCGCCAACCGCTGGTACCGGCGGCCGGACGAGTTCTCCGTCCCGGCCTGCCAGCTGACCTGGCCCGACGCCGCCGACCGCTTCCCCTGGGACGCCGGCTACGCCGAGCCGCCCGGCGGCCAGCCGCGGCCGGGCACCTGGTCGGCGTGACCGGAGGGGGTGCCGCGGGCTCACCGCCAGGTGGAGGATCGCGTCGGCACGGGGGGTCCCGTCGGCGAGGAGCAGGCCATGACCCAGGTCCACCGCGGGCGCTTCGGCGCCGAGATCGAGGGCGACTTCGTCGTCCTCCTGATCGGTGCCCGGCTCAACCGGCCGTGGCTGCTGGCGAGCAGCTTCCTCGACCTGGGCGGCCGGCGGCGCGGGATGGGGGCGATGCTCGCCGACCTCGTGGCGCACCCGGAGAAGGGGCTGCTCGCCTACCGGACGGGGTTCTCGACGATCGTCCAGTACTGGCGCAGCTTCGAGCACCTGGAGGCCTTCGCCCGGGACCCCGGCGACCTGCACCGCCCGACCTGGCTGGAGTGGTACCGGCGGGACCCGCAGGGCCGGACCGGCATCTGGCACGAGACGTTCCTCGTCCGCGCCGGCGAGTACGAGGCCGTCTACAGCGACGTGCCCGAGCAGGGGCTGGCCGCCGCCGGGCGGGCGGTCCCGCTGACCGGCACCAGCTCCGCCCGGTTGCGGCTGCGGCGTGCCGACCGGGACGCCGTCCCCGCGGAGTGACCGGCTCAGGCCGGCTCGACGACGAACTGCCCCATCATCCCCTGGTCCTCGTGCCACAGGACGTGGCAGTGGTACACGAACGGCGCCGGCTCCCCGGCCGGCTGGTCGAACCGGACCAGCAGCCGCAGCGGGGTCCGCGGGGGCACGTACACGGTGTCCTTCCACCCGGACAGCTCCGGCGGTGGGGCCCCGCCGCCGACGGTGAGCACCCGGAAGCGGACCCCGTGCGCGTGGAAGCTGTGCGGCTGCTCGTGGGTGCTGGTCACCGTCCACACCTCGGTGGCGCCCAGCGGCACGCGCAGGTCGATGCGCCCGTGCTCGACCATCGCGCCGTTGATCCGGTTCGCCGACAGCTCGAACGACCGCTCGGTGCCGGCCTCCGCCGGGTCGGGCGGCGGCACGTCGGCCAGGACGGCCGGCAGGTCGGGGGAGGGCGCGAGCTCCGCGGCGGCCCGCAGCTCCAGCAGCGGAAGCGTCTGCGCGGCGCCGTAGGGGGCCGCCAGCTGGGGGACGAGGCCGAGGTCCGGTGGCACCGACACCAGGCCGAGCCGCTCGCCGGGGGTCAGCGCGACCACCAGCTCCGCGCGCTCGCCGGGGGACAGCCGCACCGACCGCACCGCGACCGGCGCGGCCAGCAGCCCGCCGTCGGTGCCGACCAGGGCGAGCTCGCGGCCGTCGGCGGCGGCGAGGGCGTAGACCCGGGCGGGGGAGGCGTTGACCACCCGCAGCCGGACGCGCGTGGTGGTGACCGGCAGGCAGCCGCCGGTCACCCCGTTGACCTGGACGGCGTCGCCGAGCGGCCCGATCGCGGTGCGGGTCTCCTCGTCGATGCGGCCGTCGGCGGTCAGGCGGGGGTCCTGCAGGAACAGCGGGACGTCGTCCACCCCGTACGCCGAGGGCAGGCCGGCCGGGGCGGCGTCGTCGTCGACGAGGAACGCGCCGGCGAGGCCGCGCAGCACCTGCGCGGTCGTGGCGCCGTGCGGGTGCGGGTGGTACCAGAGCGTCGCCGCCGGCTGGGCCACCGTCCAGCTCGGCCAGGCCGAGGCCCCGGGGGCGATGAGGGAGTGCAGGCCGCCGTCGGCCTCGCCGGGCAGCTCCATGCCGTGCCAGTGCAGGGTCGTGTCCTCGAGCAGCTCGTTGACCACCTCGACGCGGACGGTCTCCCCGCGCCGCGCCCGCAGCGTGGGGCCCAGGTGGGCGCCCTCGTAGCCGCAGGTCGGGGTGGCGGTCCCGGGGCGGAACTCGGTGGTGCCGGCCTGTGCCCGCAGGCGGAAGACCCGGACCCCGTCGGGGCCGACCGTCGAGAGCGCCAGCGGCGGTACGGGGACGATCGGGACGCCGTCGTCGGCCAGCGCCGGAGCAGGGCGCCGCGGCGATGCCGCGGCGGCGGAGGACGGGGCGAGGGCGCCGCCGGAGCAGGCGGACAGCACCGGCAGGCACAGCGTGGCCAGGGCGCCGCCGAGCAGCGCCCGCCGGCTCAGCGCGCCGGCCGCGTGCCGTCCGGGGGGACCGGGGCGCCCGGTCCCCCCGGGGGCACGGGAGCTCACGCGACCGTGACCGCCGCGATCATCCCGAGCATGAAGTGCGGCGGGCTGTTCTCGTCGTGGGAGACCGGGCAGATGAGCAGGTACTCGCCGGCCGGCAGGTCGAGGGTGACCCCGCCGGTCGCGCCGGGCGGGGCGAAGGTCTCGCCCAGCAGCTCGATCTTCGCGAACGAGCCCTCCGGGTCGGCGGCGAACTCCTCCGGGGTGAGCGTCTGCCCGTCGGCGACCCGGGCGACGAGCATGACGTGCTCCTCGCCGGCCTGCGTCTCGTTCGGCATCACGAACGTCGTCACCCCGGCCGGCAGCTCGGCCGGGATGCCCTCGAACGTGTAGTCCACCGCGGTCACGGTGACGGCGCTGTGGTCGCACCCCTCGGCGGCGGCGGTCTCGATCGTGCCGACCGCCTCGACGGTGTCCGGGCTGAACTGCCCGCTCGCGTCGCCGTCGGCCAGCTGCTGCTGCAGGTGGTGCAGGGCGGCCGCGGCGTCCGCGGCGTCGTCGGGGGCGTTGTCGACGATGGCCTGCACGGGCTCGGCCAGGGCCTCGCCGTAGGCGGCGACGTCCTCGGGGCTGGGCTCGCCGCTCTCCCCGCCCATCGGCTTGGGGGTGGCGTCGTAGTCGACGACGCCCTGGCAGAAGGCGTCCAGGTCGCCGCCGGGCGCGGCGGCCTGGCTGGTGTCGCCGGAGGCGGTGGTCGTGGTGTCGTCGCTGTCGTCGGCGCTGCAGCCGGTGGCGGCCAGCGCGGCGGCGAGGCAGCCCGCGGCGAGCAGGCGGGTGGTGACGGTGGTGCGGCGCATCTCGGGTGCTCCCCTGCGGAGTCGGTGATCTCGTCACCGGACTCTCGCGTTCCGGGTGACCCGAGCACGAGGGACCGCCGTCCCGATCACTCGGGACGCCCCGCCCGGGACGCCCGTCACGCATCGAGGCCCCGGCCGCCCGCTCGCGCGGGACCGGCCGGGGCCTCGGGGAGGGCCCGCCTGGTCGCTGCGCCCCTCGCACCGACACCGCGGCAGTGCCGCGGGGGCGGGGTGACTGCCGCGCCGTGGGGCGGCGGTGACGCCCGTACGGCGGCACTGCCGCGTCGCAGGAGGGGGACGGCGGCGGGAGAGCGCGCGGCGTCAGGCCAGGCCGAGGTCCCGGCGCAGCTTGGCGACGTGGCCGGTGGCCTTGACGTTGTAGGCGGCCTTCTCGATGCGGCCCTCGGCGTCGACGACGAAGGTCGACCGGATGACCCCGATGACCTCCTTGCCGTACAGCTTCTTGGGGCCGTAGGCGCCGTAGGCGGTCAGCACCGACTTGTCGACGTCGGAGAGCAGGGTGATGCCCAGCCCCTCCTTCTCGCGGAAGCGCAGCAGCTTGGCCGGCGGGTCCGGGGAGATGCCGATGATGTCCAGGCCCGCCTCGGCGAGCTCGCCGGCCGCGGCCGTGAAGTCGACCGCCTGCGTCGTGCAGCCCGGCGTCAGCGCGGCCGGGTAGCAGTACACGATCACCCGGCGGCCGCGGTGCGCCGACAGCGACACGGGGGTGCCGTCGGCGTCGGGGAGCGTGAAGTCCGGCGCCGGGTCACCGGGGGAGAGGCGGACGGGGGCGGCGTCCTGCGTGGCGGCGGTGTCGGTCATGCCGCGCATCCTGCCGTGCCCGGGCTCCCCCCCTCCACGCCGGGCGGCGTGGCTCAGCCGGCGAGGAACGACAGCCGCACGTGCCGCTGCGGGTTGTCCGTGTTGGTGTCCACGAGGCAGATCCGCTGCCAGGTGCCCAGCTGCATCCGCCCCTCCAGCACCGGCACCGTCGCGTGCGGCGGGACGAACGCGGGGAGCACGTGGTCGCGGCCGTGACCGGCGCTGCCGTGCCGGTGCCGCCAGCGGTCGTCGCGGGGCAGCAGGACGTCGAGCTGGGCGAGCAGGTCCGGGTCGCTGCCGGCGCCGGTCTCGATGATCGCCACGCCGGCGGTGGCGTGCGGCACGAACACCTGCAGCAGGCCGTCGGCCTCCCCGGCCACGAACGCGGCGCACTCGTCGGTCAGGTCGACGACGGCGGGCACCCCACCGGTCCGGACGGAGCGGAGCTCGGATCGCATGCGGCGATCCTGCCCTGCCCGGCCGCCGCGAGCCGGCCGTGCCGCGGCGGTGCCCGCCCGGCCGCCGGACCCGTCCCGTCCGGCGGGCGCACTACTGTCGGCCCCCGTGACCCCCGCCCCGCAGACCACCCGTCCCGACGGCCGCGCGGCCGACCAGCTGCGCCCGGTCACGATCACGCGGCACTGGCTCGACCACGCCGAGGGGTCGGTGCTCGTGGAGTTCGGCCGCACCCGCGTGCTGTGCGCGGCCAGCGTCACCGAGGGCGTCCCCCGCTGGCGGAAGGGCTCCGGCCTGGGCTGGGTGACGGCCGAGTACGCGATGCTGCCGCGCGCGACCCACACCCGCGGCGACCGCGAGTCGGTCAAGGGCCGGGTCGGGGGCCGCACCCACGAGATCAGCCGGCTCGTCGGGCGCTCGCTGCGCGCCGCGGTGGACCTGTCGGCGCTGGGGGAGAACAGCATCGCCCTCGACTGCGACGTGCTGCAGGCCGACGGCGGCACCCGCACCGCGGCGATCACCGGCGCCTACGTCGCCCTCGCCGACGCCGTCGCCTGGCTGGGCGAGCGCGGGAAGCTGGCGAAGGCGGAGCCGCTGGCGCAGTCGGTGGCCGCGGTCAGCGTCGGTGTGATCGACGGCCAGCCGCGGCTGGACCTCGCCTACGAGGAGGACGTGCGGGCGGGCACGGACATGAACGTCGTCTGCACCGGCGACGGCGGGTTCGTCGAGGTGCAGGGGACGGCGGAGGGTGCGGTGTTCGACCGGCCCACCCTCGACGCGCTGCTGGACCTCGCGGTGGCTGGCTGCGCGGAGCTGACCGCGATCCAGCAGCGGGCACTGTCGGCATGAGCACCCGGCTGGTCCTCGCCACGCGGAACGCGGGCAAGCTCGCCGAGCTGCAGCGGCTGCTGTCCGGGGCGGTGCCGGGGGTGACGGTGGTGGGGCTGCGCGACGTCCCCGAGTTCCCGGAGGCCCCCGAGACCGGGGCGACGTTCGCGGAGAACGCGCTGCTCAAGGCGCGGGAGGCGGTCCGGTACACCGGCCTGCCGGCGGTCGCCGACGACTCGGGGATCACGGTGGACGCGCTCAACGGCATGCCGGGCGTGCTGTCGGCCCGCTGGGCGGGGCGGCACGGCGACGACCACGCGAACACCGCCCTGCTGCTCGCCCAGATCGGGGACGTGCCCGACGAGCGGCGCGGGGCGGCGTTCGTCTGCGCCGCCGCGCTGGTCACGCCCGAGGGCGGCGAGTGGGTGCTGGAGCGGGAGTGGCGCGGGCGGGTGCTGCGCGAGGAGCGCGGCAGCAACGGCTTCGGCTACGACCCGGTGTTCGTGGCCGACGGGCTGGAGCTCACCAGCGCCGAGCTGTCCGCCGAGGAGAAGGACGCGCGGAGCCACCGGGCCCAGGCCTTCGCGGCCCTGGTCCCGGTGGTCGCCGAGGCGCTCGGGGCGCGCTGACCCGGCGCACGCGCCGCTCAGTCCGCGGCCGGGGCGAAGCCCAGCCAGTCGAACGGGTCGTCGGGAGTGCGGTCCTCCGGGGCGGCGTGGCGGCCGACCCGCGACCACGCGGCGAGGAACTCGCGCGGGGTGCTCCAGCGCGGCTCGTCGGTCGTCTCGGGGGCGCGGTGCCGCCCGGTGGTGGCCGGCTGGGTGGTCGTGGCGGTCATGGGCAGGACGTCGGCACGGCCGCCGTCCCGGGGCAGCCCCCGGGGCCGCCGCCTCCCCCGGAGGGGTGAGCGCGGCGGGCGCCCGGCCCGGGTCCGCCGCGGCTAGGGTCCCTGCGGTCGACGGCGAGGGAGCCGTCGGGGAGAGGACGACGCGTGCACGCCGACCGCCGGGCCTGGCTGGCCTCGCTGCGCCCCGGACCGGTCGGGTACCGGCCGATCGACCTCGCCCGCGGGGGCCTCGGCGCGCTCGTGGGCATCGCCGTCGCCGCCCTCGCCGCACGGGTGCTGCCGGGCGGCCCGGACGCGCTGCCGTTCATCGTGGCCCCGATGGGCGCGACCGCGGTGCTGCTGTTCGCCGCCCCGGCGAGCCCCCTGGCCCAGCCGTGGTCGCTGCTGGTCGGCAACGTCGTGTCCACGCTGGTCGGGGTGACCGCCGGCAAGCTGATCGACGACGTCACGCTCGCCGCGGCCGTCGCCGTGGGCACCGCGATCGCGGTGATGATGCTGCTGCGCTGCGTGCACCCACCGGGTGGGGCGTGCGCCCTGTTCGCCGCGGTCGCCGGGTCGGCGGTGACCGAGCAGGGCTACGCGTTCGCCGTGCTGCCGGTCGGGGTGAACACCGTCGTCCTGCTCGCCGTCGGTGCCCTGGTCAACAACCTGACCGGCCGGCCCTACCCGCACGTGCCCCCGCCGCCGCCCCCGCTCCAGGGCGGCGACCCGGCGCCCAGCGAGCGGGTCGGCGTCTCCACCGAGGACGTGACCCGGGCGATCGCCCGGCTCGATCGCGGCCTCGACGTGCTGCCCGGCGACGTGGTCGCCCTCATCCGCGATGCCGAGGCGCAGGCGCTGGACCGCCGGCTCGGGCAGCTGCGGGTCGGCGCGCTGATGGCCCGCGACGTCATCAGCGTGCGCCCGGACGACACCCTGTACCGGGCGCGGATGGTGATCAACCAGCACCACGTGAAGGCCGTCCCCGTGGTCGACGCCGACGGCCACGTCGTCGGGATCATCACGGTGTTCGACCTGTTCAACCGGGACATCGTCGAGTTCGACCCGGTCGAGCGGGTGATGACCAGCCCGGTCACCACGGTGCGCGAGGACACGCCGGTGGCCGAGCTGGTGGAGCTGATGACCGACCGCGGGCTGCGCAACCTGCCGGTGGTGGACGGCGCCGGCCGCCTGACCGGGATCATCACCCGGACCGAGCTCATCGCCGTGCTGCACCGGGCGCTCGTCGGCTCCTGACCCGGCGGCCCGGGGGGCCGGCCCCGCGCGGCCGGCCCGCCGCGGTCAGGGGGTGACGGGTGCGCCGGTGCCCGCGGCGGCGGGCGGGTCCTGGCGCTGGTCGGCGCCGCCCGTGCCGGTGGCGCCGCCGTCCGCGGTGGTCTGCGGCGCCTCGCGGGCCGGGCCGCTCGGCGCCGCGGTCGAGGAGGCGGTGCGCTCCGGGGTGGCCGACGGCGAGGTCGTCGCCGCGGTGCCGGGGGCCGGGCTGCCGGACCCGTCGGCGTCGTCCGGCGCGGCGGTCCCCGGGGCCTCGGGAGCGTCGGAGGGGGCCGGGGTCGTCGGCGCGGCCGGCGACGGCGTGGCCGACGACGGGGCGGTCAGCTCGCCGAGCGTGGTCGACGTCGACGCCTCGCGCGCCCCCACCAGCGCCGACACCGGCTGCTGCCCGACGATCTCGATGCCGGTCACGATCGTCATGGCCAGCCCGAACACCGCCACCGCGTAGCCGGCCACGCGTGGCCAGCGCCACCGGCGTGCCGGCGCGGGGGGACGGCGCGGGTCGAGGGCGGCGGGCAGCTCCCGGGTCGGCGCGGGCCCGGCGGGGGCGGCGGCCTGTGCCGCGCGCGCCGTGCCCGACAGCTGGCCGCGGACCTGCCGCAGCCGCGCGTTGGTGCGGGCCAGGGAGTTCGTGTAGACGGCGGCGGTCACGGTGCTGATCACGCTCGCCAGCGCGGCGCCGATCAGCGTGCCGGCGACCCCGAAGAACGAGGCGACGACGGCGGAGCTGACCGAGGCCAGGGCGCCGGCCGCGATCTGGACCGGGCTGAGCCGGGTCCTCTCCGGCTGCTCGTCGGGGCCGTCGGTGGGGTCGGGGCGCGAGGAGGACATGGGCTCCGGGAGGTCGAGGTCCGGGCGGGGGGACGGGGGCCCGGGGCCGTCGTCCGCGGACCCGGGCAGCTCCTCCCACGCTACGACGGCGGCCTGGCAGCCACCTGTCACGCGCGCGCCCCCGCGACGCTGACCTGCGGGAACGCGAGGACGTGATCCTGCTGACGCCGGTGCGTCGGCCCGTCGGCGTGTCGGTCGGGACGCTCAGCCGAGCGTGCGCGGCCCCCGGCCGGACCGGGCCACCGGCGCCGGCTGCAGGTGCACCGGGCCGAAGCCGGTGCGGCGCTGGAAGTAGCGGGTGCCCGGGCTGGTCAGCAACATCGAGCCGCCGACGGTCAGGGTCGAGACGTCGCGCTCGACCAGCCGGCCGACGACGTGGGTGTGCAGGGCGTAGCGGGCCAGCGGGGCGGCGGGGTGGTCGAGCGCGCTGATCATCAGCAGCAGCCCGGCGTTGTCCCGGTCGACGAGCGAGTGGCTGAGCGCGACCGGGTCGCCCTTCCCGTCGTAGGCCGCCGACCAGACCCGCTCGGGCGCCAGCCCCTGGCCGGGGCGGACGAACGTGGCGGCGGTGCTGTGGTCGCGTCGCGAGTCGGCGATCGCGGTCGCGACCGCGTGCAGCTCGGCGGGGGTGCCCACGGGTGCGCAGGTGACGCCCTCGGCGGACGCGCGGGCGAGGTTGGTCCGCAGTGCCTGCCGGGGGCGGCCGCGCAGGTACTCCTCCCGGCTCGCCGGCAGGTCGAGGACGGCGACGGGCGCCCGGTCGAAGGGGAGCGGGCGCTCCGGGCGGAACATCGCGCGCAGCTCCCGCCCGGCGGGGGTGGCGCTGACCGGCAGGGTGCGGCGGGGGAGCTGCCGCAGGAGCGAGCGCACCGCCCGCGTCCCCTCGCGCGAGGCCACGGCCCGCGCCCGGGCGGCGAGGGTCGGGGCGCGCCGCACCGTCTGCACGTAGTGCGCCGCCGTCTCCAGGTCCTGCCCGCAGGCCCACTCGGAGCTCCGCCGTCCGCCCGCTGCCGTTCCCGCCACCTGGACCGCCCCGTTCCCCGTGCGCGGACCCCCCGCGCGCGGCACACGCAAGCAGTCCCGCCTGGGAGGCCGGCCGTGACGCGCGGGAACTCGACCGTTCCGCAACCGGGCGCACCCCACGCGCCCCTCCCGTCCCGCCCCTCGGCGGGGCAAGGGGCGTCGTGCCTGGTCAGGCGTGTGCGCGGCCCTCGTACATCTGGGCGGCCCAGGCCGGGGAGCCCGGGTCCCGCCACCGCGACAGCGCGGTGACCGTCAGCGGCGAGGCGGCCAGCAGCGCCGCGACGTCGGTGTCCAGCGCGCAGCCGGTCGTCAGCCGGCCGGGCCGCCCGCCGCGCCGCTGCCAGCGGCGCACCGCCGGATCCGGGGACAGGCCGTGCTCGACCAGGTGCAGGGCGGCGCCCGGCCGCAGGACGCGGGCGACCTCGGCCAGCGCCGCGGCCGGGTCGGGCAGCTCGCACAGGACCCACGTGCACAGCGCGGCGTCGAACCGGTCGGCGGGGAAGGGGAGGGCCTGGGCGTCGGCGACGACGGCGTGCACCGGCACCGGCGACCCCGCGCGGGCGGCGGCGGCCTGCCCGAGCGCCGGCGCGGAGGGCTCGACCGCCCACAGTGCGGTCACCTCCGGCGGCAGGTGCGGCTGGTTGTGGCCGTGCCCGTGGCCGATCTCCAGGACGTCGCCGGTGAGGCCGGCGCAGACCCGGTCGCGGACCCCCTCCGCGGGATCGGTGCCCGGGCCGGGCTCGCGCGCGGGGGGACGCCGGCCGGGGGTGCGCATGACGGCGAGGGTCCCCCAGGCGCCGCCGCGCGCGCACGCCGGGGCCACCCGTGCGGGAGGCGGGAGTCGAACCCGCACGCCCGGAGGCACCAGATCCTAAGTCTGGCGTGGCTGCCGTTACACCACTCCCGCGCGGTCGCGGAGTCTACGGCGACCGGCCCGGGGACCCCGTGACCTCCCGCGCCCCGCACCGGTGCGCGGCGATCGCGAGACTGCGGCCGGCATCGCCCGTGCGGGTGCCCCCACCGGGCGGGGACGCGCCACCCGCGCGGCGTTCTGGCAGGCTGTCGGCGTGCCTCGCGACCCCCGACAGATCCAGCTGGAGATCGACGCTGCCCGTGAGTCGCTGGCGGCCACGCTGGACGAGCTGGCCTTCCGCACCAGTCCCGCCCGGCTGAAGGAGCAGGGGCAGGCCGCCGTCGTGCGCTTCCTGCAGTCCTCGGCCGGCAAGGCCACGATCGGCGCGGTGGGCCTGTTCGTCACCGTCGTCGTCGTCAACTCGGTCCGCGGCCGCCGTCGCCGCAGGCGCTGACCGGTCCGATGGGCACCCCGCGCGGCCGCGACCCGGTCGGGCCGGGGCAGGAGTCCGTCTGGGACTACCCGCGCCCGCCGTCGGCGCAGGTCACCGGGCGGCTCGTGGAGGTCGAGCTCGGCGGGCGTGTGATCGCCCGGACCACCCGTGCGGTGCGGGTCTGCGAGACCAGCCACCCACCCGTCTACTACGTGCCGCGGGAGGACGTCGTCGCCGGCGTGCTCGAGCGCGGCCGCGGCTCCTCGTGGTGCGAGTGGAAGGGCGTGGCCACCTACTGGGACGCCGTCGTCGACGGCCGGCGGGTCGGCTCGGCCGGCTGGTCCTACGAGCAGCCCACGGCCGGCTACGAGCACCTGCGCGGCGCCGTGGCCTTCTACCCCGGCAGGGTGGACGCCGCCCGGGTCGACGGCGTCGCAGTGCGCGCCCAGGCCGGGGACTTCTACGGCGGCTGGATCACCCCGGACGTCGTCGGCCCGTTCAAGGGCGAGCCGGGCACCCTCGGCTGGTGAGCCGCCCGCGACCCTCAGGGGCGCCGGGTGCGCAGCAGCGGCAGGACGACGGCCTCGAGGACCTGGTCGGCGTACTCGTGGTCGACCGGCTCCCCGGTGAGCAGCCACCGCTGCACGAGCAGCGCGGTCGTGGCCTCGGCGAGCACCGACTGCGCCATGCCCGGGGCGAGCTCGCCGCGGGCCTCCGCCTGCGCCCACATCCGCGCGAAGGTGTCGCGCCAGGCCTGCAGCGGCCCCTGGGCGAAGGCCTCGCGGAGCTCGGGCTGGTGCTGCATCGAGGGCAGCAGCGAGCGCATCGCCGTCCCGACGGGGCCGTTCACGACGTCGACCGTCCGGTGCACGATCGCGCGCACGTCGCCCTCCAGCGACCCGGTGTCGACCGGGGCGGCCAGCGACTGGTTCATCACCGCGATGGTGTCGACGACGAGGTCCTGCTTGGTGCGCCAGCGGCGGTAGATCGTCGCCTTGCCGACGCCGGCCTCCGCGGCCACCGCGTCCATGGTCAGGGCGCCGTACCCGACGTCGCCGAGCAGGCGGAGGATCGCCTCCCGGATCACGCCGTCGCGGCTGGGGTCGCGCGGCCGTCCCCCACGGCTGGTGCGCACGGGATCGGTGGTCGGAGCCGGTGCCATGCCCCTGACTTTAGACACTCAACCCGGGAAGTTCCGGATCTCGCGCCTCCGGCGTCGGCCGGTCCCCCGGCCGGGGGTCCGCGCGCCTGCCGGTGACCGGCGGTGTGCTCGGTCATCCTGCTCGGGTGCCCGGGACCATCAGCACGACGCGGCGCCGCGAGACCTGGGACCTGCCGGAGGTGGCCACCCGGCTGCTGCTCGCCAGCCCGGTGGACAGCGTCCTGCCCGCCGTCGCCGGCATCGCCCGGTCCGTCGGCCTGTCGGTGTACCGCACCGACGGCCTGCTGGACCTGACCGACGAACGGGACGGCGTCGGGGTGGAGCTGCTGTTCGACCGGCTCTCCCGCGAACTGACCACCGCCGAGGCCGAGGCCGTGCGGGTCGCCACCGACCCGCCGGGGGAGTACACCGCCCTGGTCACCCGGCTGCTCACGGCGCCGAGCCTGGCCGTCGAGCTGGCCCGCCGCGGTGTGACCGCCGAGGTCGGGATCCTGGCCGAGGCCGAGCTGTGGAGCGTCTACCAGCCGATCGTCGCCCTGGACACCGGCGCCGTCGTCGCGCACGAGGCGCTGCTGCGCGGCCTCGCCGACGGCCGCGAGATCGGGGGCGGGGACCTGTTCTTCGTCGCCCAGTCCGCCGACTGGCTGCCCCGCCTGGACCGGATCGGGCGCGAGTGCGCCGTCGCCGGCGCCGCGCCGTGGCTGGGGGACGCCGACCTGTTCGTCAACACGCACCCCACCTCGGTGCACCGGCCGCAGGCGGACCTGGAGAGCACCCGCGCGCTCATGGCCGAGGCCGGGCTGGCGCCGGGCCGGCTGGTCATCGAGGTCGCCGAGCCCTCCGCCCTCGCCGAGCACGGGCACCTGCTGTCGGTGCTGGAGCAGTACCGGGAGCTGGGCTGGCGGGTGGCGCTCGACGACGTCGCCGCCGGCTGGGCGAGCCGGGAGCTGCTGGGCACGGTGCGCCCCGACGTCGTCAAGCTCGGCCGGCCGCTGGTGCAGGCGCTGCCCGACGAGGGGGCGCGCACCATCCTCCGCTGGGTCGTCGAGGCCGCCCACCGCGTCGGCGCGCAGGTCGTCGCCGAGGGGGTGGAGGACGAGCGGACCGCCGAGCAGGTCGCCGCGATCGGCGCCGACCTCGGTCAGGGCTGGTTCTTCGGCCGCCCTGCCCTCCTGGAACCCGAGCCCGGGAGCTGACCAGCCGGTGGCCCCGTCCAGAGGTTCACGCCGAGCTCGCGAGGCGTGCGGAGGAAGGGGTCCTCCGTCACAGCCCCCAGCCGCTGAGCACCGGCCGGGCGTGCTCGTGCCCCAGGGACCCGTACGCCCCGGCCGGGAGCGCGAACAGCGCCCCGGCCGCCGGCCCCAGCTCCAGCCAGCGGGCGGTGAGGACCCGCAGCACGTGCCCGTGGGCGACCAGCGCGACGTCGCCGTCGGCCAGCAGCGCGCGGGCCCGCCCCAGCACCCGGTCCACCCGCTCGGCGACCTGGTCCAGCGTCTCGCCCGGGGTGTCCCCAGGGACGACGGGGTCGCGCCACACCGACCACTCGCGCCCGAGCTCCTCGCTGATCTCGGCGGTCGTGCGGCCCTCGTAGCCGCCGTAGTCGAGCTCGACCAGGTCGGGGTCGACGGCGGTGGCGGTCAGGCCGGCCAGCTCCGCCGTCCGCCGGGCCCGCTGCCGGGGGCTGGTCCACACCGCGGCGAACCGCCGCGCGGCCAGCCGGGGCGCCAGCTCCCGGGCCTTCTCCTCGCCCTCGGGCAGCAGCGGCAGGTCGGTGACCCCCGTGTGCCGGCCGCTGCGGCTCCAGTCGGTCTGCCCGTGCCGCAGCACGACGATCTCGCCCACCCGCGCATCCGCCACGCCGCCATCGAACACGCCCGCGGGAACACCCGCGCGGGCTGAGGTCTTGGGCCCTGGCATGACCACCGCACAGATCGGCGACACGTTCCTCCTCGGCGGCGACCTCCCCGTGCACCGGCTCGGCTACGGCGCGATGCAGCTGCCGGGCCCCGGCGTGTGGGGCGAGCCGGCCGACCGCGAGGGCGCGCTGCGCGTCGTGCGCGCCGCCGTCGAGCAGGGCGTCGACTTCATCGACACGGCCGACTCCTACGGCCCGTTCGTCAGCGAGCAGATCATCGCCGAGGCGCTGCACCCCTACCCGGAGGGCCTGGTCGTCGCGACCAAGGCCGGCCTGACCCGCCAGGGCCCCGGCATCTGGACGCCGGTCGGGCGCCCGGCCTACCTCCGCCAGCAGGTCGAGCTGTCGCTGCGCCACCTGCGGCTGGAGCGCATCGACCTCATCCAGCTGCACCGGATCGACCCCGCGGTCCCGCTCGCCGACCAGCTCGGCGTCTTCAAGGAACTGCAGGACGAGGGCAAGGTCCGGCACGTCGGTGTCTCCGAGGTGTCGGTGGCGGAGCTGGAGCAGGCGCGGGAGATCGTCGAGATCGTCAGCGTGCAGAACCTCTACAACCTGACCAACCGGCAGTCCCAGGACGTCCTGGAGCACGCCACCGCCCACGGCATCGGCTTCATCCCCTGGTTCCCGATCGCCACCGGCGACCTCGCCGCCCCGGACAGCCCGGTCGCCGACATCGCCCGCGAGCTGGGCGCCACCCCGTCGCAGGTCGCGCTGGCCTGGCTGCTGCAGAAGTCGCCGGTCGTGCTGCCCATCCCGGGGACCAGGTCGGTCGACCACCTCACGGAGAACCTGGGCGCGGCGGGCCTGACGCTCTCCGACGAGGACATGGCCCGCCTGGACGCGCTCGCCTGAGCCCGCCCGGCCGGCGGGCCGCCGGTGTCACGGCGGCGGACACCCTCGGCGATGATTGGTGCATGGATGCCGAGGACTTCCGCCAGATCCGGGACGCCGTCCGCCAGTTGGTGCGCGAGGAGGTCATCCCGCGCGAGGAGGAGATCGACCTCGACGACCGCATCCCCGAGGAGCTCCGCGGGGCGATCGCCGACATGGGGCTGTTCGGCTACGCGCTGCCCGAGGAGTACGGCGGCCTGGGCGTCAACATGAAGGAGGACGTCGAGCTCGCCTTCGAGTTCGGCTACACGACCCCGGCCTTCCGGTCGCTGTTCGGCACGAACAACGGCATCGCCGGCCAGGTCATCGCCCGCTTCGGCAGCGAGGAGCAGAAGAAGCGGTACCTGCCCCGCCTCGCCGACGGCTCGCTGATCGGCTCCTTCGCACTCACCGAGGCCGAGGCGGGCTCGGACCCGGCGGGCCTGCGCACCACCGCCCGCCGCGACGGCGACGAGTGGGTGATCAGCGGCACCAAGCGCTACATCACCAACGCGCCGCTGGCCGACCTGTTCGTCGTCTTCGCCCGGACCAACCCGGAGGAGAAGGGCGGGCGGGGCATCTCCAGCTTCGTCGTCGACGCGAAGGCCCCCGGCGTCTCGCTCGGCCCCAAGGACAAGAAGATGGGGCAGTCCGGCGCCTGGACGTCGGAGGTGTTCTTCGACGACGTCCGCGTCCCGGCCGACGCGCTGGTCGGCGAGGAGGGCCGCGGCTACTCCAAGGCGCTGACCGTGCTGTCGCGCGGGCGGCTGCACATCGCCGCCATGTGCGTCGGCATGGCGCAGCGGGTGCTCGACGAGTCGGTGGCCTACGCCGCCACCGCCAAGCAGGGCGGCGCGCCGATCGGCCGCTTCCAGCTGGTCCAGGCGCTGATCGCCGACATGCACACCGAGCTGGTCGCCGGCCGGGCCCTGGTCCGCGACGTGGCCGCCCGCTACGACACCGGCGAGGACACCTCGGTCGGCCCGTCGGCGGCCAAGCTGTTCTGCTCGGAGATGGTCGGCCGGGCGACCGACCGCGCCGTCCAGGTGCACGGCGGCATGGGCTACCTGCGCACCACCCCGGTCGAGCGCTTCTACCGCGACGCGCGCCTCTACCGGCTGTACGAGGGCACCAGCGAGGTGCAGCGGGTCATCATCGGCGGCGGCCTGCTCCGCCAGGCCGGCATGTCCCGCGGCTGACGTCCGCCCGGCGGCCGGCCCCTCCCGCGGGGCGGCCGCCGGTCAGCGGGCCGGGGCCCCGTCCGGGTCCCGGGTGTCGCCGTCGGCCGGGCGGAGCAGGGCGCCGGGGGCGCCGTCGCCGCGGCCCAGGGCGGCGACGAACTCGCGCAGCACGTCGTCGCCGCGGTGCCCGGGCGTCCAGCCCAGCAGGCTGCGGGCCCGGGTGGTGTCCAGCGCGGGAGCGCCCACGCCCAGGTCCAGCCAGCCCGGTTCGGTGGGCACGAGGTACGCGGCGTGCGCGGCGGCCAGCCCCGCCCGCAGCACGACCGCCGGCACCGGGACCCGCCGGGTGCCCAGGGCGCGGGCCAGGCCGTCGGCGTCCAGCGTGGGCTCCGCGGCCAGGTTGAACGGCCCGGACGCCCGCCGGTCGAGGATGCGCACCAGGGCGTCGGCGACGTCGTCGGCGTGCACGAAGCCCACCCGCAGCGCCGGCAGCGGCAACGGCAGGGCCTGCGCCACCGGCGCGGGCAGGGCGCGCGCCGCGGCGAACAGCAGCGGGCCCAGGAAGTAGCGGCCGATCTCGCTGGCCGCCTCCGGCTGCAGCACCAGCGTGGGACGGACGACGGTCACGGTCGTGTCGCCGCGGGAGCCCAGCACCTGGCGGACCACCCTCTCGGCCGAGCTCTTGTCGCGGCTGTACTGGGAGCTGGGGATGCCGGTGACCGGCCAGTCCTCGGTGACCTCCCGGTCGCCCGCCCCCGCCGCGTAGGCGCCGAGCGAGGACATGTGCACCACGTGCGGCACCCCGGCCCGGGCGGCGGCCCGCGCCACCCGGTAGGTGCCGTCCACGTTGACCGCGTGCAGCCGCTCGGGGTGCCGGCCCGGCTGCAGCGCCCAGGCCAGGTGGACGACGGCGTCCACCCCGGTGAACGCGCGCTCCAGGTCCGCCTCGCCGCCGTCCTCGCCGAGGTCCACCCGGTGCCAGGTCGCGGCGGTGTAGGGGGCGACGTCCGGCGGCTGCCGCCGGGCCAGCCCGCGGACCTCGGCGACGCCGAGCGCGGGGTCGGTGAGCCGGCGCAGCAGCGCCGTCCCGACGTTGCCGCTGGCGCCGGTGACGGCGACCCGGAGGCCCTGCAGGTGTCCGGGGGAGGAATCGGCCATGCCGGGCCGCTACCCGTCCCCGCGCGGGTCCACCCCTGGCACGGTGCCCGCCTCTCGGATGTGCCCTGCCGGGTTGTGGACGCCTTGTAACGGTCCGGTAACCTCCCTCAGGGTCATAGGTCCCTAGTGTGGTCCTCCCGACGTCCGCCTCTCCCCGGAGTCCTCATGACGCAGCGCGTCCCCGCGGTGTCCCCGACGGCAGCACCGGCGTCCGAGGTCGCGGTCGACCCCTCGGCCACTGCGCTGGGCATGCTGGGCTTCGGCGCGGCCGGGATGCGCGTCGTCCGTCGCTGGATCCAGCAGGTGCCGCCGAGCACGCCGGTGACCTGGGCGGCCGCGCAGCGGGCCGACGCGCGCAGCCTCGCCGAGCTGGAGCGGCTGCTGCGCGCCGCCCCCGCCGGCCAGGGCCTCATGCTGGCCGGGCCGGCGGCCGACGTGCACGCCGCCCGCGAGGCCGCGATCGGGCTGGGCGTGCGCGCCTCCGCGATCCGCTGGGCGGTCACGGGCGCCGAGCAGCGCCGGCTGTGGTGCCCGCACTGCACCGCGACCACCGACACCGCGGCGCTGCCGGGTGAGCCGGTCGAGTGCTCCGGCTGCACCGTGCCGCTGCGGGTGCCGGCGGCCGAGGCCCGCCCGCGCCCGGCGCCCCGCGTGGTCGCCGAGGGCGGCGCCCGCCACCACGTGGCCTAGGGGCGCTGCCACTCCCGCACGTGCGCGGGGGTGGGGATCCCCGTGGTCAGGTCCGGGGCGGGCTCGGGTGCGCCGGCGACGGTCCGCAGCGGCAGCACGCCGGCCCAGTGCGGCAGGCCGAGGTCGTCGTCCTCGTCGACCGGCGGTCCGGTCCGCACCTTGACCGAGACCTCCTCCAGGGGCAGCACCAGCACCGCGGTCGCGGCCAGCTCGCGGCGGTCGGCCCGGCGGCTGGCGGTGGAGCGGCCGGGGACGACGGCGTCGACGAGCGCGTCGAGGGCGGCCGCCTTCTCCGCGGGGTCGGTGACCACGGTGGCGGTGCCCAGTGCCACCACGGAGCGGTAGTTCACCGAGTGGTGGAACGCCGACCGGGCCAGCACCAGCCCGTCCACCAGCGTGACGGTCACGCAGACGTCCAGCCCGCCGTCGGCGGCGTGGCGCATCGCGCGGGCCCCGGTGGAGCCGTGCAGGTACAGCCGGTCGCCGACGCGGGCGTGCAGTTGCGGCAGGACGAGGGGCCGACCGTCGACGACGCACCCGACGTGGCACACCACCGCCTCGTCGAGGACGGCGTGGACGGTGGCGCGGTCGTAGCCGACGCGCTCGCGGACGCGGGTGGGCACGGTGCGGGGGCCGACGGGGTACGTCACGCCTGCCATCCTCGCCGCGCGGTCGAGCCGATTCCCACTGCTCGGGACCGGGTCAGGCGGCGGTGCGGACGTGCGCGACGACGAGCTCGCCGGTGCGCTCGGCGGCGAGCTCGGGGACCCAGTGCGGCACGCCCTCCAGCACGACCAGCCGGTAGGGCCCGGTCACGTACTGCCGGGTGGCCTCGGTCGCCGCGCGCCCGAGGAAGGCGTCCCCGGTGCTCCACACGTGCAGCGTCGGGACCGGTACCCGGCCGACCGGGTCGCGCGCGCCCAGCGGCAGCGCCCGGTACCAGTTGAGCGCCGCCGTCAGCGCGCCCGGTTCCCGCATCCGCCGCACGTAGCGGTCCACGGCGTCGTCGGGCAGGCCGCCGCGCCGGAGCGCGGCGCGCAGGGCGGCGCCGTCCCGGGCCAGCAGCAGCCGCTCGGGGACGACGGGCAGCTGGAACAGCGCCATGTAGGACGACCGCAGCGCCTGGTCGCTGCTGACCAGCGCCTTCGCCATCGCGGCCGGGTGCGGCACGGACAGCGCGGTGAGCGAGCGGACGCGCTCGGGGTACCACGCGCCCAGCGCCCAGCCGACGACCCCGCCCCAGTCGTGCCCGACGACGTGCGCGGAGTCCAGCCCGGCGGCGTCCAGGAGGGCGAGCACGTCCTGCGCGGTCTGCCGCAGCCGGTAGTCGGCCCGTCCGGCGGGACGCGCGCCGGGGGAGCAGCCGCGCTGGTCCGGCGTCAGCGTGCGCAGCCCCGCGCCGTGCAGCACGGGTGCCAGCCGGTCGTAGGCGGTGCCGTCCTGCGGGAAGCCGTGCAGCAGCACCACCGGCTCGCCGTCGGCGGGCCCGGCGTCCCGGACGTCGAACTCCATGCCCTCGCGGCGGAAGCTGTCCATGCCGGGACTGTGCCCCGTCCGGCCGGTCGCGGCACCCGCGCGGGCCCGGTCAGTCCGGCGCCCCCGGGCCGGTGTAGCGCAGCACCCGGGCGGCGAGCCGGACGGCGGTCGCGGCCTCGGCGGCGCGGTCCCGGTCGGGCTCGGGGTAGCCGCGGGTCTGGAAGCCCTCGGTCAGGGTGAGGACCCAGCGGGCCGCGGTGGTCGCCGGCATGCCCGGGTCGGCCGTGCCCGCGGCCGCCAGCCGCTCGACGAGGGTCGTCATGCCGTCCAGCAGCCGGCGGTCGCCGTCGGCCACCCGGGCCGCGACCTCCGGGTCCCGGTGGGCCTGCGCCAGCACCTCGACGACCAGGCCGGCCATGAGCGGGGAGGCGGCCTCCGCCGCCAGCCGGCCGATCACGTCGACCAGGGTGCCCCACGGATCGGGCGCGGTCCGGGCGGCCGTGAAGACCTCGTCCCACTCGTCCCCGTCGGCCTCGAACAGCGCCAGGAACACCGCGCGCTTGGAGGGGAAGTAGTGGAACAGCGCGCCGCTGGAGACGCCGGCGGCGCGGGCGATCTCCGCGGTGGTCGTGGCGGCGAGGCCCTGGGTGGCGAACAGCTCGATCGCCGCCGCGACGATGGCCTGCCGGCGCTCGCGGTGCAGCGCGGGGTCAACGGTGCGCATCGGGGTCATCCTGCTCCGGGCCGGGCTCCCGCCCGTCGCCGGGCGGCGGTTCGCGCCGGCGGCGCACCTCCCGGACGGCGAGGACGAGACCGACCGCCACCGGCGCCCAGAACTTCGCCGTCGCCAGCACGGTGGACACCCAGCCGGGCAGGGAGACGTCGGGCAGGGAGATGTCCGGCAGGGGGATGTCGGGCAGCGAGATGTCGGGCAGGGGGAGGTCGGGCAGGTCCACCTCGGGGACCAGGCCGGCCAGCCACCGCAGGACCGGGCGGACCAGCGCCTGCAGCAGCACGGCGATGCCGAGCAGGGCGGCCAGGACGCGGGCGACCCCCCACACGACGTGCCGGGCGGCCCACAGCCGGGGGTGCCGCTCCTCGACGGCGCGCAGCCGGCCGGCCAGGGTCCCCGGCGCGGCGTCGAAGGGGTGCCGGCGGGCGGTGGCCAGGCCGGCGAGCTCGGCGACCCGGTCGGGAGCCCCGCCGTCCGGGGTCGCGGCGTCCGCGTCCCCCGTGCCCGGTTCGGCGGGTGCCGGTTCCAGCAGCAGGGCCCGGGCGACGACGCCCGGCCACGGGCTGAGGACCAGCACGGCGGGCGCCGGGTCGCTCTGGGCGGGCAGGCGGAGGAGCACCCGGCCGAGGCCGCGTCCCTCGGCCACCGGGGCGGACCCGGCGAGCAGCGTGGCGGTGGTCCGCAGCCCGGCGCGGCCGACCTGCAGGTCCAGGTCGCGGCCCGCTCGCCGCAGATGCATGGAGGGCATGAGCCATTGTCAGACCGGCTGCTCGGTTTATCAATCGATCGGGGCGGGACTTCCGGGATCGGGGACACTGGGCGCGTGACGGTGGAGCTGATCGTGCTGGTCGACGACGAGGGGACGGCGATCGGCACGATGCCCAAGCCCCTGGTGCACCACGGGGAGACGCCGTTGCACCGCGCCTTCTCCGCCTACCTCTTCGCCGCGGACGGGCGGCTGCTGGTGACCCGCCGCGCGACCGGCAAGCAGACGTTCCCCGGCATGTGGACCAACACGGTCTGCGGTCACCCCGGCCCCGGGGAGGACGACGCCTCCGCGGTGGCCCGCCGGGCCGCCTTCGAGCTGGGGCTCGGCGTGACCGACCTGCGCCCGGCGCTGCCGGGCTACCGCTACCGGGCCGAGTTCCGCGGCGTGGTGGAGAACGAGATCTGCCCGGTGTACCTGGGCCGGTTCACCGGCACCCCGGCGCCCGACCCGAGCGAGGTCGACGACTGGGAGCTGCTGGAGTGGGCGGCGTTCCGGCGCCGGCAGGAGACCGAGGGCGATGCCTGGTCGCCGTGGTGCCGGGAGCAGGCGCGACAGATCGAGGACGCGGGGCTCGTCCCCGCCTGACCCCACCGCCCCTTCCCCTCGATGCAGTACTGCGCTCCTGCACCGGGGTCGACCTGCGGGGAGCCGCCGCATCGGCGAGGCTGACCCAGGCGCCGTGATCGTCCGGCGCGACGGTCGACAGGGAGGCGCGGATGGCAGTCAGCGGGACGCTGGAGGGGCGGGTCGCCCTGGTCACCGGAGGTGCGAGCGGACTGGGGCGGGCCACCTGCCTGGCGCTGGCCCAGGCCGGTGCGCACGTGGTGGTCGCCGACATCGACGCCCCGGGCAGCGAGCGGACGGCGGAGCTGGTCGGCGAGGCCGGCGGCAAGGCCGACGTCGTCGCCCTCGACGTCACCGACGACGCCAGCCGCCGGGCGGTGGTCGCGCAGCTGTTCGAGCAGCACGGCGACGCGTTCGACGTCCTGGTCAACGTCGCCGGCATCGACCGCCCCGGGTACGTCACCGACATCGACCTCGCCGACTACCAGCGCGTGCAGGCGGTCAACTGCGAGGGGCCGGTCTTCCTCACCAGCGAGTTCATGAAGCGGGTGCAGCACCTGCCGGCCGAGCGCACCGCCGACGTCGTGCACGTCGTCAGCCTCTCGGCGATCACCTCCGGCAGCGGCGCGATCGCCTACAACGGCTCCAAGGCGGGCTTCCTCAACGCCACCCGCTGCATCCAGCGGGAGCTGCGCGAGAAGGCGACCCGGGACGAGGACGGCGTCGAGCGGCCGTTCCCCTGCCGGGTGCAGGCGGTGATCCCGGCGGCCATGGACACCCCGATGATGGAGCAGTGGGGCATCCCCGCCCACCTGATGATGCCGCCGTCGGCGGTCGCGGAGATGGTCCGCTACCTGGTGACGCTGCACCCGGCGGCGTTCGTGCCGGAGATGCAGATCGTGCCCCGGCTGGAACCGAACTTCCCGCGCTGAGGAGACCACGATGACCGAACCCGACCTGCCCGACTCCGCGATGGCGAGCGGCTCCGACGCCGGCCGGCCCGGTGACCGCCTCGGTCTCGGGGACCTGGCGCCCGACGAGCAGGCGCTGCTGGACGCCCTGCGGCGCGACGTCAGCAGCGAGCGGCCCGACGCCGAGGCCGAGCTGCGCGCCGCGGAGGACGAGGTCCCGCTGCCCGCCGACGGCGGCGCGCCGGACAACGGGCTGACGGCGGACTTCAGCGCGCTCGAGCAGGGCTGAGCGGCCCGCGGCCACCCGGTGTCACGCCGGGTGGCCGGGGGTCCCCAGGCGGACGGCGACCAGCGCGACGTCGTCCTCGGCGCCGTCAGGCACCAGCCGGGTGAGCACGCCGTCGCAGACGTCCTCGACGTCGCGGGTGCGCAGTGCGGCGAGGGCGTCGCCCAGCTGCGCCACCCCCGCGTCGAACAGCTGGTCGCGGCGCTCGACGAGGCCGTCGGTGTAGAGCAGGAACGTCGACCCCGCGTCCAGCTCCGCCACCGCGTCGCCGCGCTCGGCCTCGGGCCGGACGCCGAGCAGCAGCTCCGGGCGGTCGGTCTGCAGGTACCGCGTCCCGCCGTCGGGGCCCACCACGACCGGCGGCAGGTGACCGGCGCTGGACCAGCGCACCGTCACCCGGCCGTCCGGGGCCGCCGGCGACAGCCGCGCCACCAGGACCGTGGCCAGCGCGCCGAGGCCCAGCCCCTCGATCGCCGCGTCCAGCCGGCTCAGCACGCGCGCCGGACCGTCGGCGCTGTCGTAGGCGATGCCGCGGAGCAGGCCGCGCAGCTGCGCCATGTCCGCGGCGGCGGCGGTGTCGTGGCCGACCACGTCGCCGATGACGAGCACCGTGGAGCCGTCGGGCTGGCCGAAGACGTCGTACCAGTCGCCGCCGACCTGGGCCTCCCGCGTGGCCGGCACGTACCGGACGGCGACCCGCAGGTCGGGCCGGCGCGGCGGCGCGGTGAGGTGGCTGCGCTGCAGGATCTCGGCGGCGCGCACGATGCTGCGCTGGCGGGCGTAGAGGGCCTCGAGCAGGTGGGTGCGCAGCTCCGCGGCCTCGGCGACCTGCGGCGGCGTCCACGGCTCGGACCGGCCGCGGACGGTCTCCCGCCATCGCTCGAACGACTTGCGCGGGCTCAGCCGGACCCCGTCGCCCTCCCGCTCGGCGATCGCCTTGTTGTGCGGGTCCCCGCCCCAGTCGATGGTGCGGACGCTCTCCCCGCGGTGCCAGAGGACGTACTGCCCCTCGGGCAGCGGGACGACGAGGACCCCAACCGCCAGGTCGGCGGGGACGGCGAGCTCCGGCGCGAGCGTGGCGAGGCTGTCGGTGGCGACGACGTCCTCGCCGCGCCCGGCGGCCCACTCGGCGATCCGGGCGGCCAGGTCCTCCGGCAGGGGAGCACCGTCGCTGCCGGGCGTGCCCTGCAGGCAGACGCTCACCCCGTCCGCCGGCAGCAGGTCGAGCAGGCTGGGGGAGCCGAGCAGGGTGTCGGTGAGCGCGCGGTCCTCGTCGAGGGTGGCCGCGGTCAGCCAGGTGAGCGTCGAGCGTGCCCGCAGCGCGCGGTGCACCTCCTCCTCCGACGCCCGGTCGACCAGCCGCAGGGACAGCGTCGAGCCGAGGAACTCCGCGGCGGCGCGGGTGGCGAACGGCGGGGCGTGCGGGCCCGCGTAGTGGTGGCACGCGATCAGCCCCCACAGCTTGTCCTCGCGCAGCAGCGAGATCGACATGGAGGCGCGCACGCCCATGTTCTGCAGGTACTCGACGTGGATCGGGGAGACGCTGCGCAGCGTCGAGTAGGTCAGGTCCAGCGGCTGGCCGTTCACCGGGTGGTCGACCGGCTCGATGCGTGCGGGCCGGTAGTCGACGTCGGAGATCAGCCGGATCCAGTTCTTCTCGTACAGCGCCCGGGCCTGCGCCGGGATGTCCGAGGCGGGGTAGTGCAGGCCGAGGAAGGAGTTCAACTCCGGCGCCTTCGCCTCGGCCACGACCTCGCCGTTGTAGTCCGCGTCGTAGCGGTAGACCATCACGCGGTCGAAGCCGGTCAGGGCCCGGACGGCCCCGGCGGTGATGTCGTACAGCTCCTGCAGCGACGAGGCGCGGTTGAGCTCGCCGACCGTGCCGCGCACCGCCTGGTAGGTGTTGGGGAAGGAGAACGGCCGCGGACCGCGCGCCGGCTCCAGCTCCACCACCAGCGCGGTGGCCGCCGGCAGGTCCGCGCCCGCGCGCTCCTCGGGCCGGGGCAGCAGCACCCGGTGCAGGATCGCGTCGACCGGCACCGGGTCGCCGTCGACGTCGAGGGTCAGCTCGATCGGGTTGCGTTCGCGCAGGTCGCCAAAGGCGCTGGCCGAGCGCGCGACCGCCTCGGCCGCGGGCACGCCGAGCACCTCGGGCAGCGTGCGGCCCACGGCGTCCTCCCACGCGACGCCGGTGAGCTCGGCCAGGTTCCGGGAGGCCTGCCGCACCCGCTGCCCCGGCTCGTCCACGGCCAGCAGCACGCCGCGGGGCTGGACGCTGCCCGGGACGTGGATCGGCTCGCGCTCGCAGTTGCTCAGGTCGATGGGCGTCCCGGGCGGGAGCAGCCCGACCTCCGCGTCGCCGGTCACGCCCCGCCCGCCCGCGCCGGCCGGCACCAGTCGGCGAGCACGGTGAACGTCGTCCGGGCCGCGTCCACGACGCGGCCCGGGTCGCCGCCGCCGGCCACGTGCGCGCGGGTGGCCCGGCGGAAGGCGTGCCACATCGCGCCGGTGTCCTCGCCGTAGGGGCTGAAGGCGCGCAGCCGGTCGCCGCCGGCGAGCCCGGGGAGCGTGGCCAGGTGCCGGTCGATGAAGACGCCGCCCAGCGTCGACCCCTCCAGCACGTACATCCGGCCCAGCGCCTGGTCGGTGTCGGCGACCGGGGGGAGCGCGGGCCGGCCGGCGGGCTCGCCGGCCGACCCGAGGGCCGCCAGGTCCGCCGCGAACAGGGCGGTGCGGCGGCGCCGCTGCCACTCCAGGGTCCGCGCGGCGGCCGGCTCGCGGGCCGCCCAGCCGTCCAGCCCGGCCTCGGCGGCCGACCAGAAGCCGTGCATCAGGGTCAGGACGCCGGTCAGCCGCTCCCGCGTCAGGCCGGGGTCCATCAGTCCGAGGGTCTCCTCGACCCGCTCGTGCTCGTCGGCCGTCTCCGTCCGCAGCACCCTGAGGACGTCGGCGTCGCCCCCCGTGTCTCGAGGCAACGCCTCCCCTTCCCGCTCCACTGGCTCCGAGACTAGGTCACCCCAGGGACGGCGGCGCGCGGTGCGTCGTGCACGACCGGTTGCACGGCCCCACCGTCCGGCGTCGCGGGCCTGGCCCGGCGGCCGCCGCGGCCCTAGCGTCGGTGCCGTCGTCCCCGGTCGCGTGCCGCCCGCCGGAGGTGCCCGTGCTGAGTTCGAGGGCCGTGCTGCTGGCGGCCTCCCGCCGGCCGGCGCTGCGCCGGGCGCTGGTGGGGGTGCCGGCCACCCGCCGGGTGGTCGACCGCTTCGTGGCGGGCGAGACGCTGGACGACGCGCTGGCCGCCGTCCGGCGGCTCGCCGCGGCGGGCATCGCCGTCACCCTGGACCACCTGGGCGAGGACGTCACCGACCGCGACCGGGCCCGGCGCTCCCGCGACGCCTACCTCGCCGCCCTCGACGGGCTGGCGCCGCTCGCCCTGGGCGCCGCCGCGGAGGTCTCGGTCAAGCTGTCCGCCTTCGGCGCCGCGCTGCCCGGGGGCGAGGACCTGGCGCTGGACCTCGTGCGTCCGGTGGTGGCGGCGGCGACGGCGATCGGCACCACGGTCACCCTCGACATGGAGGAGTCGCCCACCGTGGACGCGACGCTGCGGGTGCTCGCCGAGCTGCGCCGCGACCACCCGCGCACCGGCGCCGTCCTGCAGGCCGCGCTGCGGCGGACCGAGGCCGACGTCGCCGCCCTCGCCGTCCCCGGGTCCCGGGTCCGCCTGGTCAAGGGGGCCTACGACGAGCCGCCGTCGGTGGCGCACGCGGACCGGCACGCCGTCGACGCCGCGTACGCCCACTGCCTCGGCGTCCTGATGCGCGGTGGCGGCTACCCGATGGTCGGCAGCCACGACCCGCGGATGGTGGCGCTGGCCCGGCGGCTGGCCGCGGAGCACGGGCGGGCGCCGGACTCCTGGGAGGTGCAGATGCTCTACGGCATCCGCGGCACCGAGCAGGCCCGGCTGGCCGCCGACGGCGTGCGGGTCCGGGCCTACGTCCCCTACGGCGCCGACTGGTACGGCTACCTGGTGCGCCGCCTGGCCGAGCGCCCGGCCAACCTCCGCTTCTTCCTGCGCTCGCTGGTCACCACCCGCTGAAGGGAGTCGGCATGGACGGCACCACCCGCGTCCCCCCACCGCGCAACGAGCCGGTGCTGACCTACGCGCCCGGGTCGGCCGAGCGCGCGGAGCTGGAGCGGCGGCTGACCGAGCTGGCCGCCGAGCCGCTGGAGCTGACCGCGACGATCGGCGGCGAGCAGCGGATGGCCGCGGGCGAGCGGTTCGACGTCGTCCAGCCGCACCGGCACGCCGCCGTCCTCGGGACCTCCGCGCACGCGACGCACGCCGACGCCGCCGACGCCGTCCGCTGCGCGAAGGAGGCCGCCCCCGGGTGGCGCGAGCTGTCGGCCGACGACCGGGCCGCGGTCTTCCTCAAGGCCGCCGACCTGCTCGCCGGCCCGTGGCGGCAGACGCTGAACGCCGCGACCATGCTCGGGCAGAGCAAGACCGTGCAGCAGGCCGAGATCGACAGCGCCTGCGAGCTGGTCGACTTCTGGCGCTACAACGTGCACTTCGCCCGGCGGCTGCTGGCCGAGCAGCCGGAGTCCGCGCCGGGCACCTGGAACCGGGTCGACCACCGGCCGCTGGAGGGGTTCGTCTACGCGGTCACCCCGTTCAACTTCACGGCGATCGCCGGCAACCTGCCCACCGCGCCGGCGCTGATGGGGAACACGGTGGTGTGGAAGCCCGCGCCCACGCAGCAGTTCGCGGCGCACTTCGTGATGCGGCTGCTCGAGGCCGCCGGCCTGCCGCCGGGGGTGGTCAACCTGGTGACCGGCGACGGGGTCGCCGTCTCCGAGGTCGTGCTCGCCGACCCCGACCTCGCCGGCATCCACTTCACCGGCTCGACCCGGGTGTTCCAGCACCTGTGGCGCACGGTCGGGGAGAACGTCGCCGGCTACCGCGGCTACCCACGGCTGGTGGGGGAGACCGGCGGCAAGGACTTCGTCGTCGCCCACCCCTCGGCCGACGTCGACGTGCTGCGCACCGCCCTGGTCCGCGGGGCCTTCGAGTACCAGGGGCAGAAGTGCTCGGCGGCCTCGCGCGCCTACGTGCCGCGGTCGGTCTGGGCGCGGCTGCGCGACGACCTGGTCGACACCACCGAGTCCCTGCCGATGGGCGACGTCACCGACCTGTCCACCTTCCTCGGCGCGGTGATCGACCGGCGCGCCTTCGACCGGCTCGCCGGCGTGCTGGACCGCGCCCGGGAGGACGACGCCCTGGCCGTGGTCGCCGGCGGCCGCTGCGACGACGCCGAGGGGTTCTTCGTCCGGCCGACGGTCGTCGAGGGCAGCGACCCGGAGCACGACGTCTTCACCACCGAGTACTTCGGCCCCGTGCTCGCGGTGCACGTCTACGACGACGCGTCCTACGAGACCGTGCTGAGGCAGCTGGAGTCGGTGGCGCCGTACGCGCTCACCGGGGCGGTGATCGCGCAGGACCGGGCCGCGATCGCGCACGCCGAGCGGGTCCTGCGCTTCGCCGCCGGCAACTTCTACGTCAACGACAAGCCCACCGGCGCCGTCGTCGGGCAGCAGCCCTTCGGCGGCGGGCGGGCCTCGGGCACCAACGACAAGGCCGGCGCCGAGCAGAACCTGCTCCGCTGGACCAGCACCCGGGTGGTCAAGGAGACCTTCGTGCCGCCCACCGACCACCGCTACCCGCACATGGGGTGAGGGCGCCGTCCTCCCCCGGGCTCCGGACGGGGCCGTCAGCGGGCGGGCCAGCGGACCAGGCCGTCGGCGCCGAGGACGGCCCCCTCCGCGGGCCGGTGCGCGGCCAGGCGCGCGTCGGGCATGAGGTGCTCCACAGCGAGGCCCCGGCCCAGGACGACGACGTCGGCGACCAGCCGCCGGTGGCAGCGCCACCACACGTACTCGCTGCACATCACCGCGACCGTGCGCCCGGCGGCCTCGGCCAGCACCTCGTCGAGGGCCGCGGCGAACGCCGGGGTGCGGGTGTGGGCGGCGTACGCGGCGAACTGCGCCACCGTCCACCAGCCGTCGGCGACCGGCTCGCCGGCGGGCAGCGCCCGGCGCCCGCCGAGACGCTGCTCCCAGCGGTAGTCGATCCCCAGCGCCGGCACCCACTCCTCGAGCGCCTCCCGGCGGACGTCGGGGTTGCTGCGGCTGCCGGGGAACCGCCGGACGTCCACGACCGCCGCGACCCCGGCCGCGACCAGCCGCGGGCCCAGCGCCGCGCGGTCCTCGGGTCCGTGTCCCACGGTCAGCAAGCGCACGCCGGGGCGCTACCCCCGCGGTGGCCCCGGCGAAGCGCCGGTCATGCTGCTCGGCGGGAACCGGGCGGCGGGCCCGGAGCGGGGGTGGACGCGATGGACGGCGGGACTTCGGCGCGGACGTCGCTGCTGCGCGAGCCGGCCATGCGCTCGCTGCTGGCGGTGACCCTGCTCGGCTTCACCAGCTTCTGCCTCACCCTGGCGTCGCTGCCGACCTACGCGGTCCGGGGCGGCGCGGGCGAGTCGTCGGCGGGCGTGGTGACGGCGGTCTTCCTCGGCGTCACCGTCGCCGCGCAGGCCGCGGTGCCGGCGCTGACCGCGCGGCTGGGCACGGGGCCGGTGCTCGCGGCCGGCCTGGTGGCGCTCGGGCTGCCCGCGCCGCTGTACGCGCTCGACGACGGGCTGGCGTGGCTGTCGGGCCTGTCGGCGGTGCGCGGCGTCGGGTTCGGCATCGTCACCGTCCTCGGGGCGCTGCTGGCCGCGGCCGTCGCCCCACCCGAGCGCCGGGGGGAGTCCATCGGGCTGTACGGCCTGGCGATCGCCGTGCCGAACCTGCTCGCCGTCCCGGCCGGGGTGGCGCTGGTGCTCGACGGCCGGGTGGCCGTGCTGGCGTGGGTGGCCGCCGCGCCGCTGGCCGGCCTGCTGTTCCTGCCCGGCCTCGTGCGGACGGCCGCGCCGGTGGCGCCCTCGCCCGGCGGCGGGGCCACCCGGCGGGCGGTGCGCGCGTCGCTGCCGCCCGCGGCGGTGCTGCTCGTGGTCACCCTCGCCGGCGGCGGCGTGGTGACGTTCCTGCCGATCGAGCGGCCCGAGGGCTCGCTGGCCACGCTGGCGCTGCTGGTCATGGGCCTGTCGACGGCGCTGGCGCGGTGGCGGGTCGGGCTGCTGGCCGACCGGGTGGGCGCGCGGGTGCTGCTGCCGGCGGGCGTGGCGGTCGGGGCGGTCGGCATGGCGCTGCTGGGCGCGACGCTGCACGGGGGCGGCGGCTGGCTGCTGGTGGCCGTCGCGCTGTTCGGGATCTGCTACGGCGCGACGCAGAACCTGACGCTGCTGGTGTCCTTCGGCCGCGCCGGGGCCGGCGGTGCCGCGGCGGCAAGCGCGATGTGGAACGCCTCCTTCGACGCCGGGACCGCGGTCGGCGCGCTCGCGCTGGGCTGGCTGTCCGGGGGCGTCGGCCTGTCGGGGACCTACGGGCTGGTCGCCGTCCTGCTGGCGCTGACCCTGCCGGCGGCCGTGGTCGCGGCGCGGGTGCCGGCGCGGCCCTAGCCGGCGACGCGCTCGGCGGCCGCGCGCAGCCGGCGCAGCAGCCGGATCTCCTCGGCCGCGCCCAGCAGCCAGACGCGCAGGCCCGCGGGGTCGGTGCGGTGGCGGTCGCGCAGGGTGCCCAGGTGGACCTGGCGGGTGGCCGCCTGCGCGCGCTGCGCCGGGGGCAGGCGGCGGCCCTCGGCCCGGGCGATCGCGGTGAGCCCGGCGCCGACGAAGGCCAGCTCGCGGATCTCGGTGACCTCCTCGAGCAGGGCCTGGGCCGCGGCGGTGTCGCCGGCGGGGGCGCCGTCGAGGCGGGCGAGCAGTTCGTCGGCGCGGGCGCGGCCGGCGGTCAGGTCATCGGGGGCGGTCACCCGTCCACTGTCCCACCGCCGGCCGGCCCGGCCGCCGGGCGGCTCAGGCGTCGCGGCGCCGGAAGACGGCGGCCGCGACGGCGAGCAGCACCGCCACCTCCGCGGCGAAGGCCGCGAAGCCGGTCCACGGGCCCAGCAGGTCGGGGTTGAACGACACCGGCGTCGCGACCGCGGAGCCGGCGTTGCCCGGCAGCAGCTTCGCCACCCACTCGCCCCAGGCGCCGGGGAGCAGGAACGCCATGTTGCCCAGCACGAACACCACGCCGAGCACCGTCGACAGCGCCGCCGCGGTGTGCCGCACCAGCAGGCCGACCGCCATCGAGAGCAGCCCCAGCCCGGCCAGGTACAGCCCGCTGCCCAGCAGCGCGCGCAGGACGCCGTCCCCGTCCAGGGGCACCCCGACGCCCTCGGCGGAGAGGAACGCGTTGCCGCCCAGGTAGCCGGCGACGGCGGTGACCACGCCGGCGACCAGCAGCGTGCCGGCGAGGACCAGGGCCTTGGCGGCCAGCACGGCGCCGCGCCGCGGGACGGCGGCGAGGGTGGCGCGGATCATCCCGGTGCCGTACTCGCTCGTGGCCACCAGCGTGCCGAGGACGACGGCGGTGACCTGGGCGACGAGCAGGCCCCAGGTGACGAAGGAGGCGGGGGACTCGTCGGCGTCAGCGCTGGCCAGCCACTCGGCGCTGGTCGCGCAGACGAGCACCGTGAGCCCGGCACCGAGCACGAACAGGGCGGCGACCGACCACGCGGTCGAGCGCACCGACCAGAACTTGATCCACTCGGCCCGCAGGACGGGGGCGAAGCCGGGCCGGGCGGTCCGGGCGGCCACCGGGCGGGCGGCGACGGCGGTCACCGTGCGGCTCCGGCGGGCGCGGCGCCGTACTCGACGCTGGCAGCGGTGAGGGACATGAAGGCGTCCTCCAGGGACGACTGCACGAGGGTCAGCTCGTGCAGGGGCAGGCGGTGCGCCGCGGCGAGGTCGCCGACGGCGGCGGTGTCGGCGCCCTGCACCCGCAGCGCGTCGCCGTCCGCGGTCACCTCGGCGCCAGAGCCGCGCAGCAGGCCGGCGAGCTCGGCGGCCCGCGGGCTGCGGACCCGGACGTGCGCGGCGGCGTGCCGGGCGATGAAGTCCGCGGTGGGGCAGTCGGCCAGCACCCGGCCGCGGCCGATGACGACGAGGTGGTCGGCGGTCAGCGCCATCTCGGCCATCAGGTGGCTGGAGACGAACACGGTCCGGCCCTCCGCGGCCAGCTGCCGGGCCAGCCCGCGGACCCAGCGGATGCCCTCGGGATCCAGGCCGTTGACGGGCTCGTCGAGCACGACGACGGCCGGGTCGCCCAGCAGCGCCACCGCGATGCCCAGGCGCTGCCCCATGCCGAGGGAGAACCGGCCGACCCGTTGGCCGGCGACCGCCTCCAGGCCGACCAGGCCGAGCACCTCGTCGACCCGGGACGCCGGCAGCGCGTTGCTCGCGGCCAGCCAGCGCAGGTGGTCGCGCGCGGTGCGGCCCGGGTGCAGCGCGCGGGCCTCGAGCAGGGCGCCGACCTCCCGCAGCGGGGCGGGGGAGTCGGCGTAGCGGTGCTCACCGACGGTGATGCTGCCCCGCGTCGGGCGGTCCAGGCCGAGCAGCATCCGCATGGTGGTGGACTTCCCGGCGCCGTTGGGGCCGAGGAAGCCGGTGACGCGGCCGGGCTCGACGGTGAACGAGATCCCGTCGACGGCGGTCCGCGAGCCGTAGGTCTTGGTGAGGTCCCGGGCGACGATCACGGCGCGGCCGTCCCGGGCGGTGGTGGGGGCGTCATGCCGACGAGGCTGGCCGCCCGCGCCGTCCCCGCACATCGGGGAGCGCCCTGACCCGACCCCCATCCGTCCCCCAGGGGCTCGTCGGGGTCAGGAGGGGAGCGGCAGGCCGAGCGCGGCGGCGATCGTTCGCGCGGAGGCCTCCGGGGGACTCGTGTCGGTGTCCACGACGATCTCTGCCGGGAGGTCCTCGCCCGGGTGGCCCTGCAGCGAGCGCAGCACCGCCACGTCGGTGAGCTTGCCGAAGGCGGTCCGGTCGGCGTTCGCCAGCCTGGCCTCCTGTGCCGTCGCGGAGACCCGCAGCCCGACGAAGCGCACCCGCCCGCCGGCCTCCTCCACCACCTGCCGGACGCGGTCGGCGAAACCGGGCGGCACGGTCGGCTCCGGGGCGAAGGTGAAGACCAGTGACCGGCCCGAGGCGGCCGCGGCGGCGAAGGTGCTCAGCCAGAACTGCTCGCGCAGCCGGACGAACTCGGGACTGCCGAACGGGAAGACGGCGAGCAGCGTGTCGACGACCAGGTGGTTGTGGAACAGCGGCAGGCCGGTGAGCGCGCAGAGGGCCCGCCCGGTCGTGAGCTTGCCGGAGGCGATGCCCCCGTGCAGGAAGACGAGCTCGGCGGTCACGGTCGGCCACTCTGCCGGACCGGCCGCTCAGGCGGCGGCGCGCCCCGGGGACAACTCCGCGGCGAGCGCGACGGCGGCCGCCCGGCCCCCGCGGTTGGCGCCGATGGTGCTGGCGGTGGGGCCGTAGCCGACAAGGTGCAGGCGCGGCTCGCCGACCACCTGGGTGCCGTCGACCGGGACGGCGCCGCCCGGGGCGCGCAGGTGCAGCGGCGCGAGGTGGGCGACGGCGGCGCGGAAGCCGGTCGCCCACAGGATCGCGTCGGCGCGGACGGCGCGGCCGTCGTCCCAGGCGACGCCGTCGGGGGTGATGCGGTCGAACACCGGCAGCCGCTCCAGCACGCCGCGCGCGCGGGCCTCGCGCAGCCAGGGGGTGAGCACCAGGCCGGTGTTGCCGACGACGCTGCCCGGGGACCGCCCGGCGCGCACGGCCGCGGCCACCCGGGCGACCGCCGCGCGGCCGGCGGCCTCGTCGAAGGGGTCCTCCCGCCAGACCGGCGGCCGGCGGGTGACCCAGGTGGTGTCGGCCACCCGGCTGATCTCGGCCAGCAGCTGGGTGGCCGACGCCCCGCCCCCGACGACGACCACCGACTGCCCGGTGAACTCCGCGGCGGAGCGGAAGTCGACGGTGTGCAGCTGCCGGCCGCGGAAGGTGTCCTGGCCGGGGTAGCGCGGCACGAACGGCCGCGTCCAGGTGCCGGTGGCGTTGACGACGGCACGGGCCCGCCACGCGCCGCGGTCGGTCTCGACCCGGAAGCCGTCGCCGTCCCGGCGGACCGCGGTGACCCGCACGGGCCGGTGCACCGGCAGGTCGAAGCGGCGCTCGTACCCGGCGAAGTAGGCGGGCACGGCCTCGGCGGCCGGCTGCTCCCCGCGGCCGGGGAACGCCAGGCCGGGCAGGTCGTGCACGCGGTGGGTGGTGCCGACCGTGAGCGAGGGCCAGCGGTGCCGCCACGCGCCGCCGGGGCCGTCGTCGCCGTCCAGGACGACGAAGCCGGAGCCGCGCGCGAACCCGAGCCGGGCCAGGTGGAACGCGGTGCTGAGGCCGCCCTGGCCGGCGCCGACCACGACGACGTCCACGTCCCGGGCGCTGTCCACGTCCGGCCAACACCGGCGCCGGCCCGGGGCTTCCTCAGGCCGGCGGGGTCCGGGCGAGGGCGGCCAGACCCGCGCCCGTCAGCGTGACCAGCGGGGTCGCCGGGTCCGGGCCGGGGCGGATCGTCACCGCGTTGGGCCGCGCCTCGACGAGGGTGACCGGCACCCAGCCCTCCGCCGGCGAGGACCACCACCAGCGGTCGGCCAGCAGCGCCAGCCCGCGGGCGTGCAGGAAGGCCGCCGCCTGGTCGGGGTCGGGGAAGGTGCCCAGCTCGGTCCCGAAGAGGGTCTGCGCCACCCAGACGTCGGCGCCGTCCCGGCGCCCGGCGGACAGCTGCCCGACGAGCTCGCCGTCCTCGGGACGGTGGACGGGGACCGGGGTCGGCGGGGGAGTCACCAGGGAACCGTAGGCGGGCGGGGCAAGCGGTTTCGGCGGCCGCGGTCTTGCGCCGACCTTGCGGTCGCCGGGCGGGATCCCTGCGGCCGGCCCCGCAGAGTGGGTCCTGTCGCCGGGAGACCGGCCGAGGTGCCGGCGGGGTCTGCGATGCACGGGGGGACGCAGCACCCGCGGGTGGGGGAACGGCAGGGGCCGGTGCGGACGCGCAGTCCACACCGGCCCCTCCGCCGTCCGGGCGCCGCGGCGCCCGGAGTGCCGCTCAGGCCTCGACGTCGTCCGGGATGCGGTCGGGCACCGCCGGCGCGCCCTGCTCCGTGGCGCGCGTGTCCCGCATGCGGTGCAGCACCAGGGTGCCCAGCAGCGAGGAGACGGCGGTCAGCAGGAACACCAGCGCGAACGGCCCCGGCGTGGTCGCGTCCCCGGCCATGGCGGTGAACAGGCCGATGCCGATGACCGCGCCCACCTGGAAGCCGGTGTGCTCCAGGGAGGTGGCCAGCCCGACGTCGCGGGCGTCGACCGCGGCGCTCTGGGCGGACATGAGCGCGGGGCCGGCGTGGCCGTAGGCGTAGCCGCTGAGCGGGATGGCGATCGCGATCGCGACGAGGGACATCGTCCACGCGCCGACGGCCATGGAGGCCAGCACCGCGGTGAAGGCCCAGCAGGAGATCAGGATGACGCGGCGCTCGCCGAAGCGGCTGCCCCAGCGGCCGGCGGTGGGGGCGGCCACGAGCAGCGCCAGCGCGCGCGGGACGCTCAGGATCGAGGTCACCGCCGCGGTCAGGCCGAGCAGGCCCTGCAGGTACAGCGGGGTGACGACGAAGTTGCCCATGTAGCTGGCGCCGAGCAGGACGCTGGCGCCGGTGATGACGCGGACGTTGCGCGAGGACAGCACCCGCACCGGCAGCAGCGGCGAGGACGCCCGCCGCTCGATGACCACGAGGGCCCAGACGGCCAGCGGGGCGATCACCAGGCAGGCGATCGGCAGCGGCGTCCAGCCCCACACGGCCAGCCGGTTGACCCCGAAGGTGAGCGCCAGGGTCGCGACGGCCAGCGCCAGCGCCCCGGGGACGTCGAGGGAGGCGCGCACCCGCTCCCGCGGGTCGGCGGGGGTCGCCAGCACCGAGAGGACCAGCGCGCCGGCGCAGAAGACCACCTGGCCGAAGAAGATCGCCCGCCAGCCGACGAGGTCCACCAGCGGGCCGCCGACCATGACCCCGATGACGGCGGCGCCGGAGGTCACGGCGCCGACCCGCGCGCTGGCACGGACCCGCTCGCCGGGAGGGCTGACCCGGAAGAGCATCGCCAGGGCGGTCGGGACGGTCGCGGCCGCGGCGGCCTGGGAGATGGTCCGGGCGGCGATCAGGCTGCTGGCGTCCCACGCCAGCCCGCTGGCCAGGGCGAACAGCATCGACGTGACGACGCCGGTGAGGTAGACGCGGCGGTGGCCGTAGAGGTCGCCCATCCGCCCGAACAGCGGTGTGGTGACGGCGGCCGCCAGCAGGGGGGCGGTGGTGACCCACACGACCGTGGACGGCAGCGAGTCCAGGTCCTCGGCGATGGGCTGCACCGCGATCGTGAGGATCGTCGACGGGAACGCGGTGGTGAACAGGGTCAGCAGCAGTGCCGTGTTCACCCAGCGGAGCCCGCGCGGGGACCTCGTGTCCGTCGCGTGCAAGCGGCCCTCCATGGCGAGCAGCCGGGAACGGCCGCGGTTCGCGGGTCGGGTGGATGGTCGCACGCGGAGGCCGGGCGCCGCCCGGGTGCCGCACGAACCGGTGGTGTGAGTGTGGCCACTCCACGCCCGGGACGACGAGAGGCCCGTCCGCGCTGGAGGGGCCTCTCGTGGTGGGTGCGCCATCAGGGACTCGAACCCCGAACCCGCTGATTAAGAGTCAGCTGCTCTGCCAATTGAGCTAATGGCGCGTGTCGTCCGGACCTCCGGGCGACGAGGGAGAACGATACCAGCGCCGGGACGGGCCGCGACGGGCGCCCCCCGACATCCGGACGCCGACGGCCGTTCCCGTTCCGTCTCCGCGTGGGAGCCTGGGCTCCGCGGTCCGGGGACGGGCCGGTGGGGACGGAAGGGGAGTCGGACCGAGTGCGACGGACAGCCACGGTGGCGATGGCGGGGGCGGTGCTCCTGCTGGCGGGGTGCCAGGACGACGGGGGCTCGGGCAGCGCGGGCGCGTCCGAGACCGACGAGGGCACCCCCGCCTCGGTCGCGCTGGCACCGGCCGACGGCAGCACCGACGTCTCGCCGCTCGTGCCGGTCGAGATCACCGTGACCGACGGCGAGCTCGGCGAGGTCACCGTGACCGACGGCTCGGGCGCCCCGGTGGCCGGCAGCGTGGCCGAGAAGCCCGGCGTCCCCGACGTCGAGGTGTGGACGCCGGACACCGACCTCGCCTACGGCACCTCCTACACGCTGACCGCCGGCGCGGAGGGCACCGACGAGGAGACCGTCGAGGCGACGACGACCTTCACCACGGTCACGCCCGGCCAGGTCTCCACCCCCGACATCGGGCCGCTGGACGGGCAGACCGTCGGTGTCGGCATGCCGATCCGCGTGTACTTCGACCAGCCGGTCGCCGACCAGGCCGCGGTCGAGAGCCACCTGCTCGTGCAGAGCTCCACGCCCACCGACGGCGTCTGGAGCTGGGTGGGCGACAGCGAGGTGCACTTCCGGCCGTCCACCTACTGGCCGGCCGACACCGACGTGACCCTGCACGCCGACCTGTACGGCGTCGACTTCGGCGACGGCGTCTGGGGCGAGAAGGACCGCACCATCTCCTTCCACGTCGGCGCCCGGCACGTCTCGATCGCCGACGCGAGCACGCACGTGATGGACGTCTACGACGGCGACCAGCTGGTGCAGAGCTACCCGATGAGCGCCGGCAGCCCGGACAACCCCAGCCACAACGGCGTCCACGTCGTCACCGAGCTCAACCGCACGCGGATCATGGACTCCAGCACCTTCGGCGTCCCGTCCGACGGCCCCGGCGGCTACCGGACCGAGGTCGAGTACGCCGTCCGCCTCTCCAACAACGGCGAGTTCGTGCACGCGGCGCCGTGGTCGGTGGCGCAGCAGGGCAACCGCAACGTCTCCCACGGCTGCATCAACGTCTCCACCGAGCGCGCCGCCTGGTTCTTCCAGTTCAGCCAGCCCGGGGACGTCGTGGAGATCAGGAACTCCGACGGCCCGCCGCTGGGCCCGGCCGACGGCGACATCTACGACTGGACGATCGGCTGGGACCAGTGGCGGGCCGGGAGCGCGCTGCAGTAGCCCGGCACCCACGGTTGACGCGGGGACGGCGCGGGCACCTGCAGGGACGTCGTCGTCGTCCCCATGGAGGAGCCCCGTGGACACCTGGGTGATCGTGCTGGTCGTCGTGGTCGCCGTCGTGCTGCTGGCGGCGCTCGCCCTGGCGCTGGCGCGCCGCAACCGCATCGGCGCGACCCGCCGGCGGGAGCAGGCGCGCGAGCACCTCGAGGAGGCCCGGCTGCGCGGGGTGCAGGCGGAGAAGGAGCAGGCACTGGCCGAGGAGCAGGCGGCCCGCGCCCGGCGGGAGCGCGCCGAGGTCGAGGAGCGGACCCGGCTCGCCGAGCAGGAGGCCGCGCAGCGCGCCGCCACGGCCCACGAGCACGCCACCGCCGCCCAGGAGCTGCGGGAGAAGGCCGAGAAGCTGGCGCCCGGCCTGGACGCCGACCGGCCGCAGCAGCACCCCGACGGGGGTGCCTCCCGCCTCTGACGGGCCCGCACCGCTCAGTTCCCCCGCCCCCGCCGGTCTCAGCTGGCGGGGGCCGGCCCGTGCCCCCGCGGACCCGGGAGGCACCATGACCGACCTGCTCGCCATCGGCACGCGCAAGGGGCTGTGGCTGGCCCGCAGCTCCGACGACCGCCGCAGCTGGACCCTCGACGGGCCGCACCTGCTGGCGCAGGAGGTGGCCGCCGTGTCGATCGACGCCCGCGGTCCGGTGCCGCGCGTGCTCGCCGGCATCCAGTACGGGCACTGGGGCCCCACCGTGATGCGCTCGGACGACCTCGGCCGCACCTGGCAGGAGACCGAGGCCGGCGCGATCCGCTTCCCCGAGGACACCGGCGCCGCGCTGGCCCGGGTGTGGCAGCTGCGGCCGGACTCCGCCGACCGCCCCGGCGTCGTCTGGGCCGGCTGCGAGCCGCACTCGCTGTGGCGCAGCGAGGACGGCGGCTGCACCTTCTCCCTCGTCCGGGGCCTGTGGGAGCACCCGCACCGGCCGACCTGGGAGCCGGGCGGCGGCGGGGGAGCGGTGCACACCGTGCTGCCCGACCCGGCCTCGGACCGGGTGCTGGTCGCCATGAGCACCGGCGGCGTCTACCTCAGCGAGGACGGCGGCGGCTCGTGGACCCCGCGGAACAAGGGCATCACCGCGAGCTTCCTGCCCGGCGAGCTGCCCGAGTACGGCCAGTGCGTGCACAAGGTCGCCGTCGACGCCGGTGATCCCGACCGGCTGTACGCGCAGAACCACTTCGGCGTCTTCGCCACCGACGACGCCGGGGTCTCCTGGCGCTCGATCGCCGGCGGGCTGCCCGCCGACTTCGGGTTCCCGGTCGCCGCCTCCCCGCGCACGCCCGGCACGGCCTGGGTGGTGCCGCTGGTCGCCGACATGGAGCGGCTGCCGCCGGGCGGCCGGCTGCGGGTCCACCGCACCCGCGACGGCGGGGACAGCTGGACCGAGCTCGGGGAGGGGCTGCCCGACGCGAGCTGGGCCGCGGTCATGCGCGACGCCCTGTGCGTGGACGAGGGCGACCCGACCGGCGTGTACGTCGGCACCCGGGACGGCTGCGTCTACGCCTCGGCCGACGAGGGCGACTCCTTCCGGCTGGTCGCCGCGCACCTGCCCGACGTCCTCGTGGTTCGGGCGGTGCGGCTGCCGTGACCGCCGAGGTCGTGCTGCCGGGCGCGCTGGCCGACCTGGCCGGCGGCGAGAAGCACCTGAGCGTCGACGGGACGACGCTGCGCGAGGTCCTGGACCGGCTGGCCGCCACCCACCCGCTGCTGGACCGGCGGATCCGGGACGAGACCGGGGCGGTGCGCCGCTTCGTCAACGTCTACGTCGACGGCGACGACATCCGGTTCGGGGAGGGGCTGGCCACGCCGGTCGCGGACGGGTCGGTCGTGCAGGTCCTGCCCTCGGTGGCCGGCGGCTGAGCGCGGTCGCCGGCCTACAGGGTGGCCAGCTCCGCGCACTCGGGGCACAGCTGCTCGTCGTCGTAGCCCTGCGGCGGCCACGGGGTCTGCTCGTCGACGGCGACGTACGCGCCGCACAGCGACTTGCGGCTGCGGCCGTTCACCCGGCCGATGGTGGCGTGCAGGGGACCGATCCGGCGGGGCTGCAGGCCGTCGGTGGTCCCCACCGCCCCGACCATCACCACCGCGTGGGCGGTGCCGTACGCGTAGGCCGTCGTCATGTCCGCCAGGGTCGCCACGCGCCGCGGAGCGGGCCGGGACGCGGGTGCGCGTGTCCTCCTCACCCGTCCCAGGCGCTCCAGCCGTCGCGCGGCGGCCCTGTCCCCGGAGATCATCGGCCCCGGAGACCCGGCCCCGGAGACCGTCGACGCGGTGCGGTGGGCGGGACGCCCTCGGTCGCGGAGGCATGGCAGCTTCCCCCACCGTTGCCGGCGACTTTCGGCAGGTCGGCGCCCGGGCCCGCGCCCTCGTCCGCCCTAGCGTCGTCGGCATGCAGAACAGCGCCGACCTCCGTCCCGTCCTCGAGGCCCTGCGGGCCGACGACCGGCCGGCGACGATGTTCGCGCTGCTGGAGCGGCTCAACCCGCGCACCGGGGAGGGCGACGCCGCCGCCTGGCGGCACCGCCAGGTGGAGCTGCTGTCGACGTTCACCCGCGCCCACGAGGGCGGCTACCTGGAGTCGCTGCCGCGCGGGTCGGGGCAGGTCACCGAGACGTTCGCGCTCAGCGCCCGCGGGGTGGAGCTGCTGACCGCCGTGGAGACCACCCGGCCCCTGCCGCGGATCCCCGGCGCGCGCCGCCCGGCGGACACCCCGCCGCCGGCCCAGGAGCGCCGCGACGGCCGCTGGGTGCTCCGCGGCCGCACGTCCGTCCGGATCGGCTGACGGCCCCGCGCGCCGAGACCCCGCGCACCGCGGCCCCGCTCAGCCCAGCTGGGCGGCCACCAGCGGCTCGAGGTGCACCCCGGGCTTGTCCCGCAGCACGCCCATCACCCACTTGGTGGTGAACAGCGCCAGCAGCTCGCCGTCGGCCCGGCGCATCACCTCGGTGCCGCTGCTGGCGGTGATGACCGGCACCGACGCCTCGTCGGTGCGCATGGCCAGCGAGTACGGCAGCGGCTCCAGCGTCACCCGGGCGCCGAACTCGTGCTCCATCCGGTGGCCGGCCACCTCGAACTGCATGGGCCCGACGACGGCGAACACCGGCGCGCCGTCGCCGCGGCGCTCGGAGGTCAGCACCTGGACGACGCCCTCCCCGGCGAGCGTCTCGATGCCCTTGCGGAACTGCTTGTACTTGCTCGTGTCGGCCACCCGCGCGACCGCGAAGTGCTCGGGCGCGAACGTGGTGACCGGCGGGTAGCGGACCGGGCGCCCGGCGTGCAGGGTGTCGCCGACCCCGAGCGCGGCGGCGTTCACCAGGCCGACGACGTCCCCGGGCCAGGCCGTCTCGATGGTCTCCCGGTCGCGACCGAAGACCTGCTGGGCGTACTTGGTGGCGAACGGCCGCCCGGTGGCGGCGTTGGTGACCACCATCCCGCGCTCGAAGACCCCCGAGCACACCCGGATGTAGGCCAGCCGGTCGCGGTGCCCGGTGTCCATGCCCGCCTGCACCTTGAACACGAACGCGCTGAACGGGGCGTCCAGCGGGTTCGGCTCGCCGTCCGCGTCCGGCCGCGGGGCGGGCGCCGGGGCGTGGTCGACGAGGACGTCGAGCAGCTGCCCGACGCCGAAGTTGGAGACGGCGGAGGCGAACAGCACCGGCGTCGTCACGCCGGACAGGAACAGCTCCTGGTCGTGCTCGGCGCCGGTCTCGGCGAGCAGCTCCGACTCCTCCAGCGCCGTCGTCCAGGCGTCGCCCTCCTGGGCCAGCGCGCGCTCGGCGTCCAGCACCTGCTCGGGGGCGATGGTGGCGCCGCCCGCGGTGCGGGTGAAGTGCCGGTAGGTGCCGTCGCGGCGGTCGAGCACGCCGCGGAAGTCCCCGGCGATGCCGACGGGCCAGGTCAGCGGCGTCGGGGTCAGGCCGGTCCGCTCGGTGATCTCGTCCATCAGCGCCAGGGCGTCCAGGCCCGGGCGGTCCCACTTGTTGACCACCGTGATGATCGGGATGCCGCGGTGCTTGCAGACGGCGAACAGCTTCATCGTCTGCGTCTCGAGGCCCTTGGCGGCGTCGACCAGCATCACCGCGGCGTCCACCGCGGTGAGCACCCGGTAGGTGTCCTCGGAGAAGTCGGCGTGGCCGGGGGTGTCCAGCAGGTTCACCACCGCGTCGCGGTAGGCGAACTGCAGGGCGGCCGAGGTGATGGAGATGCCGCGGTCGCGCTCCATCTCCATCCAGTCGCTGACCGTGCCGCGGCGGCCGGCCTTGCCGTGCACCGCTCCGGCCTGGCCGATGACGCGGGCGTGCAGCGCCAGGGCCTCGGTCAGCGTCGACTTGCCGGCGTCGGGGTGGCTGATGACGGCGAAGGTGCGCCGCCGGCCCGCCTCGGCCAGGACCTCGGCCGGCGGGTGCTCGCGGGTGCCGGCGCCGGCCGGTGCGGTGGTGGTCACGGGTGGCTCTCCTGCGGGGCGTCGGGGTGGCCGCGGGGGCCGGACGCCGCGGACGGGACGAGGTGGGACGGGGGTGGACCCGCGGTCGCGCGCCCGGCGTCCCGACGGTCCAGGTTAGCCGCCCGGCGGCCGGACCCGGTCGACGCCGCCGGGTCGCGGGCCGGTCCCGCCGGGCCGGCGCCGTACAAGTCCGTGGCAGGCACGGACAAGGGCGGGAGGTGGGCGAGGGGCAGGCTCGGCACACCGGGCCCGCGCACCGCGGACGGGCCCGCCGAGCGAGAGGGGGTGGCGTGGTGGTCCTGGCCACGTCCGGAGAGCTGCTGACCCGAGCGCGGGCGGTGCTGCCCGGCGGCGTGAACAGCGCCAGCCGGCGGCTGCCCGGGTGCGACGACATCACCGTCGTCGGCACGCGGGGCTCCACCTTCACCACCGCCGACGGCCGCGAGTTCCTGGACTTCCAGGGCGCCTTCGGGGCGACCCTGCTCGGGCACAACGACCCCGACGTCAACGCGGCCGCGGCCGCGGCCGCCCGGCGCACTGACCTCGTCGGCTTCGGGGTCACCGCCGAGGAGGTCGAGCTCGCCGAACGCATCACCGGCCTGCTGCCCAGCGCCGAGCGGGTCCTGTTCTGCAACTCCGGGTCCGAGGCGACCGCGCACGCGGTCCGGCTCGCGCGTGTGGTCACCGGCCGCTCGAAGATCCTCAAGTTCCAGGGTGCCTACCACGGCTGGAGCGACTCGCTGCTCATGAACGGGGTGGGGACGCCCCGGGAGCGGCTGAACACCCCGACCCCGGTCCCCGGTGCGCTGCCCGAGGCCGCCGCGCAGACCGTCGTCGTCCCGTTCAACGACCCCGCCGCCGTCGAGCGCGCCTTCGCCGAGCACCCCGGGGAGATCGCCGGCGTCATCGTCGAGCCCATCCTGCACGCGCTGGGCAACGTGCTGCCCGACGACGGGTTCCACCACGCGGTGCAGCGCATCGCGGCCGCGAACGGCGCGGTGTTCGTCTTCGACGAGGTCGTCACCGGCTTCCGGCACGCGCTGCGCGGCTACCAGTCCCTCATCGGGATCACGCCGGACATCACCACCTTCGGCAAGGCCGTCGGCAACGGCTTCCCCATCGCGGGCGTCGCGGGCCGCGCCGAGCTCATGGACCAGTACGCCACCCGGCCGGGCGGCCGCGCCTTCTTCGGCGGCACCTACAACGGTCACCCCGCCATGGCCGCGGCGGCCGTCGCCTGCATCGACAAGCTCGAGGCCACCGACCCCTACCCGGAGCTGTTCCGGCGCGGCGACCGCATCCGGGCCGGCCTGCAGGAGGTCTACGACCGGGCCGGGGTCAGCGCGGTCGCGGCTGGCTTCGGGTCCTGCTTCAACACCTACGTGATCCCGCAGCGCCCAGTGCGCCGCCACGAGGACGTCCTGGACAACGACGACGAGCTCTACGTCGCCGTGCGCCTGGCCAACATCGAGCGCGGGGTCTTCGAGATCCCGCTGGCGCCCAAGCGCTCGATCATCTTCACCACCCACACCGACGCCGACGTCGACCGCCTGCTGGAGACGACGGAGGAGTCACTGCAGACCGTGCTCGCCCGTCGCCACGGCTGAGCGGCCAGGAGGGACACGACATGGGATCGCTCGAGGGCAAGGTCGCCTTCATCACCGGAGCCGCCCGCGGGCAGGGGCGCAGCCACGCGGTCCGCCTCGCGGAGGAGGGCGCCGACGTCATCGCCGTCGACCTGTGCGCCGAGGTGCCGGGGACGCCCTATCCCGGCGCCACGGCCGAGGACCTCGCCGAGACCGTGCGGCAGGTGGAGGCCCTGGACCGGCGGATCGTCGCCGAGCAGGCCGACGTCCGCGACCTCGCCGCGCTGCAGCGGGTCCTCGCCGCCGGGGTCGGCCAGTTCGGCCGGCTGGACGTCGTCCTGGCCAACGCCGGCATCACCGTGGACCCGCACCCGGCGGACTCGATCAGCGAGGAGTCCTGGGACACCACGATCGCGATCAACCTCTCCGGCGTCTGGCGCACCTGCCGGGCGGCCATCCCGCACCTGAAGGCGACCGGGGCCGGCGGCAGCATCGTGCTGACCGCGTCCACGGCGTCGACGCGGGGCTTCGCCCACGTCGGCGAGTACGTCGCGGCCAAGCACGGGGTCGCCGGGCTGATGAAGACCCTCGCCAACGAGCTGGGCCCCTACGGCATCCGGGTCAACGCGGTCAGTCCCACCCAGGTCGACACGGCGATGATCCAGCACGAGTCGTACTACCGGCTGTTCAACCCCGGCCACCCCGACCCCGGGCGGGAGGAGTTCGCGAAGGCCTCCCTGGCCGGGCACCCGCTCCCCATCCCGTGGGTCGAGCCACGGGACGTCAGCAACGCGATCGCCTTCCTGGTCTCCGACCAGGCCCGCTACATCACCGGGGTGAACCTGCCGATCGACGCCGGGGTCGCGATCCGCTGAGCGGACCGACCGGACCGCGCCGCGCGGTCCGGGCGTTGCGTGACCGGCCCCACTGCCGCAGGCTGCGTCCGGCCGCCCCCGTCTCCGGGGCGGCCGGTGCAGGGACGGCGCCGCGTCGCCACGGGTGTGAGGGGTCTCGGATGACGACGGCAGCGACCATCGGCACGCGAGAGGTGAGCGGGCCGGCCGACGGGGCGCGGATGCGGGCGTGGAGCGCGGCCTACGTGGGCAGCGGGGTCGCCGACGCGGTGTGGATCCCCGAGGAGGTCACGGCCTTCCGCGGCCGGCTGCGGCGGCGGATGGTGCAGGACGTCGTCGTCGTCGACGTCGAGTCCGACCCCTTCGGCGCTCGCTGGACCAGCAGTTCCCCGGCCGCCGGCTACGTCGGGGTCTCGGTGAAGACCCGCATGTTCGCCGAGCGGGTGGTCCTGGGGGACCAGCGGGAGTTCGTCTCCACGACGTCGATGGACGTCTGGGACGCGGCCGTGCTCGTCGAGGCCGAGAGCCTCGACCCGGTCGCGCAGACGATGCTGCTGGTGCCCAAGTCGGCGCTGCACATGTCCAGCAGCTGCTCGCTGCGGCAGGAGGACGTGCTGCGGGAGGCCGACGCCGGCCTCCTCGCCGTCCTGCGAAGCGTGGTCCTCGCCGTCGCGGCCAACGCCGACCGCTTCGACGCCGCGGCCGCGGCCGCCGCCCGGGGTGCGGTCGTCGACCTGCTGCTCGGCGTGGTGCGCGACCGGCGCCAGCCGTCGGGGGCGGCGGTCAGCGAGGCCATGCGCCTGGCGGTCTGCCGCTGGGTCGAGGAGAACCTGGCGACGGGGAACCTGTCCGCGGAGCGGGCCGCCGAGGCGCACAGCATCTCCGTGCGCTCGCTGCACCGGCTGTTCGGCGACTCGGGCGACAGCTTCCAGTCGCTGGTGCGCCGCCGGCGCCTGGACCGCGCCGGCCGGGACCTGCTGCAGACCGACGACGCGGTCCAGGCCATCGCCATGCGGTGGGGCTACTCCGACGCCAGTCACTTCACCAACGCGTTCAAGCGGGCCCACGGCAGCACGCCGCTGGCCTACCGCAGGGCGCACCGCACCCCCTGACGGCCGCCCGGCGGCGGGACGGACGACGACGGACCGACCACGGTCCGCGACGCCGCGCGCCGGAGAGCGGAACCGGCCCTTGAGCGTTCCCCGTCGCGGGGAGCAGGGTCCGGGCCGTCCTGAGAACCGATCGACCACGGGGGCTGCTCGAGGGAGAGACCCATGAGGCGATGGAAGGGTGCCGCGGTCGCGGCGACCACCCTGGCGCTGGTGGTGCCGGCGACGGCTGCCAGCGCGACCGGCGGGGGAGGCGGGGCGGCCGACGACGCGGTGGAACCCGTCGCGGAGGGCCTGCAGGGGCCGCGCCAGATCGACGCCTACTACGAGGGCCACCTGCTGGTGGCCGAGTCCGACTCCGCCGAGATCTCCGCGGTCCACCTGCACGACGGGCGGGTGGAGACCGTGGCCACGCTCGGTGCGCCGGGGACCGTCAACCCGCAGGGCGTCGGGTACGAGCCGGGCACGATCGTCGTCGCGCTGGGCGAGACCGGCGGCGGCCCGGAGGAGGGCCCACCGCCGCCGATCTCCCTGCCGCCGGAGGGCACCCCGCTGCCCACCTGCCAGGACACCGGCGGGCTCCCGCCCGGCCCGGGGCTGGTCGCGCTGGACGCCTACGGCGTGCCCGTCTGGTCCTGCGACCTGCTGCTGTACGAGCTGCTGGTCAACCCCGACGGCCAGAGCCAGGTGGACGAGCAGAGCGTGCCGGTCGACTCGCTGTCCAACCCGTACGCGGTGCTGGTCGAGCACGACCGCGTGTTCGTGGCCGACGCCGGGGCGAACGCCGTCCTCTCCGTCGACCGCGCCACGGGCGAGATCAGCACGTTCTTCGTGCCGCCGCTGGTGACCACGGGCGCGTGCGAGGGCGCGGAGAACAACCCGGCCGCCCCCGGCTACGAGGCCACGGTCGGGTGCGACCCGGTGCCCACCGGCGTCGTCCGCGGCCCTGACGGCCTGCTCTACGTCAGCACGCTGGGCGCCCTCACGCCGGGCGCCGGGCGGGTCTACGTGCTGGACGACTGGGGCAACGAGGTCGGCCGCATCGAGGACCTCAACCCGATGACCGGGATCGCGGTCGGCCACCACGGCACCGTCTACGTGTCCGAGCTGTCCGGCGACACGCCGGCCTTCCCGCCGCCGACCGAGCCGGTCGGCCGGGTCGTGCGGATCACCCCGGACGGGGAGCGCACCTACGCACCGGTCCTGCTGCCGCAGGGCCTGGAGATCCTCGACGGGTCGCTGTACGCCGCGGCCGGCAGCCTGATCCCCGACGGCGGCTCGATCGTGCGGGTCGGCGAGGGCGCCTTCGCCGCCGCGTGAGGTGGCCGGGCGCCGTCGGGAGACGGCGCCCGGGACGGCGAGAGGCCCTGGCCGGGGAACCGGCCAGGGCCTCTCTCGTGGGGTGAGTGACGGGGCTCGAACCCGCGACACCCAGGATCACAACCTGGTGCTCTACCAGCTGAGCTACACCCACCGCGTGCCCCCGCACCGGCCGCTGTCGCGGCGTCGTCGCGGGAACCGGGGCAACGATACCCGAGCCGCTCAGCCGCCCGGCGTGGCGGGCGGCGGCGTGCCGGGGGAGCCCGCGGGCGGGGTGGCGTCGCCGGCGGCGAGGACGGCGGCGAAGGCCTCGGTGACCTCCCCGGCCGCCGCCTGCGCCTGCGTCGACGACGGGCCGGCGCCGTCGACGAACAGCGTCCGGCGGTAGTAGGCCAGCTCCCGGACCGACTCGATGATGTCGGCCAGCGCGCGGTGGGCCAGGCCCTTGGCCGGCTGGGCGAAGTAGACGCGGGGGAACCAGCGCCGGGCCAGCTCCTTGACCGAGGAGACGTCGACCATCCGGTAGTGCAGGTGGTCGTCGAGCTCGGGCATGTCACGGGCCAGGAAGCCGCGGTCGGTGCCGATCGAGTTCCCGCACAGCGGGGCGCTGCGCCGCTCGGGCACGAACCGCTTCACGTAGGCGAGCACCTGCTGCTCGGCCTCGGCGACGGTGAGCGTCGACGCCCGGACGGCGTCGGTCAGCCCCGACTTGCGGTGCATCTCCTGCACCACGTCGACCATCCCGGCCAGTGCCTCGTCGTCGGCGTGGATGACCAGGTCCAGGCCCGGGTCCAGCACGTTGAGGTCGGAGTCGGTGACCAGGACGGCCACCTCGATCAGCCTGTCCTTCTCCAGGTCCAGGCCGGTCATCTCGCAGTCGATCCAGACCAGGTGCCCCGCGCTCTCCGCCACGGGGCAGGACCCTACGCACCGTGCGTCCCGCCCGCCCCGCCTGCCCGCCTCTACCGCACGCGCCGCGACAGGACCACTCGGAGGGTCGGATCCGGGCCCTCCCGCAGCTAGGCTCGCCATGCCCCCACCCCGATCTGCAGGGAGCACCCCCGTGCCCAGCTCTCCTCCCGCCCGCGCGGTCCCGCCGGCCCCCGGGACGCTGTCGGCCGCCGTCCGCTCCCCGTTCGCGACGCTGCGGTGGTTGTGGCTGGCCTACATGACCCCGGGCCGGCCCGGCCGCGCGACCACCGAGCAGGAACTGCGGTGGATCTACGCCGCCTGGCTCGGGGCCTTCCTGCTGAAGATGCTCGGCTCGTCGTGGGACGTGTCCTGGCACTTCAAGTGGCTGCGCGACGACCTGGCCCCGCCGCACCTGCTCAACTCGGTCGGCACCGCCGTCGTCGTCGGGCTCGTCGTCTTCCACAGCTACAGCGGCTACGGCGTCGACCGCCGCGCGCTGCGCCTGATGCAGGTCGGCATCGCGACGTTCCTCGTCGCCATCCCGATCGACATCGTCAACCACCGCATCAACGGCCTGGACATCACCAGCTGGAGCCCCAGCCACGCCCTCCTGTACCTCGGGACGGCGATCATGCTGGCGGGCGCGATCCGCGGCTGGTGGCTGTACGCGGCCCCGGGCCGGGTGCGCGACCTGGTCTCGCTGGGGCTGTGGCTGTTCTTCGTCGAGAACGTCGTCTTCCCCAACCAGCACCAGGAGTACGGCGTCCTGTCGCTGCGCGCCTACGAGGCCGGCGACACCACCGCCGAGCCGCAGCTGCTCGACTTCGCCGCCTCCCAGGGCCAGACCCCGACGATGTTCATGCTGCCGGTGCCCTCCTGGGTGCACCCGGCGTGGATCGTCTGCGCCGGCCTGCTCGCCCTCGTGGTCGCCCGGAAGGTCGTCCGGCTGCGCTTCACCGCCACCGCGGTCGTCGGCGTGTACCTCGCCTACCGCGCGGTGATGTGGCTGCTGCTGGTCGGCATGGGCTTCCCGGCCTCGGTGCTGCCCCTGGTGATGCTGGTCGGCGCCCTGTGCATCGACCTGGCGGTCACCTACGGCCTGCCCGGGTGGAGCGCCGCGCCGATCACCGCCCTGGCGGTCTACGGGGCGGGGTGGCTGCAGGACGCCGCCGACCTGCTCCCGCCGTGGAACTGGACCTGGTGGTCGATCGCCCTGGTGACGGCCTCCTTCACGGTCCTGTGGACGGCGGTCGACGTGATCGCGCGCAGCGGCTGGTTCGCCGCGTGGCGCGCGCCGGTGGAACCCGGCGCCACGGGGACCGCGATGCCCGCCACGGCGGGCGGCGCGTCGCTGCGCTGAGCACCGGACCGACCCGTCACATGACGTAGCGTCGGGGCCTGCCCTGCCCGGCGGCTGCCGTCCGCCCGCCCCGTGGTGCCCGCGAGCACCGGCGCCCCTGACCCCGACCCGCCGGAGGACGACGACGTGCTGGCCCTGACCCCCGAGCCGCTGCAGACGGCCGGGGAGCGCGCCGTCTTCGCCGAGCTGGCCCGGTGGGACACCGGCGGCGCGGTGCGCTCGGCGGTCGTCGCGTCGCTGCCGCTGGCCGACGGGCCGAGGGGTCGGCGCATCAGCGACGCCGTCCTGTTCGTCCCCGAGGGCCTGGCGGTCGTGCGCATCGCCGAGGTGCCCAAGCAGACCGGGGTGGTGACCGCGGTCCCCGAGGGCGCCTGGAGCATCGCGCCCGACGCGCGGCCCGGTGAGGTGCTGCAGATCGCCGGTGGCGGCTCCTCGCCGCTGGACGGCCTCATGCGGGCCGGCATGGAGGCCGCGGTCAGGCTGCGCCGGGCCGGCCTGGAGCCCGGCCGGATCGCCCGCCTCACCGTGCTCGTCGGGGACCTCACCGGCCTGGTCCCGGCCGACGGCGACCTCGGCGAGGGCGACCAGGTGGCGCTGCTGGAGTCCCGCTCGCTGCTGCTGGGCATCGCCCGCGCGGCGCGCTACGCCGGCGTGGACAACCCCCGCCTGTGGACGACGGCCGACGTGCGGACGGCGCTCGAGGTGCTCGGCATGCCCGGTCGCGGCCCGTCGGTGGAGGAGCTCAACGGCGAGGGCTTCCCCTACTCGCCCTACGTGCTGCGCCGGCGGGAACTGCTCGCGCCCGCGGCCATGAACGCCGCCTCGGCCGCGGCGCCGCCGGCCGCCTACCCCGCGCCGATGGGCGCCCCGCCCGTGGCGCCGGTGACCGGAGGGTTCGTCGCCCAGGGCCCCGGCGGGCCGCTGGTCGACCCCGCCGCGGCCGCCGCGGTGGCCGCGGCGGCCATCCGCGCCGACGAGGCGGCGGCCGCGCACCAGGCCGCTGTCGCGGCCTCGCGCGACGCCGCCGTCCGGGACGCCGCGCCGCAGCCCGCCCCGGCCACGCCCTTCGCACAGCCCGCCGCCGCGCCGCAGTACGCGCCCGCCGGGCAGTACGCCGCGCCACCGGCCGCGGCCGCACCGCCGACCGCCCCGGCGTGGGCGCCGTCGGTGTCCTCACCGGTGTCTTCCCCGTCCTCGCCGTCCTCGCCGTCCTCGCCGGCGGAGCACCCGGACGAGACCGACGGCATCGGCGGGCTCTTCGGGAGCTCGGAGACGACCGACCCCGGCGCGCCGTCGGCACCGCGGACCCTGGTCGGCCCCACCGTCGGCGTGACCGAGCAGGGGCGCGAGCGCTCCTCCGCCGGGCGGTCGTCGTCCGGGCGGTCGTCGTCCGGGTCGTCGTCGTCCGGGTCGTCGTCGTCCGGGTCGTCGTCCGGGTCGTCGTCCGCCGCCTCGTCGCCGGCGCCCGCGGCCGGTGAGCGGCCGGCCGGCATGCCGCTGGTCGTCGCCCGCCGGCGGCCGGAGCGCACCCGGCGGCTCCTGCTGCTGGCCGCGGCCGTCGTGGTCGTGCTCGCCGTCGTCCTCGGGACGGTGCTGCTGTCCGGCGGCGACGACCCCGCCGGGAACCGCGACGCGGCCCCGGACCCGACGCCGACGTCGAGCGCGCCCGCCCCGGCCGACGGCCCGCAGCCGGGCGACACCGCCGAGCTCGACGGCACGGTGTTCACCCTGGAGCGGCTGGAGGTCGACGACAGCTGCGCCGACCACGCCTACGGACGGGTGGCCGGCTTCTTCGCCGCGACCGACTGCCGCGGCCTGGCGCGGGGGCTGTGGTCGGCCGACGTGGACGGCGCCCCGGTCGTCGTCTCGGTGGCCGCGGTCGACATGGGCGACGAGCGGCTCGCCGACCAGCTGCGGACGCTGGCCGACACCGACGGCAGCGGCAACGTCAGCGACCTGCTGCGCGAGGGGGTGCGCTACCCCGGCGGCCCCGATGGGCTGTCCGGCGCGCAGTACGCCAGCGCGGTGGGCGACGACACCGTCGTCACCATCGTCGAGACCGCGTGGGTGGCGGCGCCGGGACCGTCCTCGGCGCTCGACACCCTCGCCGGCACCGCGCTCGCGCTGGAGATGCCCCACCCCAGCCGCTGACGGCGCCCGAGGCATGGGAGGCCATCCCCACGTCCTCGGCGCCCGGATGAGGGGAAGGCCTCCCATGCCTCGGGCGGGTCAGGCGGGTCAGGCGGTGGCGGCGGACTCCGCCATCGCGGTGAGCAGCTGCGCCATCCGCGCGCGGGGCAGCCGGCCGGCGCTGTGCGGGGTGGAGTTGACCAGCCCGAACACCGCGTGGGCCCGCGCCCGGCAGGCCTCCACGCCCGCCGCCGGGTGCAGGGCGGTGAGCACGCCCACCCACACCTCGACGTAGCGCCGCTGCAGCCGCCGCACCTCGTGCGCGTCGTCGTCGGCGAGGCCGGGCAGGTCGCGGTCCTGCACCGTGATCAGCGCCGGGTTGTCCAGCGCGAAGTCGACCTGGAAGGCGATGAGCGCGCGCAGCTGCGCCAGCGGGTCCGGGCCGGCCGCGGCCACCTCGGCGGTGGCGCCGGTCAGCAGCCGCTCGCTGATCCGCAGCAGCATCTCGGCCAGCATCGCGTCCTTGCTGGCGAAGTGCCGGTAGATCGCCGGGCCGGTCACGCCGACAGCCGCGCCGACGTCGTCCACCCCGACCGCCCGCGCGCCGCGCTCGGCGAACAGCTGCGCGGCCGCCCGCAGGATCTGCTCCCGGCGCGAGGGCCGGCTCGCGTCGGCGTGCAACGCGGTGTCCGACAGCGTGGTGTGGGACAGCGTGGTGTCGGAAGGCGTGGTGTCGGCGGGCGCGGTGTCGGCCGGCTGTGGTCTCGCGGGGCGCTGCTCGGTGTCGGCCGGGGTCACGGCGGGGATGTTAACCGTCGTTTGCGGAGCCTCGTGAACCGTCGTTAACATCCGGCCCGTGGACGCCCCCGTGCTGAGCCGCAGCGCACCGACCGACCCCGACGCGGCCGCCCGTTCCGCCGCGGCCCACCGCGCCCTGGTCGCCGACCTCGCCGCGCAGCTCGCCCGGGTCGCCGAGGGCGGCGGGGAGCGGGCCCGGGAGCGGCACGTCGCCCGCGGCAAGCTGCTGCCCCGCGAGCGGGTCGACGCCCTGCTCGACCCCGGCAGCCGGTTCCTGGAGCTCTCACCGCTGGCCGCGCACGGCATGTACGACGGCGACGCCCCGGCCGCCGGCATCATCACCGGCGTCGGGCGGGTGGCGGGTCGGGAGTGCGTCGTCGTCGCCAACGACGCGACCGTCAAGGGCGGCACCTACTACCCGATGACGGTGAAGAAGCACCTGCGCGCGCAGGAGGTGGCGCTGCAGAACCGGCTGCCCTGCCTCTACCTCGTCGACTCCGGCGGGGCGTTCCTCCCGCTGCAGGACGAGGTGTTCCCCGACCGCGACCACTTCGGCCGGATCTTCTACAACCAGGCCACCCTGTCCAAAGCGGGCATCCCCCAGCTGGCCGCCGTCCTCGGGTCGTGCACCGCCGGCGGCGCGTACGTGCCGGCGATGAGCGACGAGGCGGTGATCGTCCGGGAGCAGGGCACGATCTTCCTCGGCGGCCCGCCGCTGGTGCGCGCCGCGACCGGGGAGGTCGTGACCGCCGAGGACCTGGGCGGGGGAGACCTGCACTCCCGGGTCAGCGGGGTCACCGACCACCTCGCCGACGACGACGCGCACGCCCTGCAGATCCTGCGCCAGGTCGTCGGGACCCTCGGGCCGCGCCCGCCGCGCCCGTGGGACGTCGAGCCGGCGGAGGAGCCGCTGCACCCGCCGGAGTCGCTGTACGAGGTGGTGCCGACCGACCCGCGCACCCCCTACGACGTCCGCGGGGTCATCGCCCGGCTGGTCGACGGCAGCTGGTTCGCCGAGTTCAAACCGCTGTACGGGCCCACGCTGGTGACCGGTTTCGCCCGGCTGCACGGCCACCCGGTCGGGATCGTGGCCAACAACGGCGTCCTGTTCGGGGAGTCGGCGCTCAAGGGCGCGCACTTCGTCGAGCTGTGCGACCGCCGCGCCGTCCCGCTGCTGTTCCTGCAGAACATCACCGGGTTCATGGTCGGCCGCGACTACGAGGCCGCCGGGATCGCCAAGCACGGCGCCAAGATGGTCACCGCCGTCGCCTGCGCGCGGGTGCCCAAGCTGACCGTCGTCATCGGCGGGTCCTTCGGCGCCGGCAACTACTCCATGTGCGGCCGGGCCTTCTCGCCCCGCTTCCTGTTCACCTGGCCCAACGCGCGCATCTCCGTGATGGGCGGCGAGCAGGCCGCCTCGGTGCTGGCCACCGTCCGCCGCGAGGCGTTCGAGGCCCGCGGCGAGCAGTGGTCGGCCGAGGACGAGGAGGCCTTCACGGCCCCGATCCGCGAGCAGTACGAGGAGCAGGGGCACCCGTACCACGCCACCGCCCGGCTCTGGGACGACGGCGTGATCGACCCCGCGCAGACCCGCACCGTGCTCGGCCTGGCCCTGTCGGCCTGCGCGAACGCGCCCCTCGAGGACGTCGGCTACGGCGTCTTCCGGATGTGAGGACGCCGATGTTCGAGTCCGTCCTGGTCGCCAACCGGGGGGAGATCGCCGTCCGGGTGGTCCGCACCCTGCGCGCGATGGGCATCCGCTCGGTCGCCGTCCACTCCGACGCCGACGCCGGCGCGCTGCACACCCGCGTCGCCGACGTCGCCGTCCGGCTCGGGCCCGCACCGGCCGCCGAGAGCTACCTGTCCGTCGAGCGGGTGGTCGAGGCGGCGGTCCGCACCGGGACGGAGGCGGTCCACCCCGGCTACGGCTTCCTGTCGGAGAACGTCGACCTGGCGAAGGCCTGCGCGGCGGCCGGCCTGGTCTTCGTGGGACCGCCGGTCCCCGCCATCGAGGCGATGGCGGACAAGATCCGCGCCAAGCAGACCGTCATGGCCGCCGGCGTCCCGGTCGTCCCCGGCCGCACCGAGCCCGGCATGGACGACGACGCCGTCGCCGCGGCCGCCCTCGAGGTCGGGTTCCCGGTGCTGCTCAAGCCGAGCGCGGGCGGCGGCGGCAAGGGCATGCGGGTGGTCCGCGACGCGTCCGAGCTGGCCGACCAGATCGCCGCCGCCCGGCGCGAGGCGCGCGGCTCCTTCGGCGACGACACCCTGCTGGTCGAGCGGTACGTCGGCGCCGCCCGGCACGTCGAGGTGCAGGTGCTCGGCGACACCGCCGGCACCGTCGTCCACCTCGGGGAGCGCGAGTGCAGCCTGCAGCGCCGGCACCAGAAGGTGGTCGAGGAGGCGCCGTCGCCGCTGCTGTCCCCGGCGCAGCGCGCGACGATGGGCGCCGCCGCCGTCGAGGCCGCCCGCGCGGTCGGCTACACCGGGGCGGGCACGGTCGAGTTCATCGTCGACGGCGAGCGACCCGACCAGTTCTTCTTCCTCGAGATGAACACCCGGCTGCAGGTCGAGCACCCGGTCACCGAGGCGGTCACCGGCCTGGACCTGGTCGAGTTGCAGCTGCGGGTCGCGGCCGGTGAGCCGCTGCCGTTCGGGCAGGACGACGTCCGGCTCGACGGGCACGCCATGGAGGCGCGCGTGTACGCCGAGGACCCGGCCCGCGGGTTCCTCCCGCAGAGCGGCACCGTGCTCGCGCTCGGGGAACCCACCGGCCCGGGGGTGCGGGTGGACGGCTCGCTCGCCCCCGGTTCCGTCGTCGGCACCGACTACGACCCGATGCTGGCGAAGGTGGTCGCCTGGGGGCCGGACCGCGAGGCGGCCCGGACCCGGCTACTCGCCGCGCTGGCCGGCACGCAGGTGCTCGGCGTCCCGACCAACACCGCCTTCCTGCGGGCGCTGCTCGCCGACCCCGACGTCGCCGCCGGACGGCTCGACACCGGGCTCATCGAGCGCCGCGGCGAGGCGCTGACCGCGACCGCGGAGGTGCCCGGGGAGGTGTACGCCGCCGCCGCGCTGGCGCTGCTGCTGGAGGCCGAGCCGGCCGGCGCCGTCGTCGACCCCTGGGACGTGCCCGACGGCTGGCGCCTCGGTGAGCCGGCCTGGACGCTGCGCCGGCTGCAGGCGCCCGGCCGCGAGCCGGTCGAGGTACGCGTCCGCGGCCGGTCGGCCGACGCGCAGGTGCGCGTGGGCGAGGGCGGCGCCGTCCCGGCCCGCGCACACCGGAACGGCGACGAGCTGTCGGTGACCGTGGACGGGACGACGGCGCGGTACCGGCTCGCGCACGACGGCGGCACGGTCTGGCTCGCCGGCGGCGGGCACACCGTGGCGCTGCGCGAGCAGGAGTGGCTGCACGCCGAGGTGGCGGAGCGCACCGGCGGCGGGGTGGTGACCGCGCCGATGCCGGGCACGGTGACCGTCGTCCGCGCCGCGGTCGGGGACGCGGTCGAGGCCGGCGCCCCGCTGCTGGTCGTCGAGGCGATGAAGATGGAGCACGTGCTGACCGCCCCGGTCGCGGGGACGGTCACCGAGCTCCCGGTGACGGCGGGCCGACCGGTCCGGCTGGACGAGCGGGTGGCGGTGGTGACCCCGGCGACCCCGGCGTCGGCCGTCCCTGGCGAGGGGGAGTGAGCGCGGTGCTGGACTACCGGCTGGACGAGGAGACCGAGGCGCTGCGGACGACGGTCCGCGAGTTCGCCCGCGAGGTCGTGGCCCCGCAGATCGGGGAGTTCTACGAACGCGACGAGTTCCCCACCGCGATCGTGCGGCAGATGGGCGAGCTCGGGCTGTTCGGCCTGCCCTTCCCCGAGGAGTACGGCGGGGGCGGTGGCACCTACTTCGACCTGTGCGTGGCGCTGGAGGAGCTGGCGCGGGTGGACAGCTCGGTGGCGATCACGCTCGAGGCCGGGGTGTCGCTGGGCGCCATGCCGATCCACCGGTTCGGCACCGAGGAGCAGCGGCGGCGCTGGCTGCCGCGGCTGTGCAGCGGGGAGGCGCTGGCCGCGTTCGGCCTCACCGAGCCCGGCGGCGGCTCCGACGCCGGCGCCACCCGCACCACGGCGACGCTGGACGGCGACGAGTGGGTGGTGAACGGCAGCAAGGCGTTCATCACCAACTCCGGCACCGACCTCACCGAGCTGGTCACCGTCACGGCGGTCACCGGCACCCGCGCCGACGGCGGCAAGGAGATCTCGGCGATCGCGATCCCCTCGGGCACGCCGGGGTTCACGGTCGGCAAGCGCTACTCGAAGGTCGGCTGGAACGCCTCGGACACCCGGGAGCTGTCGTTCGCCGACGTGCGCGTCCCGGCGGCGAACCTGGTGGGGGAGCGGGGCCGCGGGTACGCGCAGTTCCTGTCGATCCTGGACGAGGGGCGGGTCGCGATCTCGGCGCTGTCGGTGGGGCTGGCGCAGGGCTGCGTCGACGAGTCGGTGAAGTACGCCGGCCAGCGGGAGGCGTTCGGCGGGCCGATCGGCCGCAACCAGGCCGTCCAGTTCATGATCGCCGACATGGAGGTGCGCGCCTCCACCGCGCGGCTGGCCTACTACCGGGCCGCCGAGCGGATGCTGCGCGGCGAGCCGTTCCGCCGCGAGGCGTCGATCGCGAAGCTCTACAGCTCCGAGGTCGCGATGGAGAACGCCCGCTACGCCGCCCAGGTGCACGGCGGCTACGGCTTCATGAACGAGTTCCCGGTGGGCCGCTTCTACCGCGACGCGAAGGTCCTGGAGATCGGCGAGGGCACCAGCGAGGTGCAGCGGATGCTCATCGCCCGCGAGCTCGGCGTCGGCTGACGGAGGTCCCCGGCTACGCCGTCACGTCGATCAGCACCTTGCCGACGACGCCGTCCTGCACGGCGCGGTGGGCGTCGGCGGTCTCGGCGAGGGGGAAGACGTGCAGCGGCAGGCCGGCGTCCTCCCCGACCCGGACCGCCCCGTCGAGCACGGCCGCGTTGACGTCCTCCACGCCGATCACCTTGGCGCGCTCGGGCTCGGTGTAGACGAGCACGAACGCCCACCGCGCGTTCGGGCCCATCTGCGAGCGGACGGGGATGGTCACCTCGGCGCCGCCGTCGTCGGCGTACATGGCGACGGCGCCGTGCATCCCGACGACCTGGGCGTCGACGGCGGCGTTGCGGGCGGCGGACACCTCCACGATCGCGTCCACGCCGCGCGGCGCCACCTTCCGCACCTCGGCGACGACGTCCTGCCGGCGGTAGTCGACGACGTGCGAGGCGCCGGCGGCCGCGGCCAGCTGCGCCTTGCGGGGACTGCTCACGGTGGTGATCACGGTGGCGTCGGCCCAGCGGGCCAGCTGGATCGCGGCGTTGCCGACCGCCCCGGCGCCGCCCTGGACCAGGACGGTGCGCCCGGTCAGCGCCCCGGGGCCCAGGCGGTCGGGCACGGCCCCGCCCAGGGTCAGGCACCGGTGCGCGGTGAGGAACGGGATGCCCAGCGCCGCGCCCAGCTCCGCCGGCGCGTCGGGGCCGAGGAGCACCGCCTGGCGCAGCGGGACGACGGTGTGCTCGGCGGCGGTCCCGTGCGGGCGCTGCCAGGCCGCCTCCCACACCCAGACCCGCTGGCCGAGCACCGCGGGGTCCACGCCCTGCCCGACGGCGTCGACGGTGCCGGCGCCGTCCTGCCCGGGGACCTGCAGGCCGCCGGCCGGGGGCGTGCCCTCGCGGGCCTTCCAGTCGGTCGGGTTCACGCCGGCCAGCGCGAGCCGGACCCGGACCTCGCCGGGGCCGGGGTCGGGCACGGGGACGTCGCTCAGGCGCAGGACCTCGGGGCCGCCGTTCCCGGCGTAGGTGACCGCTCGCACCCCGGGCCCCTACCCGGGCGGTGACCCGCCTCAACGCCAGGCGCGGGTCTCCACGTCGCGGCCCAGCGCCCGGCGCACCCGGCCGGCGTCCCGCGCGGAGGCGTTGACGAGCACGGGCCGGTCGGCGACCCGGAACAGCGGCACGTCCGAGGCGCTGTCGCTGTAGACCACCGCGAACGGCGGTCGGTGCCCCCGCTCGACCAGCAGCTCCACCTTGGCCGGGCCCATCGCCCGACGGACCCGCGGCGGGCGCACCGTGCCGACCGACCCCACCACCTCGACCCCGGCCAGCCCGGCCGCGGTGAGGAACCCCTCGGCGAGGGCCTGCTCGCATCCGGTCGCGACGACGACGCGGTCCCCGGCCGCCCGGTGCGCGCGCACGCAGGCGACCGCCTCGACGACCAGCGCCTCCGGCCGGCCCGCCAGCGCGCGCCGGTAGGCCTCGGCGACCCCCGCCACCCCGGACCGCCGGCCCAGCGCCAGGCCCGCGAGCGCCCGCGCCGCGAGCGGGCGGGCGTGCGGCAGCGCGGTGCCGGCCAGGAGCAGCGGGGCGGCCAGCAGCAGCGGGACGGCGCGCGCGGGCGACTCCGCCAGCGCGCCGCGGACGAAGAGCGCGGCCGCGTCCCCGGACAGCAGCACCCGGTCCAGGTCCACCACGACGGTCCCGCCCATGCCCGCGGGAGTACCGGCGACCGGGGGCGCCGGAAACCTGCGCCGGTGTGTCACCCCTCGGGGTGGCCCGCCCGTCCGGGGAGGTCAGGACCGCGCAAGGGAGGCCGATGGGCACGTGTGAGCCTCACACTGCCCGGACGACTCGCCGCCCTGCTGCCCGAGGGTCGCGTGCTGCCCGACCAGGTGTGGCGCCGTCGGCACCGCATCGTGCTGTGGGTGGCCGCCGTCCAGGCGGTCGCCCTCGGCGTCCTGGCGCTCGCGCTGGGGGAGGGGCCGCTGGCTTCGGGGCTGGAGGCCGTCGCCGTCGCCTACCCGCTGACGTTCGCCCTGCTGCCCGGCGCCGGCCGTGCCCTGCGCGCCGCGGCGACCACGATGAGCCTGCTGGCGGCATCCGTCCTGCTCGTCTACCTGATGGACGGGCAGACCGAGGCGCACTTCCACTTCTTCGTCGTCATCGGGCTGGTGTCGCTCTACCAGGACTGGGTGCCGTTCGGCCTGGCGCTGCTCGTCGTCGTCGGCCACCACGGGGTGCTGGGCACGCTGGTGCCGCACACGGTGTTCGGGCACGCCGCCGCGGTCCACCACCCGTGGACGTGGGCCGGCATCCACGCCGGTTTCGTGCTCGCCGCGAGCCTGGCGCACCTGGCCGCGTGGCGGCTCAACGAGCAGCAGGGGCTGCGCGACCCGCTGACCGGGCTGGCCAACCGCACGCTGCTGATGGAGACCACCGACCGGCTGCTGGCCCGCAGCTCCGGAGAGGTCAGCATGCTGTTCCTCGACCTCGACGACTTCAAGGACGTCAACGACTCCCGCGGGCACTCCGCCGGCGACCAGCTGCTGACCGAGATCGCGCGCCGGCTGACCGCCTGCGTGCGGCCCGGTGACCAGGTGGCCCGCATCGGCGGCGACGAGTTCGCCGTCGTCGTGTCCGGCGGTGCCGACATCGCCACCGCCGTCGGGCAGCGCATGCTCGGCGCGCTGGCCGACCCCATGAGCATCGACGGCCGCCCGCTGACGCCGCACGTCAGCATCGGCGCCGCCGGGACGGCGACCGCGACCGAGCGCGACGCCTCGGTCCTGCTGCGCAACGCGGACCTGGCGATGTACATGGCCAAGGCGCTGGGCAAGAACCGGCTCGTCCACTACGCCGACGGGATGGCCCAGGCGGCCGAGGACAAGGTGCTTCTGCTGGAGGACCTCGCCGGCGCCGTCGACGCCGGCCAGCTGCGGGTGCACTACCAGCCCACCATCGTGCTCGCCGACGGCCGCACCGACGGCTACGAGGCGCTCGTCCGCTGGCTGCACCCCGAGCGCGGCCTGGTGCCGCCGGCGGAGTTCATCCCGCTGGCCGAGGAGGGCGGGCTCATCGTCGGCATCGGCCGGTGGGTGCTCGAGCAGGCCGCCGCGCAGGCCGTCGCGTGGTCGGCGGAGGCGCGGCGGCCCATCGGGATCGCGGTCAACCTCTCGCCCCGCCAGCTGGCCGACGACGACGTCGTGGAGACCGTGCGCCAGGTGCTCGACCGGACCGGCCTGCCGGCGGGTCAGCTCACGCTGGAGGTGACCGAGGGGGTCCTCGTGCGCGACGTCGACCTCGTCGTCGACCAGCTGCAGGCGCTGCGGCGGCTCGGCGTCCGGATCGCCATCGACGACTTCGGCACCGGCTACTCCAGCCTGTCCTACCTCCGCCGGCTCCCCGCGGACATCATCAAGATCGACCGCAGCTTCGTGCAGGACCTCGACAACGGCGGCCACTCCACGACGCTGGTCGCCTCGATCATCGAGCTGGCGCGCAGCCTGCGACTGGAGGTCGTCGCCGAGGGCGTCGAGACCGACCAGCAGCGCGCCGTCCTGGGAGAGCTGGCCTGCTCGCACGCGCAGGGCTTCCTGTTCGGCCGCCCGCAGCCCGCCGACGAGCACACCCACGGCCGGCAGCCCAGCCACGACGAGCTCGCCGCCCTGCTGACCCCCTGACCCGCCCGGCTCGGCTCCCGGTGCCCTGTTCCCGCGGCCCCGGGGGTGCCCTCCCTGTGGGCCCGTTCCCGCCGCGATGCGCTTCCCGGTCGTCACCCAGCGGGGGATGACGACCGCCAGGCGCATCCGGGTGGTCATCGGGCGGCGGGACGGTCGCTCCGGCTCCTCGCCGGCCGTTCCCACCGCGATGCGCACGACGGCGGTCATCGGTGTGGGGGTGACCGCCACGATGCGCATCCGGGCGCGCTGCACCCGCGGCGAGCGTCGTCCCCGCCCCGTCCGGAACCGGGTGGGGAGCCTCAGACCGGGGTGATCGACAGGCTGAGGTTGCGGCGGCCCTCGTCGGAGCGCGCGGTGGCGAGGCGCTCGGCCGACGGGGTGCCGTACTCCGTCGTCCGCTGGCGGGCCGGCCGGCCGATCGAGGCCGCGATCGCCTCGAGCTCGGCGATGGTCTTCAGCGAGCCGTTCTCGCTGCCGGCCATCCGGCTGATCGTCTCCTCCATCAGCGTGCCGCCCAGGTCGTTGACCCCGCCCTGCAGCACCGCCTTGGTGCCGGCCTCGGCGAGCTTCACCCACGACGTCTGGATGTTCGGGATCCGCCCGTGCAGCAGCAGCCGCGCCACCGCGTGGACCGCCCGGTTCTCCCGCACCGTCGGCCCCGGACGGGCGACGCCGGCGAGGTAGATCGGCGCGTTGTGGTGCACGAACGGCAGCAGCACGAACTCGGTGAAGCCGCCGGTCTCGTCCTGGATCGCGGCCAGCGTGCGCAGGTGCGCCACCCAGTGCGCGGGGGTGTCGACGTGGCCGTACATCATCGTCGACGTCGTCGGGATCCCGACGCGGTGCGCGGTCGTGATGATCTCCACCCACGTCGCGGCCGGCAGCTTGCCCTTGGTCAGCACCCAGCGGACGTCGTCGTCGAGGATCTCCGCCGCCGTCCCCGGGACCGAGTCGAGCCCGGCCTCGCGAGCCGCGGTCAGGAACTCCTCGAACGACAGTCCGGTCCGCGCCGAGCCGTTCACGATCTCCATCGGGCTGAACGCGTGCAGGTGGATGCCGGGCTGCCGCTTCTTCACCTCGCGGGCCAGGTCGAGGTACGCGGTGCCCGGCAGGTCGGGGTGGATGCCGCCCTGCATGCAGATCTCGGTCGCGCCGGCGGCCCACGCGCGGTCCACCCGGTCGCCCACCTCGGCGAGCGACAGCGTGTACGCGTCGGCGTCGGTGCGCCGCTGGGCGAACGCGCAGAACCGGCAGCCGGTGTAGCAGACGTTGGTGAAGTTGATGTTCCGGTTGACGACGTAGGTGACGTCGTCGCCGTTGACGTCCCGGCGGATCGAGTCCGCCAGCGCCGCGAGCGCCTCGAGGTCCGGCCCGTCGGCACCGAGCAGCGCCAGGTACTCGGCGTCGGACAGCCCGGCGGGGTCCCGCTCGGCGTGGGCGAGGGCCGCCCGCACCTCGGGGTCTCCCGCGGCCAGCGCGGTGGTGTGCCCGTCGCGGGCGCTCGTCGTGCGGTCCCGCAGCTCCGACCAGTCGCCGTAGACGGCGTCGAAGTCGCTGCGCCGGTCGCCGGTGCGCCCGGTCGTGTCGACCTCGACGTGCAGGTCGACCCGGCCGACTCCCGGCCCCGACATCACCCAGGCCTCGTCCGGCTCCTGCCACGGCAGCCCCGCCGGCACCCGCCCCTCGACGGCGAGCCCGTCCGGACCGGCCAGCGCGGCCACGTGCGGGCGCACCCGCGGGTCCAGCCACGGTTCGGGCTGCAGCACGTACGGCGGCTGGGCGGCCAGCCGCTCGCGCAGGGTCAGACCGGCGTCGGCGGTCAGCTCGGCCAGCTTGTCGGTGTTCGGCCAGGGCCGCTCGGGGTTGACGTGGTCGGGCGTCAGCGGCGAGACCCCGCCCCAGTCGTCCACGCCGGCGCGCAGCAACAGGCCGAGCTCGGTGGAGTCCGACAGGTTCGGCGGCGCCTGCACCCGCGCCTTCGGGCCGAGCAGCAGCCGGGTCACCGCCACGGCGGCCACGTACTCCTGCAGCTCCAGGTCGTCGGCGGCGGCCATCGCCGTCCGCGGCTTGGCGCGGAAGTTCTGCACGATCGTCTCCTGCACGTGCCCGTGCCGCTGGTGCGCGGCCCGGATCTGCAGGACGGCGTCCACCCGCTCGGCGGGCGTCTCGCCGATGCCGAGCAGCACGCCGGTGGTGAACGGGACGGCGGAGCGGCCGGTGTCCTCCAGCACCCGCAGCCGGACCGCGGGCTCCTTGTCCGGGCTGCCGAAGTGCGGGCCGCCGGGCTGCGACCACAGCCGCGTCGCCGTCGTCTCCAGCATCATCCCCATCGACGCCGCGACGGGCTTGAGCCGCTGGATCTCCTCCCACGACAGCACGCCGGGGTTGAGGTGCGGCAGCAGCCCGGTCTCCTCGAGCACCCGGACCGCCATCGCCCGCAGGTAGCCCAGCGTCGAGTCGAAGCCGTGCGCCTCCAGCCACTCGGCGGCGACGGGCCAGCGGGCCTCGGGCCGGTCGCCGAGGGTGAACAGCGCCTCCTTGCAGCCCAGCGCCGCACCCGCGCGGGCGACGTCGAGCACCTCGTCGGGGGAGAGGAACGGCGCCTTGCCCTCCTTCCGGAGGGCCCCCGGCGTCGTCACGAACGTGCAGTAGTGGCAGCGGTCGCGGCACAGGTGGGTGAGCGGGATGAACACCTTGCGGCTGTAGGTGACGACGCCGGGCCGCCCGGCCGAGGCCAGGCCCGCGTCGCGGACCCGCCCGGCGACGGTCAGCAGCCGGTCCAGCGGGTCGCCCTCGCCCAGGCCCCGCGCCGACAGCAGCGCCTCGGCCTCGGCGGCGTCGAGCGTGACCCCCCGCTCGGCGCGGGCGAGCGCGCGGCGGAGGGCGTGGGCGGCGGCGGGCTGCTCAGTCATGGCCCCTGCACGCTAACCCCGTCCGCCGACCGGAGCGGCCCCTCAGGACGCCGGCAGGTCCACGTACCGGCCGCCGAAGCGCAGCAGCGGCTCGCCCGACGACGGCGGCACCGGGACGCCGGCGACCTCCAGCAGCGCGAGCACGTGGTCGCCGGCCTCGACGACCCGCTCCAGCCGGCAGTCCAGCGCGACCAGCCCGCCGTCCAGCACGATCGCCTCGCTCACCGGCGCCCGCGACCAGGGCACCGACTCCAGCAGGTGCCGGGCGCTGGGCCGCCCGGCCGAGGAGAACCGGCTGGCCAGGATCGCCTGACCGGCCGCGAGCACGGTCAGCCCGCACCGGCCGACCTCCTCCAGCACCTCCCGCGGGTACCCGGCGGCGGTCAGCCCGACGGCGACCAGGGGCGGCTGCGCGGACACGCTCATCACCGAGGTGACGGTGGTCCCGACGTCGTCGATGTCGTCGCGCACGGTCATCAGGGCCACCCCGGCGGCGTAGGCCCGCAGCGCGGCGGCGAAGTCCGTGGCGTCGACCGGCATGGCCGCCAGTCGACCACACCGGCCAGGATGGAGGGTGTGAGCGCAGAGCGGACGTACGACGTCGTCGTGGTGGGGGCCGGCTCGACCGGCGAGAACGTGGCCGACATCGTCGTCCGCGGCGGGCTGTCCGCGGTGCTCGTGGAGGCCGAGCTCGTGGGCGGGGAGTGCTCCTACTGGGCGTGCATGCCCAGCAAGGCGCTGCTGCGCGGCACGGAGGCGATCTCCGCCGCGCGGGCCGTGTCCGGGGCGGCGGCCGCGGTCACCGGTGAGCAGGACGTGCGGGCCACCCTCGCCCGGCGCGACTCCTTCACCTCGCACTGGTCCGACGAGGGCCAGGCCCGGTGGGTGGCGAGCGCCGGCATCGACCTGGTCCGCGGCAGCGCCCGCCTCGACGGGGAGCGGGTCGTCGTCGTCACCGGCGCCGACGGCGACGAGGTCCGGCTGACCGCCCGGCACGCCGTCGCGCTGTGCACCGGCTCCGAGGCGGCCGTCCCCCCGGTGGAGGGGCTGCGCGACGTCGAGCCGTGGACCCCGCGCGAGGCCACCAGCGCCCGGGAGGTGCCCGGCCGGCTCGTCGTCATCGGCGGCGGCTACGTGGGCTGCGAGATGGCGACGGCGTGGAGCGCGCTGGGCTCGACGGTGACCGTGCTCGAGCGCGGCGAGCGGCTGCTGTCCGGTGCCGAGCCGGTCGCGGGCGAGGCGGTGGCCGCCGCGCTGCGGGACGCCGGCGTCGACGTCCGCCTGCGCACCGCCGTCCGCGCCGCGCGGGAGGACGGCGACGAGGTCGTCGTCACCGTCGCCGGCGGCGGCGACGGCCCCGAGGAGGAGGTGCGCGGCGACCGGGTGCTGGTCGCCGCCGGCCGGCGGGCCCGCACCTCCGACGTGGGGCTGGAGACCGTCGGCCTCGAGCCGGGCGGCTACCTCGACGTCGACGACACCCTGCAGGTGCGCGGCCTGCCGTGGCTCTACGGCGTCGGTGACGTCAACGGCCGGCGGCAGCTCACGCACATGGGCAAGTACCAGGCGCGGCAGGCCGGCGCGGCGATCGTCGCCCGCGCGAAGGGCGAGGACGTCGACGTCTCCGACTGGTCGCCGTTCGTGGCCACCGCCGACACCCGGGCGACGCCGTCGGTGGTGTTCACCGACCCGCAGGTGGCCAGCGTCGGCCTGACCAGCACCCAGGCCGCGGAGTCCGGCCGGCCGCACCGGGTCGTGGAGTACGCGATCGGCGACGTCGCCGGCGCCTCGGTGCACCGCGACGGCTACCAGGGGACGGCGATCGCGGTCGTCGACACCGAGCGCGAGGTGCTGCTGGGCGTCACCTTCGTCGGCCACGACGTCGCCGAGCTGCTGCACTCCGCGGTCGTCGCGGTCGCCGGCGAGGTGCCGATCGCCCGGCTGTGGCACGCGGTCCCCGCCTACCCGACCATCAGCGAGGTCTGGCTGCGGCTGCTCGAGACCTGGCGCGGCTGAGCCGGGGATCGGCGACATGGCACGCATCGGGCTGGTCCTGCACCCCACCCGCGACTGCACCGCCGCCGTCGGGCAGGTCGCCGACTGGGCGCGCGGCAGCGGCGCCGAGCTGGTCGCCGCCGAGACCGACGTCCGCCGCGCCGGCGTGGACGGCGTGACCGGCGTGCCGGTGGAGGAGCTGGCCGCCAGCTGCGAGGGCATCATCGCCATGGGCGGTGACGGCACCATCCTGGGCGCGATGCGGCTGGTCAGCGGCCGGCCGGTGCCGGTGCTCGGCGTCAACCTGGGGCACCTGGGGTTCCTCGCCGAGGTCGAGGGCCGCGAGCTGCGCGAGGCGCTGACCGCGATGGCCGAGGGCCGGGTCACCACGGAGGCGCGCGGCTGCCTGGTCGTCCGGCACCGGGACTGGGAGTGGCTGGCGTTCAACGACGCCGTCCTCGCCCGGGTGCCGGGGGAGGGGATGGTGTCGGCGACCCTGTCGGTCGGCGGCCAGCCCTACGGCCACCTGCGCTGCGACGCGGTGATCGTCGCGACGGCGATGGGCTCCACCGCCTACAACTACGCCGCAGGCGGCCCGGTGGTCAGCCCGGGCATCGAGGGCGTGCTGGTCACCCCCGCCGCTCCCATGTCGGGGATCTCCCGGACGGTGCTGCTGGCCCCCAGCGAGCCGCTGCGGCTGACGATCGAGGGTGGCGACCCGGCGATGGAGCTCGACGGTGTCCTGGGCGGGCGGCTGACCCCCGGCGACGTCGTCGAGGTGTCCTACCGCTCCCGCGCCGGGCAGCTGGTGCGGATCGAGGGCTCGCGGTCGGCGGCGCGCAGCCGGGTGAAGCTGTCGCTGATCGACCTGCCCTACCTGCCCGGCGAGCTGCTGGAGCTGCTGCCGCGCGAGCAGCGGGCCCGGCTGGGCGAGGAGCACGACCCCCGCCGGCCCTGAGCTCCGGCGCGGCCACAGCCTGCCGGCCGCGGCCGCGCCACGGCTCAGTCGCGGACGGGCGGCGTCTCGCCGGTGTCGTCGAGGACGGCGTACAGGTGCGGCACGTCGGGCAGGCCGTCGCGGGGGACCGGCACGGGGTCGGCCGGTCCGGCGGCGGGCTCGTCGTCGTCCCACTCGGCGCGCGGGTCGAACTGCGCCGTCGCCGGCCCGGGCGGTGCAGGGGTCGAGGTCGGGGTCGGGGTCGGGGTCGGGAAGGCGAGCACCTCGGCGACCGGCTCCTCGAGCGGCGTCGCGTCGGCGTCCGCGGCGACGATGACCTCCTCGGCGGTGAGCGGCTCGTCGGCGCGGACGGCGGCGGGCACGAGCTGCTCGACGACGGCGTCCTCGGTGCCCGGCGTGTGCCCGGGCAGCGGCGCGGGCCGGCCGAACGCGTAGCCCTGGGCCATCGCGCAGCCGTGCTGGCGCAGCCACTCGGCCTGGTCGAGGTCCTCGATGCCCTCGGCGATGACCTGCAGGCCCATGCCCAGGCCCAGCTGCACCAGGCCCTGCACGAGCGCGGCGGTGGAGGGCTCGGTCACCACGTCGGCGACGAACGACCGGTCGATCTTCACGGTGTGGATGGGCAGCCGGTGCAGCGCGGTGATCGCGGAGTAGCCGGTGCCGAAGTCGTCGAGGGCGAGGGTGACGCCGTGGTCGGTGACCTCGCTGACGGCCTGCAGCGTCGCGTCGGCGGCGAACAGGGCCGTCGACTCGGTGATCTCCAGCTCCAGCCGCTCCGGCGGCAGGCCGGACTCGGCCAGCGCCTCGATGACCAGATCGCTGAAGCCGGGCTCGGCGAGGTGGCGGGCGGAGATGTTGACGTGCACCCGCAGCCCGGCCGGCCAGCCGGCGGCGTCGGTGCAGGCCCGGCGGAGCACCCAGGCACCCAGCCGGGAGGTGAGCCGGTTGTCCTCGGCGGCGGCCAGGAAGGCGCCCGGCGGCAGCAGCCCGCGGGTGGGGTGCTGCCAGCGGATGAGCGCCTCGTAGCCCAGCAGCGTCTCGTCGGTGAGGGACACGATCGGCTGGTAGAACAGCCGCAGCTCGTCGGTCTCCAGCGCCTGCCGCAGGTCGGCCTCGAGCTGCAGCTGGTCGATCTCGTCGTCGGACAGCACGCCGTCGTAGACCTCGATGCGCGCCCGGCTGCCGTCGGACTTGGCCCGCGCCAGGGCGCCGTGCGCCTGGCGCAGCAGGTCGTCGGGGGCGACGTCGGAGCCCAGGGTGAGGCCGACGCTGGCCGACAGCACGATGTCCCGGTCGCCCACCCGGAACGGGTCGTCCAGGACCGACAGCAGCCGGTCGGCCAGCGCCCGCAGGCCGTCGAGGTCCTCGACGTCCTCGGCGAGGATGAGGAACTCGTCGCCGCCCAGGCGGACGGCGGTGTCCTCGACGCGGGTGCTCCAGCGCAACCGGTCGGCGACCTGGGTGAGCACCTGGTCGGCGGCCTCGTGGCCGAGGGCGTCGTTGACCGCCTGGAACCGGTCGAGGTCGAGGTGCACGAGGCCGACCTGCAGGCCGCGGCGCTTGGACAGCGCCAGCGCGTGGTTGAGCCGGTCACCCAGGGCCCGGCGGTTGGGCAGCCCGGTCAGCGGGTCGGTGAACGCGCGGCGCACGAGGTCCTCCTCGGCGCGGCGGCGGTCGGTGACGTCGACGAAGGAGAGGACGACGAAGTGCGGCCGCCCGTCGCTGTGGTGCACCACCTCGTGGGTCTGCTGCACGAACAGCTCGCTGCCGTCGGCGCGGCGCAGCCGCCGCTCGCCGTCCACCCGCAGCCACGGGTCCAGCCGCTCGGGGTCGCCGGCGGGCGCGTCGGGGACCGGCGCCTCGTCGGGGTGGGCGAGCAGGTCGACGTGCCGGCCGACCAGGTCCTCGTGGGTCCGCCCGGTGAGCGCGCACAGCGACTCGTTGACGACGAGGAAGTGGCCCTCGAGGTCGACCAGCGCCTTGGGCACCGGGGCGGTGAGGAACAGCGCGCGGAACAGCTGGCCGCGGTCGGCCAGGAGCGTGTCGATCGCACGCAGCCGGCCGGCGGCCTCGTTCCCGGGCCGGCCCGAACGGGGCCGGGGGACGTCGTGGGCGTGCAGGGTCACCGGGACAGGGTGCTGCACCGCCGGTGCGGAGTGACGGAACCCGCCCCCGGAATGTCGTGGTCGATCGATCACAGTGCGTGAGATCCCGGGACGGGGGTGCCCCGAGTGAGGGATGTGACCCGCGGGACCGGGAATCCCCGGCGCCGGCCGGCCGCTCATCCCGGTGTGAGCGCACACCCCCAGCGGATCGGGTTCCTCTCCTTCGGGCACTGGCAGCCGGTCCCCGGCTCGCAGGTCCGCACGGCCCGCGACGCCCTCGTCCAGACCGTCGAGCTCGCCGTCGCCGCCGAGGAGCTCGGCCTGGACGGCGCCTACGTGCGCGTGCACCACTTCGCCCGCCAGCTCGCCTCGCCGTTCCCCCTGCTGACCGCGATGGCGATGCGCACCTCGCGGATCGAGCTCGGCACCGGCGTCATCGACATGCGCTACGAGAACCCGCTGTACATGGCGGAGGAGGCGGCGGCCGCCGACCTGCTCGCCGGAGGGCGGCTGCAGCTCGGCGTGAGCCGGGGGTCACCGGAGACGGCGCTGCGCGGCTCGGAGGCGTTCGGCTACGTGCCGCCCGACGGCGGCACCGACGCGGACCTGGCCCGGGACAAGACCGCCCTGTTCCGCGCCGCGTTGGACGGGGCCGCGGTGGTCGACGCCGACCCGCGGATGACCGGCGGCCGGGCGGGCCGGCTGCCCGTGCAGCCGCAGTCGCCGGGGCTGGCCGACCGGATCTGGTGGGGGGCGGGCACGTTCGCCACCGCCGAGTGGGCCGCGCGGCAGGGGATGAACCTGCAGAGCTCGACCCTGCTGTCGGAGGACACGGGGATCCCGTTCGACCAGTTGCAGGCCGAGCAGATCGACCGCTACCGCAACGCCTGGGCCGCCGCCGGGTGGGAGCGCGAGCCACGGGTGTCGGTCAGCCGCAGCGTGCTGCCGGTCGTCAGCGACCTCGACCGGCAGTACTTCGGCGGGGACGGGGAGGACGGCGACCAGGTCGGGCTGCTCGAGGGCGTCCGGGCGCGGTTCGGCCGCAGCTACACCGGCGAGCCCGACGTCATCGCCGAGCAGCTGGCCAAGGACGCCGCCGTCCGCGAGGCCGACACCCTGCTGCTCACCGTCCCCAACATGCTGGGCGTCGAGTACAACGCCCACCTGCTGGAGACCGTCGCCCGGCACGTGGCCCCGGCCATCGGCTGGTCGCCGGCCGGCCGGGGCTGACCCGGCCGGCCGCCCGGCGGCCGGGGACGGACCGGGCGCTCACTCGAAGCTGACGGTCCCGGCGGCGTCGATCAGCGCGGTGACGTCCGCGGAGTCCGAGGAGTCCTCGACGTTGACGACGGTGCAGGGCACCTCGAGGCCGTCGGCGGCGATGAGCACGGTCCGCTCGCCGGCGTCGCAGGTGGCCTCGGCCTGTAGGCCCTGGTCGGTGAACGCGTCCTCCAGCAAGCCCTCCACGTCGGTGAGCTGGACGTAGACGGCGTCGCTGGTGAACTCGACGGCGCCCTCGTCGTCGCGCTGGGTGAGCGTGTACTCGAACGTCTGGCCCTGCAGGTCGACGGTGCAGGTGCTCGTCGTCCCCGCGGCCAGCTCGACCCCGGACGGGCAGTCGACGGAGGCCGGTGCCACGCCGGTCTGCTCCTGCACCTGGGCGCTGATCTGCCGCTCGGCGTCGGCGTCGTCCAGCGTCGAGGTGCCGAACAGGAAGAAGGCGCCCGCCCCGAGACCACCCAGGACCACGACCGCGCCGGCGACCGAGCCGACCACCAGGCCGGTGCGCTTCTTCGGCGGCGGCGGCGGGAAGCCGCCGAACTGCGGGGGCGCGAACTGCGGGGCGCCGTAGGGCTGGGGCGCGTACTGCGGGCCGTGGGGCTGCTGGATCTGGGTCACGGGTCCTCCTCGGTCGGGGCTTGCGGAGGAACCATGCGGCCGCGGGCTTCGGCGCGACTTGTGCCGCCCTTGCACCCGCCTGGTGCGGGGCGCGAGTCGCCGGCCCGCGGGCTCAGCAGCGGGTGCAGCGGTGCACGGCCCGGCGGGTGGCGGTCGCCGCCACGTGGGCGCTCTCCCGCGAGGTGAACGGCCCGTGCCAGCGGCCGTTCTCCGGCCGCGTGCCCTGCTTGCCCTCGCCGTGGTTGCAGTGCCCGCAGTGCGCGAGGTGGATGGTGGCCCGGTCGCTCCGGCGATCCTCGTACACCCAGTACCGCATGCGCCGGACCGTAGCGTCAGCCCGCCGTCCGCCCGCCGGTCACGGGTAGTCGTGGAAGCCGCGGCCGGTCTTGCGGCCGAGCTCCCCGGCGGCCACCTTGTCGCGCAGCAGCTGCGGCGGGGCGAAGCGCTCGCCGAGGGTGCGGTGCAGGTACTCCGCGATGGCCAGCCGGACGTCGAGGCCCACCAGGTCGGTGGAGCGCAGCGGCCCCATCGGGTGGCGGTAGCCCAGCTCCATCGCGCTGTCGATGGCCTCGGCGTCGGCGACCCCCTCCTCGAGCATGCGGATCGCCTCCAGGCCGAGCAGGACGCCCAGCCGGGAGGAGGCGAAGCCGGGGGAGTCCCGCACGACCACGTCGGTCTTGCCCAGGGCGCGCACCCAGCCGGAGGCGGTCGCGACGAGCCCCGGGTCGGTCTCGGCCGCGACCACCACCTCCACCAGCCGCGACGCCGGCACGGGGTTGAAGAAGTGCAGCCCGAGGAAGCGGCCCGGCCGCTGCAGCGCCGCGGCCAGCTCTGTCACCGACAGGGAGCTCGTGTTGGTGGCCAGGACGGCCTCGGGCCCGACGGCCGACTCGGCGGCGGCCAGCACCTCCGCCTTGAGGTCGGCCCGCTCGGGGACCGCCTCGACGACGAGCCCGGTCTCCCGGTCGAGGTCCGCGGCGCCGTCGACGAGGGCCAGCCGGTCCAGCACCGCGTCGACGTCGCCGTCCAGCTTCCCGCGGCGGGCGGCCTCCGCCAGCCCGTCGGCCACCCGCGCCCGCGCGGCCTCGGCGGCGTCGGCGCCCGCCTCGACGACCTCGACCGTGGCGCCGGCGGTGAGGAACGCCTGCGCGATGCCGGCGCCCATGCGGCCGCCGCCGACGACGGCGACCCGCGACGGGACGCCGCTCATGCCCGCACCCCGGGCCGGCCGTGCGAGCTGCGCGCGCCCCCGCCGAGGAGCTGCGTCGTTCGGTGGGGCATCCACCCTCCCGGGGTGCGTCGCTGGGCGGTGCGGCGCCGGGAGCTGCGAGCGGTCCGGTCGTCGCGGCGCGCCCGGCAGGGATCGAACCTGCGACCAAGTGCTTAGAAGGCACCTGCTCTATCCGCTGAGCTACGGGCGCTCGCGGCCGATCATCGCACCCCGCGGCGGTCGGGGCGGGCGGCCGGCCGAGGCGCGGCGGGGGCGCGAGACCTCCGTCCGGGCGGCTCCTCCACAGCCGGGCGCGCCGTCCACAGATCCCGCCGGGACCGGTGCCGCGGTCCGGCGGCGGCGCAGGGTCGCAGGCAGGCCGGCACGGCGCCGGTCGCGCCGGGTCCGGCGCACCAACCCGAGGAGATCCTGTGCCCGACACCGAAGTCACCGTCGTGGGGCGCGTCGCCAGCGTGCCCCGCCGTGCCCGGCTGGACAGCGGCAGCCACGTGACCAACTTCCGCATCGCGTCGACCGCCCGGCGCTTCGACCGCACCAGCCAGGAGTGGGTCGACGGCGAGACCTTCTGGTCCGACGTCGAGTGCTGGGACGAGCTCGGCGGCAACGTGATCCGCAGCCTCAGCAAGGGCGACGCGGTCGTGGTCGTCGGCCGGTTGTGGACGCGGGACTACGAGTCCGCCAACGGCCGGGGGAGCACCAGCCAGATCCGCGCCGAGGCGGTCGGCCCCGACCTGCGCCACGGCTGGGCGGAGTACCGGCGGGTGCCCCGGGCGCCCCGCCCGGAGGCGGCTCCGGTCGACGCGGACGCCGGCGACCCCGGCGAGTGCGGGGAGCCGGCCGGCGAGCCGTCGACCGGGGAGGCATACGTGACCGCCCCGGCGACGTTGTCCCGGGTGGACCCCGATCAGGAGGTCCGGGAACCGGCATACAGCTGAGGGCCCGGAACTGGGAGGATCGGGGCGAGAACGCAGGGGGCGGGGCCGGTCCGGCCGGCCCCGTTCCCTCTCGCGAATCCGACGGAAGGCTCTTCGGCCCAGTGGCTCAGTACATCTACACGATGGTCCGCGCGCGCAAGGCGCACGGCGACAAGGTGATCCTCGACGACGTCACCCTGTCGTTCCTGCCCGGCGCCAAGATCGGCGTCGTCGGCCCCAACGGCGCCGGCAAGTCGACGGTCCTCAAGATCATGGCGGGGCTCGACCAGCCGTCCAACGGCGACGTCATGCTCGCCCCGGAGGCGACGGTCGGCATCCTCATGCAGGAGCCGGCGCTCAACGAGGAGCTCGACGTGCGGGGCAACGTCGAGGAGGCGGTCAAGCCGCTGCGCGACGCCCTCACCCGCTTCGAGCAGGTCAGCGCGGCGATGGGGGAGCCCGACGCCGACTTCGACGCGCTGCTGGCCGAGCAGGGCGAGCTCATGGAGGTCATCGAGCAGAACGACGGCTGGGAGCTCGACGCCCGCATCGAGCAGGCCATGGACGCGCTGCGCTGCCCGCCCGGCGATGCCGACGTGCGGGTCCTGTCCGGGGGTGAGCGCCGCCGGGTCGCGCTGTGCAAGCTCCTGCTCGAGGCGCCGGACCTGCTGCTGCTCGACGAGCCCACCAACCACCTCGACGCCGAGAGCGTGGCCTGGCTGGAGCAGCACCTGGAGAAGTACGCCGGCACCGTCGTCGCGGTCACCCACGACCGGTACTTCCTCGACAACGTGGCCCAGTGGATCCTCGAGCTCGACCGCGGCCGGGCCTACCCCTACGAGGGCAACTACTCCACCTACCTGGAGACCAAGGCCGCCCGCCTCAAGGTCGAGGGCGCCAAGGACGCCAAGCGGCAGAAGCGACTGGCCGACGAGCTGGAGTGGGTGCGCTCGGGCGCGAAGGCCCGCCAGGCCAAGAGCAAGGCGCGCCTGGCCCGCTACGAGGAGATGGCCGCGGAGGCCGACAAGTTCCGCAAGCTGGACTTCGAGGAGATCCAGATCCCGCCGGGCCCGCGGCTGGGCAACGTGGTGGTCGAGAGCCGGGACCTGACCAAGGGCTTCGGGGACCGGGTGCTCATCGACGACCTGTCGTTCACCCTGCCGCGCAACGGCATCGTCGGCGTCGTCGGCCCCAACGGCGCCGGCAAGACCACGCTGTTCAAGATGCTCGTCGGCGAGGAGAAGCCCGACGACGGCGAGATCAAGGTCGGCGAGACGGTCAAGGTCTCCTACGTCGAGCAGAACCGCAGCGGCATCGACCCGAAGAAGACGCTGTGGGACGTCGTCTCCGACGGGCTGGACCACATCAAGGTCGGCAACGTCGAGATGCCGTCGCGGGCCTACGTCGCCGCGTTCGGGTTCAAGGGCCCGGACCAGCAGAAGCCGGCCGGCGTCCTGTCCGGCGGTGAGCGCAACCGGCTGAACCTGGCCCTGACGCTCAAGCAGGGCGGCAACCTGCTGCTGCTCGACGAGCCGACCAACGACCTCGACGTCGAGACGCTGACCAGCCTGGAGAGCGCGCTGCTGGAGTTCCCCGGCTGCGCCGTGGTGGTCAGCCACGACCGGTGGTTCCTCGACCGCGTGGCCACCCACATCCTCGCCTACGAGGGCGAGAGCAAGTGGTTCTGGTACGAGGGCAACTTCGCCGACTACGAGAAGAACAAGGTCGAGCGGCTCGGCCCCGAGGCGGCCCGCCCGCACCGGGCGACCTACCGCAAGCTCACCCGCGACTGAAGAAGGACCACCCTGCCCCCCACCGCTCGCGAGCTCGCGGCGGGCCCCTGCAGGGTGGCCGGCGGGTCTGCCGGGGCGTGCGCGCCCCGGCAGACCCGTAGGGCAGGGTGAGCGGCGTGAGGCACACCGTGCAGGTCCCCATGCGCTGGTCGGACATGGACGCCTACGGGCACGTCAACAACGTCGTCTTCCTGCAGTACTTCGAGATGGCGCGCGTCGACCTGTTCTTCGAGCGCGCGTCGCTGGAGGAGCACACCGGGATGCGCCAGGGGACGGTCGTCGCGTCCCACGAGATCCGCTACCGGCGCCCCGTCGTCTACAGCGCCCGCCCGCTGGACGTGCAGCTGTGGGTGTCCGACGTCCGCGCGGCCGCGTTCACCTGCCACTACGAGATCTACGACGGCGACACGCTCGCCGTCACCGGCAGCACCCTGCTGGTGCCCTACGACTTCACCATCGCCCGGCCGCGCCGCATCACGGCCGAGGAGAAGGAGTACCTGGCCCGCTGGGCCGACGAGCCGGCCGGCTGAGCCGCCCGGGGTCCGGGCGGCACGTACCCTCCCAGCCGTGCTCCCGACGGACGTCGCCGCGGCCGCCGACCCCGTCGCCGCCGTCCTCGACGCCTGCGACCGCGGCGGCCTGCTGGCCCTGCGCACCTCCGGCACGACCGACCGCCCCCGCGTCGTCGTCCGCACCGCGGCCTCCTGGGCCGACTCCTTCCCGGCGGTCTCGGCGCTGGCCGGCATCGACGCGGCGTCACGGGTCTGCGTCCCCGGCCCCCTGTCGGCCACGATGAACCTCTTCGCCGCCGTGCACGCGCGCAGCGTCGGAGCCGCGCTGGTCGCCGCGCCGGAGGAGGCCACGCACCTGCACCTCACCCCGGCCGCGCTCACCGCCGCGCTGCAGGCCGGCACCGACCTGCGCGGGCGGACCGTCGTCGTCGCCGGCGACCGGCTGACCGCCGCCCTCGCCGCGCGCGCCCGCGCCGCCGGCGCGACCACCGCCCACTATTACGGCGCCGCCGAGCTCTCCTTCGTCGCGTGGGGCACCGACGAGGACGACCTGCGGCCCTTCCCCGGCGTCGACGTCGACGTCCGCGAGGGCCGCATCTGGGCCCGCTCGGCGTTCCTGTCCCGCGGCTACCTGCACGGGGAGGGGCCCTTCGCCGTCGTCGCGGACGGCGCCGCCACCGTCGGGGACCGCGGCCGGCTCGACGGCGGCGTCCTCACCGTGACCGGCCGGGGCGGCGACGCCGTCGTCACCGGCGGGGCGACCGTCCTCGCCGGCGACGTCGAGGCGGTGCTGCGCCGGGCCGGGGCCGGCGACGTGGTCGTCGTCGGCGTGCCGCACCCGCGGCTGGGCGCCCTGGTCGCCGCCGTGCTCACCGACCCCACCGTCCTGCCGCAGGCCCTGGCGGCGGCGCGCGCCGAGCTGTCCGCGGCCCAGCGGCCCCGCCGCTGGTTCACCGCGGACCGGCTGCCGCTCACGGCCGCGGGCAAGGTCGACCGCGGCGCCCTCGCCGAGTCCGCGGCCGCCGGTCGCCTGGTCCCGGCGCGGTGACGCGGCGGTGACGGCGGACGGCGCGCCGGTCGTGGTGGCCGCCCGGCGGACCCCGATCGGGACCGCCGGCCACGCCCTCGCCGGCTGCACGGCGGCCGACCTCGCGGCCGCCGTGCTCGCCGACCTGACCGCCGGCGCCGCCCCGGGCACGGTGCCCGGCGGCGTCCCGGTGCGGGAGGTCGTCCTCGGCAACTGCACGGGCCCCGGCGGCGACGTCGCCCGGGTCGCCGCCCTGCAGGCCGGGCTGCCCGTGACCGTGCCCGGGCTGACCGTGGACCGGCAGTGCGGCAGCGGCCTCGCCGCGATCGTCCTGGCCGCCGCCCAGCTGCGCGCGGAGACCGGCGCGGTGCTCGCCGGCGGCGTCGAGTCCGCGTCGACCGCGCCCTGGCGGATGTGGCCGCCGCGCGGCGACGAGCCCCCGGTGCGCTACACCCGGGCGCCGTTCGCCCCGGCGGCGCTCGGCGACCCGGACATGGGCCCGGCCGCGGAGCTGGTCGCCCGGGAGCACGGCATCACGCGCGAGGCCCAGGACGCCTACGCCGCGCGCTCGCACGCCCGGGCCGTCGCCACCCAGCGGGCCGGCGGCTTCGCCGCCGAGCTGGTGCCGGTGGGCGGCCTGGACCGCGACGAGCGGCCGCGGGACGGGCTCGGCGAGCAGCGGCTGGCAAGGTTGCGCCCGGCGTTCGTGCCCGGCGGCACGGTCACGGTCGGCAACTCCTGCGGCGTCAACGACGGCGCCGCCGTCGTCACCCTCGTCGACGCGGCCACGCACCGCCGGCTCGCCGTCCCCGGGCTGCGGGTGCTGGCCACCGCCACCGCCGGGGTGGACCCCCAGCGGCCCGGTCTGGGCATCGTCCCGGCCGCCCGGCAGGCGCTGGACCGCGCCGGGCTGGCGCTGGACGACGTCGACGTCGTCGAGTTCAACGAGGCCTTCGCCGGCCAGGTGCTGGCCTGCTGCGCCGAGCTCGACCTGGACCCGGAGCGGGTCTGCCGGGAGGGCGGCGCGCTGGCGCTGGGTCACCCGTGGGGCGCGTCGGGGGCGGTGCTGGTGGTGCGGCTGTTCGCCCAGCTGCTGCGCGGGGGAACCGGCCGCACCGGGCTGGCGGCGATCGCCGTCGGCGGCGGGCAGGGCGTCGCGGTGGTCGTCGAGGCCTGCTGAGCCTCAGACCCGCCGGGGCTCCGGCCGCCCCGCCCCGGTCGGGGCGCCACGCTCGGCGGCCTCCTCCTCGGACACCGGGCGGACGACGGCGCCCGGCGCGATCGGCGCGCCGGCGAACACCGCCGCGTTGACCCCGCCGCGGCGGGCCATGGCCTTGACCAGCTTCCCGCCGGTCAGCCGCTCCAGGTGCGTGCACGGCGGGCAGCGCTTCATGCCGAACAGCAGGGCGTCGCCGACGGCGAACCAGCGGCCGACCAGCTCCGGCAGCGCGAGCCCGCGGGTGACCAGGTTCCGGCGGGTGTCGCCGGGGGTGAGCGCCACACCGGTCTCGGCGGCCACCGCGGCGACGTCGTCGGCGTCGATCAGCGTGAGCTGCTTCTCCAGGTCGGGGTAGCGGGCCCACGTGCCGCCGCCGAGGGCGTACCGGTCGCCCTCCAGGCCGGCGCCGGCGACCAGCCGCCCGGCCGGCAGGAGGCGCATCGGCTCCGCCGCGGCCGGGGTGGACCAGATCTCCAGCAGGGTGCCGCTCACGGGGTCGATGCTGCCGTGCGGCGGCGGGACGGCGACACCGGGTCGTCGGCGCCCCGGGCGTCGAGCGCCTCGCCGAGCGTCGTCGCCAGCCGCAGCACCTGGATCATCAGCGGCAGCACCACGCTCCAGCTCGCGCCCGTCGCCCCCCGCGCCGCCTGAGCCTCCCGGACACCCCGGGCGCGCTCGGCGATCAGCGGGACGAACCGCAGCGTCATCGCCACCACCAGCCCGACCCGGGCCGGCCGCACCCCGACCACCGCCAGCGGACGGGCCAGCCACGTCACGACGGCGACCAGCTCGGTCACCCGCGTCGTCGCGGTGACCACGGCGGCGGCCAGCACCAGCGTCAGCAGGCGCAGCACCACGAGCGTCCCGGTACGCCAGTCGGTGACCAGCAGGTGGAAGGCCAGCAGCACCGCCAACCACGGCCAGACCGGCCGCACCTGCGCGAGCAGGGCCCGCCACGGCAACCGGGCGAGCGCCAGCCCGAGCAGCAGCACCGCGCCCAGCACGCCGGCCACCACCGCGAGCCGGTCGGCCAGGAACAGCGCCACGGCGAGCGCCGCGAGCGCCGCCAGCTTGAGGCCGGCCGGCGCGCGGTGCACCGGGCTGGCCACCGGCACGTACAGCGACAGGGTCACGACATGCGGTCCACGTACCAGCGGAGGGTCTCGGCCGGCGCCCCGTCGGCGGCGACGCGGCCGTCGGCGAAGACCAGCACCCGGTCGAAGCCGGCCAGCAGGTCCAGGTGGTGGGTGACCACGACGACGTCCTGCTCCAGCTCCTCGACCACCCGCGCGACCCGGCGGGTGTTGGCCAGGTCCAGCAGCGTCGTCGGCTCGTCGAAGACCACCCGCCGCGGCTCCATCACCAGCACCCCGGCGATCGCCAGCAGCTGCTTCTGCCCGCCGCTGAGCAGGTGTGCCGGGTGGTCGCGGTGGCCGGCCAGGCCGTACCGGGCCAGCACCTCGGCGACCCGCCGGTCCCGCTCCGCGGGCTCGACGCCGAGGTTGGTCAACCCGAAGCCGGCGTCCTCGGCCACGGTGGGGTGCACGATCTGGGCGTCGGGGTCCTGGAAGACGAACCCGACCCGCCGGCGCACCTCCCGCAGCTGCGTGCGGGTGTCCAGGCCGTCGACCCGGACCGTTCCCGCGGTGGGCACGACGAGGCCGTTGAGCAGCCGGGCGAAGGTGCTCTTGCCCGAGCCGTTCGCGCCGACGACGCCGACCCGGTGCTCGGCGAGGGTGAGCGTGACGTCGCGCAGGACGGCGCGCTCGCCGTAGTCGTGGGAGACGGCGTCGAGCTCGATCGCCGTCCGGGGGAGGTCCGCGGCCGCGCCGACCCGCGCGGCGGCGCGCCGTCCCCAGCGCACGGTCAGCCCGCCGCGGGCCGCCGGCGGGGCAGCTCGATGACCGGGTAGGCCTTGTGCACGGCGACGGCGACGACCGAGGCGATGCCGGCCTTGACCAGGTCGCCGGGGACGAACGACAGCGCGCCCGTGGCCGCCGCACCCAGCGAGACGTCCCCGTAGAGGGCGGTGAAGGGGATGCCCAGCGCGTAGATGACCGCCACGCCGCCGACGAGGTTGGCGACCATCGCCCAGGCCAGGTTGAACCGCCGCCAGGTGAGCTGGGTGAGCAGGCCGATCACGAACGCGGCGATCGGCCAGCTGTACAGGTAGCCGGCCGACGGGCCGACGAACACGCCCAGGCCGCCGCGGCCGCCGGCCAGCAGCGGCACCCCGGCGGCGACGACGACCAGGAAGGTCAGCAGCGCCAGCCCGCCGCGGCGCGCGCCCAGCACCGAGCCGGCGAGCATGACGCCCAGCGTCTGCGCGGTGATCGGCACGGGCAGCCCCGGGACGGGCACGGCCGGCAGCAGCCCGAGGACCGCGGTGAGGGCGGCGAAGAGGGCGATGTAGGCCAGGTCCCGGCTCTTCACGTGCGGCTCCTCGGTGCTCCGGTCGGGGGCGGCCGGCACCCCGCCGGGCCACCGGGCAAGGTACCCGAGCGCCTCCCTCGGCCCCGCGGCGGCGCCGGTCGAGGGGGTCGCCGACGGTCACGGCGCCGTCACCTGGGGAGATGCGATCCCGGTTTGCCGGGGTCGTGGGGCGTCGTGTTGTCTGGTCACCGGAGCCTCTCGGCGAAGGCGGGAAACAGGCATGGCAACCGGGTGGTGGGCGTCGCTGTGGGGGCGGGGACGCCCGGCAGCGCACGACATGACACCGGAGCGGCGGGTGGGGGAGCAGGCGCAGGCCGAGGTGCGGCAGGCACCCGGCGCCCCGCTCCCCGTGCCCCGGGAGCCGGCCCCGCCCGCCGTCGCCGAGCCGGCCTCCCCGCCGGCCCCCCAGACGGCCCGGCACGCGGCCCCGGCCGACGTGTCGCCCGCCGCGCCCGCCGCACCCCCACAGACGTCCGGCTCGTCCGGCCGACCCGGGTCGCCCCCCGACCCGGAACGCAGCGCCCCGCTGCGTCCGTCCCTGGAAACGACAGGAGCACCACCCGTGGCACAGCTCGACAACGTCATCGCCGAACTGCTCTCGATCGAGGGCGCCAGCGGCGCCGCCATCGTCGACATCGACAGCGGCATGGCCCTCGCGGCCGGCGGCACCCCCGGCTTCGACCTGAACGTCGCGGCCGCCGGCAACTCCAACGTGGTGCGCGCCAAGCTGCGCACCATCTCCGACCTCGAGCTCAAGGACGAGGTCGAGGACATCCTCATCACGCTGGCCGGGCAGTACCACCTGATCAACGTGCTCAAGGGCCAGGGCAACGCCGGCCTGTTCATCTACCTCGTGCTCAACCGGGTCACCGCCAACCTGGCCCTGGCCCGCCACAAGCTGCGCGCCATCGCGGGCTCCGTGGCCGTCTGAGGTCCTCGCGGCGCCGCCCGGCCGGGGGGCGGGCGGCGCCGCGCGACCCGGCACCGGTCCCGACGCGGGACGCCGGTGCCGGTCCCGGCCGGGGCGGGGTGACCCGGGCGGGAGCCGTGCCGCCCGGTCTGTGCCGCCGCGTCCGTGCCGCCGGGTTCAGGCGGCCGCGGCGGCCTCCAGCACGGCGTCGCGGACGACGTCGGCGGCGAGGTGCGCCGCGTCGATCCAGCGGGTCACCCGACCGCCGGAGACGATCCCGACGCGGTCGCAGCAGTCGGCGAGCTCGTCCGGGTCGACCGACACGACGACCACCGAGGTGCCGTGCGCGGTCGCCTCGGCCAGCAGCTGCCGCACCTGCTGGCGGGCGCGGACGTCCAGGCCCCGCGTCGGCTCGTGCACCACGACGACGTCCTCCGCCGACGCCATCCACCGGGCCAGCGCGAGCTTGTGCTGGTCGCCGCCGGACAGCGCGCCGAAGACCGTGCGGATGCTGAGGGTCTTCACGTCCAGGCTGTGCACGGTGCGGATGACGCCCCGCAGCTGCGCGATCTCGGTGCGCAGGTCGGTGAGGGCGCCCCACGGCTCGTCGGTGAGCGTGCGGGCGATGGTCTCTCCCGGGTCCACCCCGTAGGCGTCCTCGTCGGGGCTGTAGGCCGGCAGCTGGAGGACCGGGGCCTGCTCCGCGGGCCGGGTGCTCCGCGGCTCGCCGTGCAGCACCACCTCGTCGGTGATCGCCGGCAGCTCCCCGGACAGGGCGCCCACGAGCTCGCGGACGCCGGAGGAGCGGTGCCCGGTCAGGCCGATGATCTCCCCGCGGCGCAGGTCCAGGTCGACGCCGTCCACGTGGCCCGGGACCCGCAGGTTGCGGATCTGCAGCACCACCTCGCCGTCGTCGGCCGGTGGCGGCCGCAGCGGTGCCTCCTCGGCCGCGGGCGCGGCGGCCACGGGGCGGGGGGCGGCGGGCTCGGCGCGCGGGGCGGGGACCGGTGCGGCGCCCTCGATGGTCGCGGCGGCCAGGCGCACCGGGTCCAGCTCCGAGCTCGGCGCGTCCAGGGCGATGCGGCCCTCCCGCAGGACCAGCACGCGGTCGACGACCTCGAGCATCTCGGGCAGCCGGTGGCTGATGTAGAGGACGCCGCGACCCTGCCGGCGGAGCCGGTCGGCGACGGCGTGCAGCCCGGTGACCTCGGCGGGCAGCAGGGCGGCGGAGACCTCGTCGAGCACGACCAGCCGGGTGTCCTCGGCCAGCATGCGGGCGATCTCCACGAGCCCGTAGACGAAGTGCGGCAGCTCCCCGACGAGGGTGTCGGGGCTGATGTCGAGCGTCACCTCCGACAGCAGCACCTGCGCCTGCCGGCGGAGCTCGGCCTGCGGCCGGCCGGCGCTCGGGGTGCCCCGGAAGACGGCCTGGGCGACGGTGAGCGCCGGGTCGATCCGGATGAGCTGCTCCACCACGCCGACGCCCAGGTGCCGCGCGTCCTCGACCGACAGCGGTGCGTAGGCAGAGCCCTGTAGCGACATCAGGCCCGAGTCGGGCGCGGTGATGCCCGCGATGATGTCGCCGAGCGTCGACTTGCCCGCGCCGTTGGCACCCACCAGCCCGACGATCTCGCCCTCGCCGATGGCGAAGGTGACGTCGCGCAGGACGCGGCGTGCCCCGAAGGACCTCGTCAGGCCCTCGACCTGCAGCAGCGTCATGGGTGGGCGGCCTCCCCGGGACAGGCCCCGGCCAGGGGCCGGTCGACCGTGGTGGAGGCGTCTCCCGTGACGCCTCGGAACGCCTCGGATTCTATCCGTGGCGGCGATCCCCGCTCCCCGACGGCGCGTCGCCGCGGGCCGCCCCCGCGTGCAGGAGCGCGGTTCTGCCCCGGGGCGGGACCGCGGTTCTGCACGCGGGGGTCAGGCGCTCAGCCACACCGCGGTGTCCGGGGCGACGCTGCCGCCGGAGACGTCGTCGCTGGCCAGCAGGACCGCCCCCTCGGGCAGCGGCACGGCCGCGGGGGAGAGGTTCACCAGGCACACCAGCCCGCCGGGACGGCGGAACGCCAGGCAGCCCGCGGGCGCCGGGAGCCACTCCAGCCCGTCCCCGCGCAGCGCCGGGGAACCGGCCCGCAGGGCGAGCGCACGCCGGTACAGCGACAGCATCGAACCGGCGTCGGCGACCTGCGCCTGCGCGGTCAGCGGACCCCAGCCCTCGGGCATCGGCAGCCAGGTGTCCGGCCGCGTGGAGAAGCCGTAGGAGGGCTCGGTGCCCGACCACGGGACCGGGATCCGGCAGGCGTCGCGGCCGCGCTCGGTGTGGCCGGAGCGCTCCCAGATGGGGTCCTGCAGCGCCTCGTCGGGCAGGTCGACGTCGGGCATGCCGAGCTCGTCGCCGTTGTAGAGGTAGGCGACGCCGGGCAGCCCGAGCTGCAGGAGGGCCGCGGCCCGTGCCCGCCGGGTGCCGAGGGCGACGTCGTTACCGTCGCTGTAACGAGTGACGTGGCGCGGGCGGTCGTGGTTGGAGAGCACCCAGCACGCCGGCGCCGGGGTGCCCGCGACGGTGGCCAGCGAGTGCTCGATCGCGGTCCGCAGCGCGTCGGCGTCCCACTCGGCGGTCAGCAGCTTGAAGTTGAACGCCAGCTGCAGCTCGTCGGGGCGCAGGTACTGGGCGAGCCGGTCGTCGTCGGAGACCCACACCTCGCCGACGGCCATCCGGTCGGGATAGCCGTCGAGCACCCGCCGGATGCGGCGGTGGACCTCGTGCACGTCGTCGTGGTCGAAGCGGTGGTCGCCGGGCCCGTGGTCGGCCAGCAGGCCGGTGTCCTCCATCGGCACCATGTCCGGCAGCCCGTCGGGCTTGGCCATGCCGTGCGCCACGTCGATGCGGAAGCCGTCGACGCCCCGGTCGAGCCAGAACCGCATCGTCTCCTCGAGGTCGGCCAGGACCTCGGGGTTGGTGAAGTCCAGGTCGGGCTGCTCGGGGGCGAACAGGTGCAGGTACCACTGGGCGGGCCGGTCCCCCGACGCCGGCACCCGCGTCCAGGCCGGGCCGCCGAACACCGAGGGCCAGTTGTTCGGCGGCTCGGCGCCGCCGGGCCCGCGGCCGTCGCGGAAGAGGTACCGGGCGCGCTCGGGGGAGCCCGGGTCGGCCGCGAGCGCCGCCGCGAACCACTCGTGGGCGTGCGAGCTGTGGTTGGGCACCAGGTCGACGGTCACCCGGATCCCGGCGGCGTGCGCCTCGGCGAGCAGGGCGTCGAACTCGGCCAGGTCGCCGAACACCGGCTCGACGTCGCGCGGGTCGGCGACGTCGTAGCCGTGGTCGTGCATCGGCGAGGGGTAGAACGGCGTGATCCACAGGGCGTCGACGCCGAGGTCGACCAGGTGCGGCAGCCGCGCCCGGATGCCGGCGAGGTCGCCGACGCCGTCGCCGTTCCCGTCGGCGAAGCTGCGGATGTAGACCTGGTAGAAGACGGCGTCGCGCCACCAGTCGGGGCCGGCCGTGCGGAACGGACGCGCGGGCAGGGAGGTCACAGGACTCCTCGGGGGTGTTCCGCCGGAGGCCGCCCGCGTCGGCTCGCGAGCGGTGGGGAAGGGCGGGGCGTCAGCGGTTCTGCATGCTCCGGGCCGCCATCTCCAGGTAGCCCCAGAGGGTGGCGTCCTGCTCGGGCGGGAGCCCGAGGGAGTCGACCGCGTCGCGCATGTGGGCCAGCCACGCGTCGCGCTCGGCCGGTCCGATGGCGAAGGGGGCGTGCCGCATCCGCAGCCGCGGGTGGCCCCGCTGCTGGGAGTACGTGGTGGGTCCGCCCCAGTACTGCTCCAGGAACATGCGCAGGCGCGTCTCGGCGCCCTCCCAGTCGTCCGGCGGGTACAGCGGCGCCAGGACCGGGTCGGTGCGGACACCCGCGTAGAACCGGGCCACGAGGCGGGAGAAGGTGGGCGCGCCGCCCACCTCGTCGTAGAAGGCCCGTGCCGAGGGCAGGGTGCGGCCGGGCTCGCTCACGACGCCTCCTCGCTGGCGCTCGTCGGCGTCGTGTCCGACGGTGCGGTGCTCAGGTGTTCCGGTGCTCCGGTGCGGCCGCGCGGCGCGGTCGCACCCTCATCGTCCCGCAGGACCGGTGCCCGCCGCCACGTCGCCGTCGCGCAGCCGGGTCCAGGCGAGCAGCGGGGGCAGGACCGCGAGCACCCCGAGGCCACCGACGAGGGCGACGACGCCGCTGGGCGGCAGGCGCTCGGCGGCGAGCCCGGCGCCCAGCGCGCCCAGCCCCTGGACGCCGTACAGGCCGCTGACGGCCACCCCGATGGCGCGGCCGCGGTAGGCGCTGGGCACCGCCTGCACGAACGAGACGTTCAGCGGGATCGTCCAGGCGGCCCCGATGCCGGCGACGAACATGCAGGCCAGGACGACGCCGGAGGTCGCCGGCCCGGGCGGTGCCCACAGGGCGACCAGGCCGGCGAGCAGGATCGGCGCCAGCGAGAGCAGCACCAGCGCGGGCACCAGGCGGTCGCGGCGGGCGGGCGCGACGGACCGGACGAGCACGAGCCCACCCACGGTGACGCCCAGGGGGTTGGCCGCCAGCAGCAGCCCGACGGCGGTCGCGCCACCGCCGAGCTCGTCGACCAGCGGGGCGGCGATGCCCTCCGCGGCGTTGGCGAACATCACACCGACCCAGACCAGCGCGACCATGGTCAGCAGGCGGGGGCTGCGCCGGATGAGCCGCAGCCCCTCGGCGGTGTCCCGCCAGACGGAGACGCCGCGGCCGGTGGGGGCCGCCGGGGCGGGGCGCGGGTGCAGCCGGGCGCGGAGCCACACCGCGGAGACGGCGAACGTGGCGGCGTCCAGCAGCAGCACCCAGGACGGGTCCAGCGCGGCGATCAGCGTGCCGCCGGCGGCGAACCCGATCACCTGCGACACCTGCGCGCTGACGTTGGTCAGCGAGGTGGCGACGGCGTACCGGTCGCCGCTGAGGACGTCGGCCATCAGCGCGGAGCGGGCCGACTCGAACGGCGGCGCGAACAGCGAGACGAGCAGCAGCAGGACCAGCAGGACCGGCAGCGGGGTCCCGGGGACCGCCATCCCGGCCACCAGCAGCCCCCGGGCGACGTCGCTGGCGATGAGCACGCGGTGCCGGGGCAGCCGGTCGGCGAGGGTGGCCAGCACCGGGCCGCCGACCAGCCACGGCAGGTAGCTGATCGCGAAGGTGATCGCCGACAGCAGCGGGGAGTCGGTGCGCTGGTAGACCAGCACGGTCAGCGCCACGCGGGCCAGCTGGTCGCCGATGGTGGAGAGCAGGTGGCTGCCGAACAGCGGCCGGAACTCGGGCACGGCGAAGACCTCGCCGAAGGTGGCCTGCCGGGCGGTCTCGCCCACGGGTGCCTCCCGCCGGGTGGTGGTGGGTGCCCGGGTCACCGGGGGCCGCCGGGCGCGGTCGCGCCGAGCACCGGGATCGGCGTGCGGATGCCCTCGGTCGCGAACCGCTCGGACAGCCGCAGCCGCAGTTCGCGGGCCACCCGCCACTGGTCGGCGTTCGCGCTCCGGACCTGCACGCGCATGACGACGCCCTGGGCGGTGATCTGCTCGACGCCCAGCGACTCGGGCTCGGCGAGGAGGACCCCGGCCCACTCGGGCTCGGCGTACATCGCGTCGGCGACCTCCTGCATGACGGCCCGGCAGGCGTCGAGGTCGGTGTCGTGGGCCACGGGCATGTCGATGACGACCTGGGCGAAGCCCTGGCTCTTGTTGCCCACCCGCAGCACCTCGCCGTTGCGGACGTACCAGACCACGCCGTGGGCGTCGCGCAGCCGGGTGATCCGCAGCCCCACGGCCTCGACGGTCCCGGTGGCCTCGCCGAGGTCGACGACGTCGCCGACGCCGTACTGGTCCTCCAGGATGATCCCGATGCCGGCGATGAAGTCCTTGACCAGGTTCTGCGCGCCGAACCCGAGCGCGACCCCGAGCACGCCGGCGCTGGCGATGATCGGCGCCAGGTTGACGCCGAGCTCGCCGAGCACCAGGACGACGGCGATGCCGAGGACCACGAACGAGGAGAAGCTGCGCAGCACCGAGCCGATGGCCGCCGCCCGCTGGGTGCGGCGCTCGGCGATCGTCTCCAGCCCGTCGGGGTCCGCGGCGCGGGCGCGGGCCCGCCAGGGCCGCAGGATCGTCGGCATCGTCCCGGTGGCGGTGCGCGCGGTGAGCCGGCGGAACGCCCGGTGCAGCAGCAGCCGCACGACCACGGCGACCACCACGACCAGCGCGATCCGCAGCGGTGTGCCGATCAGCCCGTCCGCGTTCGCGGCGAGCCAGTCGAGGCCGAACAGGTCGTAGACGCGGGCGCACAGCGAGCCCGCGTCCGCGACGCACTCCGGGATCTCCGTGGGGCCGCCGTCGACGGCAGCGACCACGGACAGTGAACCGTCCATCACGGTGAATACTGGCAGGCGAGCGCGCGAACGTCAGCCCGCCGTTGCAGCCCCGGCGAGTCCGGTGTGCGCGGCGAGGAAGGCCAGCTGGTCGGCGGCCAGCCCGACCGTGCGGCTCACCGCGCGGGCGCCGTGGCCGACCGACACCTCGCGCCGCAGCAGCACCGGGCCGTCGCCGGTGGTGGCGTGCTGGAGGGCGGCGGCGAGCTTGCGCGCGTGCAGCGGGTCCACGCGGGTGTCGCTCTCGAACGTCGTGAACAGGACCGCCGGGTAGGCCGGTCCCTCCCGCACGTTGTGGTACGGCGAGTAGCCGAGCAGCCAGCCCAGCTCGACGGGGTCCTCGGCGGTGCCGTACTCGTCGTTCCAGGTGCGGCCCAGCCCGAACCGCTCGTAGCGGACCATGTCCAGCAGCGGGGCGCTGCAGACGACGGCGGCGGCGAGGTCGGGCCGCTGGGTCAGCGTGGCGCCGACCAGCAGCCCGCCGTTGGAGCCGCCCATGACGGCCAGCTGCCCGTGCGTCGTCCACCCCTGGGCGACCAGGTGCTCGCCGGCGGCGGCGAAGTCGTCGAACACGTTCTGCTTGCGCTCGCGCATCCCGGCGCGGTGCCACTCCTCGCCGTGCTCGGAGCCGCCGCGCAGGTTGGCCACCACCCACACCCCGCCCGCGGCGACCCAGGACAGCGCCTGCGCCGAGTAGCCGGGGGTCAGCGAGACGTTGAAGCCGCCGTAGCCGTAGAGGACGGTCGGCCGCGGCGTGTCGGGCCGGCCGGTGCCCGACAGGACGAACAGGTGCACCGGGGTGCCGTCCGCGCTCGTCGCGTGGGTCTCCAGGACGGTGACCTCGGGGACGTCGCCGGCGACCGGGGCGCGCTCGGCGTCGGTCAGCGCGGTCGGGTCGGCGGCGTCCCAGCGCAGCACCGAGGGCGGCGTCGAGTGGTCGGTGAAGCCCACCCACGCGGCGGTGCCGCCCTCCGGCGGGGAGGTGACCCCGGAGACGCTGCCCGGCGGCAGCGCGGTGACCTGCGCGAGCTGCCCGCCGCCGTCGGCGGCCCAGACCGACAGCCGGTCGGTGGCGTCGACCGAGTGGACGGCGAGCACCTGCAGCCCGCCGTCGGGCCCGTCGACCAGGGCGACGTCGGACAGGACGCCGTCCGGGGACTCCGGGACGACGTCGCGCCAGGCGGTCACGTCCCAGGTCGCGGGGTCCTCGGGGTCGGCGACGGCCAGCCGCGACCGCGGGGCGTCGCGGTCGCTGTGCAGCCACAGCCGGCCGTCGCGGGCGACCCAGGCGGAGGTCTGCGCGTCGACGCCGACCTGCAGCTCCCGGAGGTCGCCACCGGCGGCCAGGTCGGCCAGCCACACGTCGTCGCGCGGGGCGGTGCCGGCCGAGGCGGAGACGGTGAGCCAGCGGCCGTCGCGGCTCGTGCGCACGCCGTAGTAGTTCGTGGGGTCCAGCCCGTCGCCGTGCACCAGGACGTCGGTGTCCGGGTCGGCGCCCACCCGGTGGCGCCAGACCCGGCGGTGGAACTGCTCCTCGCCGGCCGGCACGGCGTCCGGGGCGAGCCGGCGGACGTAGAACAGCTCCTCGCCGCCGGGCAGCCAGGCGACGGGGGAGTAGCGGCAGCGGTCGACCGGCCCGTCCAGCTGCTCGCCGGTGGTCACGTCGAGCACGTACAGCCGCGACTCCTCGTCGCCGCCGGTGGACAGCTGGTAGGCCAGCCGGTCCCCCTCCCAGGACGGCGACCAGGCGTCGAGCGTGGTGGTGCCCGCCGGGTCGACCGCCATCGGGTCGACCAGGACGCGGACCGAGCCGTCGGGCTCGCGGACCCGGAGGACGGCGTGCTCCTGCCCGGGGTCGCGGCGGGTGGAGAACGCGCGCCCCGCCCGGTGCACCGGGACGCCGACGGCGCCGGCGTGCACCAGCTGCTCGAGCCGCGCGGCGAAGGCCGGGCGCAGCGGCAGGGCGGCCAGCTGCTCCGCGGTCAGGGCGTCCTGGGCCGCGGTCCACGCGCGGGTCCGCGGGTCCGCGGCGTCCTCCAGCCAGCGGTAGGGGTCCGCGACGGGGGTGCCGTGCAGGTCCTCGATCAGGTCGAGCCGGGGGGCCTCGGGATAGCGCACCTGGTGCACGGTATGCCTCTCGGCTGCTCCTGGTGGTGACCGATCCCACCCCCGGACGCGGAGCTCACGAGCGCCGGAGCCCCGTCCGGGGCCATGATGGGCGTGCCCGTGGGTCGCGCAGCACCCAGCGGCACGTCCCGGGGCGCTGGAGGTGCCCCGTGCCGCGTGTCGGATCCGGGTCGTCCACGGGCCAGCCGGGCCCGCGGCGCGACCCCACACCCCTGCCACTCGCTCCTGTCCCCGCCCGCGGCACGACCGCGGCCACCCTGCTGCTCAACGCCACCTTCGAGCCGCTGTGCGTCGTCTCCAGCCGGCGGGCCATCGTGCTCGTGCTGGCGGACAAGGCGGTCTCGCTGGACTCCGCGGCCGACGTCGTGCACGCCGAGTCGGTGAGCCTGCCGGTCCCGGTCGTCGTGCGGCTGACCCGCTACGTGCGCGTCCCCTATCCCGCCTCGGTGCCGCTGTCGCGGCGTGCGGTCTTCACCCGCGACGGGCAGACGTGCGTGTACTGCGGCGGCTCGGCGACGAGCATCGACCACGTCGTGCCGCGCAGCCGCGGGGGCACCCACACCTGGGACAACGTGGTCGCCGCCTGCCGGCGGTGCAACCACACCAAGGCCGACAGGTCGCTGGCCGAGCTCGGGTGGAAGCTGCCGCACCCGCCGGCCACCCCGAGCGGGGCGGCCTGGCGGCTGCTCGGGCACCGCACCGTCGACCCGCGCTGGCGCGAGTGGCTGGGCATCCCCGAGAGCGTGAGCGCTTGACGTCACCAGGGACCGCGCGGCGGCTGTGGGCGCTCGGCGAGCCGTTCCACGCGCTGTCCTACTTCGCGCCGGAGGCGCGGGAGGTCGCCCAGGACGCCGGGCTGCGCGGCTCCTGGGCGGGCTACTTCGCGATGCGCGCCGCGCCCCTGGGCGCGGTCGGGCCGGAGGTGGTGACGGCGACCTTCGCCGGCTTCGCGCCGTCGTTCGTGCGGCGGTGGGTGCCGGGCGTGTGGGACGCGGTGTCGCCGGCCGGGGCGCTGTCCGCCCGGTTGGCCGGGGTCGACGCCGCGGTCGGGCGGGTGCTGGGGGAGTGGGCGCACTCGCCCGCGGCCGCGGAGGCCGCCGCGCTCGCGGGGGAGGCCGCGGCCGCCGTCGACACCACCGGACGGCCGCTCGCCGCCGCCAACGCCGGGCTGCCGGTGCCCGACCGGCCGCACCTGGCCCTGTGGCAGGCGCTCACCACGCTGCGCGAGCACCGCGGGGACGGGCACGTCGTCGCGCTCGTGCAGCGGGGGATCGACGGGCTGGCCGCCCACGTCCTCGCCGTCGCGGCCGGCCGCACCGACCGGGAGTGGCTGCTGCGGGCGCGGGGGTGGTCCGAGGCGGAGTGGGACGCCGCGACCGCCGGGCTCGCCGACCGCGGCTGGCTCGACGCCGGGCAGCTCACCGCGGAGGGCCTGGCGAAGGTCGCCGCGATCGAGGCGGACACCGACCGGCTGGCGGTGCGCCCGTGGCAGGCGCTCGGCGACCCCGGCTGCGACCGGCTGGCGGCGCTGCTGGCCCCGGTCCGCCGCGCCGTCGTCGCCGCGGGGGACTGGCCGGCCGGCAACCCGATCGGCGCCCCCGACCCCGACCAGCCCTGACCCCCGCCGCCCCTGACCCCCGCCGCCCCTGACCCCCGCCGCCCCTGACCCCCACCGGCCCAGGCATGGGAAGCGATCCCCACGTCGGCGCGGCGGAGCCCGAGGGATGGCCTCCCATGCCTCAGGTGACGCGGGAGCGCTCGGTCGGGTACGCCTCGTGCGCGCCGGTGGCCAGCACCTCGCGGAAGCGGTCCATGGCGTCCCAGATGTCGGCGAACCGGGTGTACAGCGGCGCCGGCCCCAGCCGCACGCGGTCCGGCGTCCGGAAGTCGGGGACGACGCCGCGGTCCACCAGCGCCTGCGTCAGCTGCCAGGCCTGCGGGTGCGCGAGGCTGACGTGCGACCCGCGCCGCGCCGGGTCCCGCGGGGAGGCCAGCGCCACCCCGTGCGGCGCCAGCCACGCGTCGGCCAGCGCCACCAGCAGGCCGGTGAGCGCCCGCCCCTTCGCCGCGAGCGCCTCGATGCCCGCCTCGGCGACCAGCCGGGCGCCGACCTCGACCCCGGCCATCGCCAGCACGGGCGGCGTCCCGACGCCGAAGCGCTCGATGCCGGGCGCGGGGTCGTAGGTCTCGCCCATCGCGAACTGGTCGCGCTGGCCGAACCAGCCCCAAATCGGCTGGCGCAGGCCGTCCTGCAGCTCGCGCCGGACGTAGAGGAACGCGGGCGCGCCCGGACCGCCGTTGAGGTACTTGTAGGTGCAGCCCACGGCCAGGTCGGCGCCGATCGCCTCGAGCTCGACCGGCACCGCGCCGGCGGCGTGCGACAGGTCCCACAGCACCAGCGCGCCGGCGTCGTGCACCAGGCGGGTCACCGCGGCGAGGTCGGGCAGCGCCCCGGAGCGGTAGGCCACCGCCGAGAGGACGACGACGGCGACCCGCTCGTCCAGCGCCGCGGCGAGCACCGCCGGGTCGAGCCCCTCGTCGACGTCGGCGGGGATCTCGCGCACCTGCATGCCGCGGGCCGCCGCGACGCCCGCGACGACGTAGCGGTCGGTGGGGAAGTCGTCGGCGCAGCAGACCAGGACGTCGCGGCCGGGGCGGGCGTCGGCGCCGGCGGACAGCAGCTTGTAGAGGTCGACCGACGTCGAGTCGCTCACCAGCACCTCGCCCGGCCGGGCGCCCAGGACGCCGGTGGCCAGCAGGTCGCCGATCTCGGTGGCCCGCCCGATCCACGACGACCAGGAGCCGACCAGGCCCCGGCCCCACTGCTCCTCGACGACCCGGGCCAGCGCGGCCGGGGTCTCCCGGGGCAGCCGGCCCAGGGAGTTGCCGTCCAGGTAGAGCAGGTCGTCGGCGATCACGAACCGGTCGCGGGCGGCGGCGAGCGGATCGGCCGCGTCGAGCGCCTCGGCGGCGGAGCGGGAGAGGTCCACGACGTCCTGTCTACGCCCCGCCGGCGCCCCCGCCACCCCGGCGCGGGACCGGCTCGCCGCGGGCCCGGGAGCGGCGGCGCACCGGCGCCCCGCCGGGGGAGGACACGACGGCGGATCCGGCACCGGGTGCCGGTAGGTTGTCAGGCGTGAGCGTCGTCGAGACCATCCTGATCTTCGCGGTGATCCCGCTGGCGATCGTCCTCCTGTTCGCGCTCCTGACCCTGGTCCCGGGTCGGGTGCGGAAGGTCCGGTACAAGCCGGGCCAGGCGTGGGAGTACGCCCCGGTCTGGTGGGAGCCGCACCCGCACGGGTCGGCGGCCGGTGGCCACGACGACGGCCCGAAGGCGATCGGTTCCTCGGTCTACCAGGAGCCGCACGGCGACGGCCACGGCGCCTCCGCCCACGGCGCCTCGGCGGCGTCGGCCCGCCCCGCGCCGGTCGTCACCGGCCCGCGCGGCGGCGCCCGCGGGACCTGGTGAGCACCGCGCCATGACCACCCCCACCCCGATCGTCCCCGGAGGCCGGCGATGACCCGCTCACTCGAGGCCACGTCGCACGACACGGCCACCCACGTCACGGACCCGGCGCGCACCGACGAGGCCGACGGCCAGCAGGGCCCGTTCACGCTGCCGGAGCTCTCCCGGCTGGACGAGGCGCTGACCATGTCCTCTCGCGAGACCGGCCTGCGGTTCACCCTCTACCTCGGTGACCTGGGCGCCCGCACCCGCGCCCGCGCCGAGGAGATGCACGCGACCTCCGGCGGCGACCCGGCCGACGCCGTCCTGCTGGCGATCTCGCCGGGTCAGCGCGTCGTCGAGGTCGTCACCGGCGCCGCCGCGGCGCGCCGGCTGCCCGACCGCGCCTGCGCCCTCGCCGTCCTGTCGATGACGAACTCCTTCGCCTCCGGCGACCTGGTGGGCGGCATCGTCAACGGCCTGCGCCAGATGTCGGACCAGGCCGGGCACCCGCGGGGCCTGCACACCCACTGAGGGAGGCCCCCACCAGGGGGCGCCTGCTCGCGAGGCCCAGGACCGTCCCGGTCCTGGGCCTCGCGGCGTGGTGGGCGGGGGCGTGCCACCCGGGCGGCGGGCGTCCCGGGCGGCGGGCGACCCCGCCGGGGACCCGCCACCTCGGCGGCGGGCTCCCGGCGGGACCACGTCGTCACTCCGTCTCGGCGGCGTCCCGCTCGCGGGCCCGCAACGCGCGGGCGATGCCGTCGCGGCCCTCGGCCACGAGCCGGCGCAGCGGGGCCGGGTGGTCGGCCTCGGCCAGCCAGGCGTCGGCGGCCTGCACCGTCCGCGGCTCGACGACCGGCGGGAACAGGTACTGCACCGCGTTCTTGGCGATCTCGCCCGGGCGGCTCTCCCACAGCGGCCGGATGTCGGTGAAGTACCGCTCGACGTACCCGGCGGTCAGCTCCCGCTGGGCCGGGTGCCAGAACCCGGCGAGCATCGCCTCGTGCACGGCGTTGGGGACGCTGGCGTCGGTGAAGGCCCGGCGCCAGGTCTCCTCCTTGGACTCCGCGGTCGGCCGCAGCGCCCGCGCCGTCGCGGCACGGCGCACGCCGGTCGCGGTGGCGTCCCGCTCGGCCTCGGCGTCGATCTCGGCGTCCCCGGCCGCGCCGATGGCGACCAGCCCGTTGAGGAACGCCCACCGCGCGTCGGCGTCGACGGCCAGGCCCTCGACCGCCCGCGTGCCGTCGAGCAGCCCGCGCAGGACGGCGGCGTGCTCCTCGGTGCGGGCCGCCGCCGCGAAGGCGCGCGACCACTGCAGCTGCTCGTCGCTGCCCGGGGCGGCGGACTCCAGCGCGGCCAGCGACTTGTCGGCCAGCGCGCGCCAGCCCACGTCGGCCCAGCGCGGGTCGGCGTAGGAGGTCAGCGCCGACTGGACGCGGGCCAGCAGTGACTGGACGACGCTGGTCTCGGTCTCGGCGTCGATGCCGGCCAGCACGAGCTGCACCCAGTCGCGGGCGGGCAGCTCGGCGTCGCGGGTCATGTCCCAGGCCGCCGACCAGCACAGCGCGCGGGCGAGCGGGTCGGACAGCGTGCCGATCGACGTCCGCAGCGTCGCCAGCGACCGGTCGTCCAGCCGCAGCTTCGCGTAGGTGAGGTCGTCGTCGTTGACCAGGACGAGGGCGGCGGCCGGGTGGCCCACCAGGTCGGGCACCTCGGTGCGCGCGCCGTCGACGTCCAGCTCCACCCGCGTGGTGCGGGTCAGCCCGTCGGGCCCGTTGTCGTACAGCCCCACGGCCAGCCGGTGCCGCCGCAGGTGCGGGTGCTCGGGCACCGCGGTCTGCTCAATGGCGAACGAGGCGTAGCGGCCGTCGTCGGTCAGCTCGTACACCGGGCGCAGGGTGTTGACCTGGCTGGTCTGCAGCCACTGCTCCGCCCACGCCGACAGGTCGCGGCCGGTGGCCTCCGACAGCGGGTCCAGGAGGTCGGCCAGCGTGGTGTTGCCGTACTCGTGGGTGCGGAAGTAGCGGCGGATGCCGGCGAGGAACTCGTCGCGGCCGACGTAGGCGACCAGCTGCTTGAGCACCGAGGCGCCCTTGGCGTAGGTGATGCCGTCGAAGTTCACCTCGACCGCGGCGACGTCGACCATGTCGGCGGCGATCGGGTGGGTGGAGGGCAGCTGGTCCTGCGCGTACGCCCACGCCTTCTCGGTGTTGGCGAACGTCGTCCAGGCGGTCGTGTACTCGGTCGCCTCGGCCTGGCACAGGGTGCTGATGTAGGTGGCGAAGGACTCGTTGAGCCACAGGTCGTCCCACCAGCGCATGGTCACCAGGTCGCCGAACCACATGTGCGCCAGCTCGTGCAGGATCGTCTCCGCGCGGCGCTCGTAGCGGGCCCGGCTGGTCTTGGACCGGAAGACGTAGTCCTCCAGGAACGTGACCGCGCCGGCGTTCTCCATCGCGCCGGCGTTGAACTCCGGCACGAACAGCTGGTCGTACTTGTCGAACGGGTACGGGTAGTCGAACACCCGGTGGTAGAAGTCGAAGCCCTGCTTGGTGACGGCGAACAGCTCGTCCGGGTCGAGGTACTTGGCCAGCGACGCCCGGCAGTACAGGCCCAGCGGGATGCCGTCGTGCTCGTCGGTGACGCGCGCGTACGGGCCGGCGATCAACGCGACCAGGTAGGTCGACAGCCGCTTGGTGGGCTCGAAGTGCACCAGTTGGGACCCGCCGGGGCCGGCCTCGATCGTGCGCCCACCGGTGTTGGAGACGACCTGCCAGTCGAACGGCGCGACCACGTGCACGGTGTGGGTGCCCTTGAGGTCGGGCTGGTCGAAGCAGGCGAACATCCGCTTGGCGTCGGCCGGCTCGAACTGTGTGTACAGGTAGACCTGACCGTCCTCCGGGTCCTCGAAGCGGTGCAGGCCCTCGCCGGAGTTCGAGTACCGGCAGTCGGCGACGACCTCGAGGGTGTTGTGCTCGGCCAGGTCGGGCAGCGGGAGCCCGCCCTCCTCGGTGTAGGTGCCCACGTCGAGCGCCGCGCCGTTGAGCGTCGCCGAGACGACGGTCTCGGCGATCAGGTCGATGAAGGTGCTCGCGCCCGGCTCGCGGCAGGTGAACTCGACCGTCGTCGTCGACCGGAACGTCGACGTGCCCGGGCGCCCGGAGCCGTCGGTCAGGTCGAGGAACAGGTCGTAGCCCTGCACGGCCAGGAGGCGGGCGCGGGCGGCGGCGTCGTCGCGGGTCAGGTTGGGTACGGCCACCCGGGGAGCTTCCCACGGGGCGACGACGGACCGCCGTGCGTCGGAGGGCCGCGGTCGGGAACAACCCGCCCGGACCCCGACTTGGGAGCCGTCAGGGCCCGGTGCACCGCGCGCCGGGCGACGTCCAGACAGACGCACACGAGGAGCACGACGGATGACCGAGGCAGTGCAGAGCGCGCCGGTGAAGGCCCGGGTCGACTTCTGGTTCGACCCGTTGTGCCCGTGGGCGTGGCTGACCAGCCGCTGGGTGCTGGAGGCCGCCAAGGTGCGCGACATCGACCTGCACTGGCACGTCATGTCGCTGGCGGTGCTCAACCGCGGGCGGGACCTGCCCGAGCAGTACCGCGAGATGATGACGAAGGCGATCGGACCGGTCCGGGTCGCGATCGCCGCGGCGCAGCAGCACGGCGACGAGGTGCTCGGCGACCTCTACACGGCCATGGGCACGCTGCGCCACCACGAGGGCGTGGAGCTCGACGAGCTGATCGTCCCCGCGCTGGAGCGGGTCGGCCTGCCCGCCTCGCTGGCCGAGGCCGCCACCTCCACCGACTACGACGAGGAGCTGGAGAAGAGCCACCACGCCGGCATGGACCCGGTCGGCGACGACGTCGGCACCCCCGTCATGCACATCGACGGCGTCGCGTTCTTCGGCCCGGTCATCAGCAAGGTGCCCACCGGTGAGGACGCCGGCAGGGCCTTCGACGGCGCGGTGCTGCTGGCCAACCTGCCGGACTTCTGGGAGCTCAAGCGCACCCGTACCGCCGGTCCCGACATGGACTCGGTCCCGGCAGACACCCTGGAGCTGCGCGGCCTCGAGTGACGCGTGCCCGTGCGGGGTGGCGGTCCTGCCCCGTGCAGGACCGCCAGCCTGCGCGGGAAGGCCGTTTGGCATCCTCGGCCCGTGCCGAGCCCCACCCGTCAGCGCATCCTGATCACCGGCGCCAGCTCCGGCCTCGGGGCGGGCATGGCCCGCCGGTTCGCCGCCCGCGGCCGTGACCTCGCCCTCGTCGCCCGCCGCCTCGACCTGCTGGACGCCCTGCGCGACGAGCTGGTCGCCGCCCACCCGGGCGTCCGGGTGGTCACCGCCGAGCTGGACGTCGACGACGCCAGCGCCGTCGAGGAGGTCGTGCCGAAGCTCGCCGGCGAGCTGGGCGGCATCGACCGGTTCGTCGCCAACGCCGGCATCGGCAAGGGCGCCTCGGTCGGGACCGGTGCCGGGTGGGCCAACCGCGCCACGCTGTTCACCAACGTGCTGGGCACCCACGCCCAGTGCGAGGCCGCCGTCGCGCTCTTCCGCGCGCAGGGCCACGGGCACCTGGTCGTCGTCTCGTCGGTCGCCTCCGTCCGCGGCATGCCCGGCACGCGGACGGCGTACGGCGCCAGCAAGGCCGCGCTCAACGCGCTCGCCGAGGGGATCCGGTCCGACCTGCTCGGCACCGGGATCCGCGTGACCACGGTGCTGCCCGGCTACATCGAGACCGATCTCAACGTCGGCCGGCGCGGCCCGTTCACCGTCGACCTGGACACCGGCGTGGACGCGCTGGTCGCCGCGATCGAGCGGGAGCCGGCCCGGGCGTACGTGCCGGAGTGGCCGTGGCGTCCGGTCGCCGGTCTGCTGCGCGTCCTGCCGCTGCCGGTCGTCCGCCGCCTGACGTAGGACCTGGCCTGGGTGCCCGGCTTCGCGGTACCTCAGGAACGGGGGATCTCAGCTCTCCGGCCGGGGCTCGCGTCACGGCCGGCGCGCGCCCTCGTGCCCCGCGGCCAGGTGGCCGCGGGGTGGGAAGGCGCTGGAGGTCAGACCCGTAGGGGAGTGGGGATGACGATCTCGGTGCCGTCGGGGCGGTAGGTGCGCCAGCGCCGGCCTGGTGGTGCGGTGTCGTCGCGTTCGATGCGGTAGCCGTGGTGGACCTTGGTGTGGTGGCGTTCGCAGAGCAGGGCGGAGTTGTCCAGCGACGTCGGTCCGCCCTGGGACCACTCGATGACGTGGTGGACGTCGCAGTACCAGCGGGGTGCCTCGCAGCCGGCGAACACGCAGTGCTCGTCGCGGTGTTCGACGGCCTTGCGGAGGTGGGCGGGGACGATGCGCTGGCTGCGGCCGACGTCGATGGGCAGCCCGTCGGGGTCGAGGACGATGCGGGTGACGGTGGCGTCGCAGGCGGTCCAGCGGGCGCGGGCGGCCGACAGGGTGGCGCCCAGGCCGGTGCCGGCGGTGGCCGGTCCGGTGGCCGGGTCGAGCAGGTCTGGCAGGCCGACGGTGACGATGACGTGCGGCTTCACGGTGCGCAGCACCGGCAGCTGACCGGAGGCCAGCGCGAGGTCGGCGAGCTGGACGAGGGCGTCGCCGGTGCGCTGGGCGCGGGTGCGGGTGTCGGCGGCGCAGCGGCTGGCGGCGGCGATGGACTCCAGGGCGGTGGCGACCTTCTCCCCGCCGACCGCATCGAGGGTGCCGCCGATCGTCCACGTGCCGTCGGGGTGCTGCACCAGGGTGAGCGCGCGTTCCTCGGTGGGGTCGGGCTCAGGCCCGTCGGGGTCCAGCTGGGCCAGATAGGTGCCGACCGCGCGCTGCAGGTCCCGGTGGGTGCCCCGGCGGGCCAGCTCGACCAGCGCGGCCTCCACCACGGGCACGTCGATGCCCTGCGCCTCTGCCAGCTGCAAGTGCGCCGGCTTCACGATCTGGGCGATCAGCTCCACCTGGTCGGCGCCGAGCAGCCCGTCGCCGAAGGCGCGCTCGGTGACCGGCAGCTGCTCCAACGCGCGCCCCTGGGTGACCAGGCGCCCGGCGGCAGAGCCCGACAGCCGCACGATCCCGCGCAGCCACGCCTTGGCCGTGGCGGCGCCGTCGTGCTCGACGGCGCCGCGCACGTCGGCCCGGCGCACCGCCCGCGCCACCTGCGCCTCCAACCGGTGCGACGCCGCCACGAGCTCCCGCACGTGGTCGAGCAGCACCCCGTCGGGCAGGTCGTCGAGGTCGAGGTCGGCGAGGGCGTCCAGCGCCGACCGCAGCTCACCCATCCCGCCCCCCCGAGCATCTCGAACACGTGTTCGATCATACCGGCCGGAGGGGGACGATGCACGGTGAATCCCCAGGTCAGAGCGCTGTCCACAGATGCGCGAAGGCCCTTGACACTCGCCGCCGTCGGCACCCGAGGCAGGAGCGGGACCGAGCAGCGGCACACGTCGGAGCTGCGAGGCGACCCGCATCGGTCGGCACCCCGAGTCGCGGCTGCCCTTGCCACCCGCTCCGCCGTCCCCTCGGCGATGCGGCGGGCGGACCAGGTGGCGACGCAGGCGTCCAGAGCGTCGACCGCGCGCAGGCGTGGCCGAGCTCCGGCCGGCGCGGTCTCGGCGTCCACCACCGTTCGCCGTGCCATCACCCGGCGCCCGCGCCGCCCGTCGACCCCCAGGACCGCCAACGGCCGGGCCTGAGAGAATCGCGACCATGCGCGTCTTCGTCGGCACCGACCACGCGGGCCTGGAGTTCAAGGAGCACCTCAAGGCGGCGCTGACCGCCGCGGGGCACGAGCCGGTGGACTGCGGGGCGTTCGAGTACGACGCCCAGGACGACTACCCGCCGTTCTGCTTCGAGGTCGGCGAGCGGGTCGTGACCGAGCCGGGCAGCCTCGGCGTCGTCATCGGCGGCTCGGGCAACGGCGAGCAGATCGCCGCCAACAAGGTGCCGGGCGTGCGCGCCGCGCTCGTGTGGAGCACCGCGACCGCCGAGCTCGCCCGCCAGCACAACGACGCCAACGTGGTCGCCGTCGGTGCCCGGCAGCACAGCGTCGAGGAGGCCACCGAGCTCGTGCTGCACTTCCTCGCGACGCCCTTCAGCCAGGACGAGCGGCACGTGCGCCGCATCGGCCTCATCGCCGACTACGAGCGCGACCGGCACCGCCCGGCCGGGGGCCTGCCCACCCGCTCGGAGCTCGACGCGGGATGACCGGGGCGGAGCTGCGCCGGGCCGCCGCGGCGGCCCGGGAGCTCCTCGCCGCGGTGCCCGACGGCGCGGCCCGGGTGCCGGCGCTGGATGACGATGTCGCTGGCGTCACCGCGCACGTGACCGGCTGCCTCATCTGGTACGCCCAGGACCTCGCGGCGGGCCCCGAGGGGGCGGACGGGTTCACCCTCGGACGGCGCCGGGAGGCCGCGCTGCCCGAGCTGGTCCGCCAGCAGGTCGCCGCCGCCGAGGTCCTCGCCCGCACCGTCGAGGGGGCGGCGCCGGGCGACCGCGGCCGGCACGACTGGGGCACCCCCGACGCCTCCGGCTTCGCCGCCATGGGCGCGGCCGAGCTGCTGCTGCACACCGGTGACGTCGCCGACGCGCTCGGCCTGCCGTGGCAGCCGCCGGCCGACCTCGCCGACGCCGTGCTGGTGCGGCTGTTCCCGTGGGCGCCGGCCGACGCCGACCCGGTCGCGGCCCTGCGCTGGGCCACCGGCCGCGGGGACCTGCCGGGTGTGGAGCCGGTGACCTCCTGGCGCTGGCACTGCTCGCCGCTGGACGAGTGGGACGGGACCCGCGCCCTGTAGGTCCGCGCCGTCACCCCGGTCGGGCGCGGGTGCGTGCCGCGTCCCTGCGAGGCCGCTGTAACGATCGCGGGGGTCCGGACATATCAGGGTGTGATGGCGATGCAGGGGCGGCTCCCGTCGACCGGTTCCCCGCCATCCCCAGTCGACACGGCCTTCGAGCAGGCTTACCGCGCGTTCGGCACGTCGGTCCTGCGCTACGCGCTGCGGCGTTCGACATCCCGGGAGGACGCGCTCGACGTCGTCGCGGAGACGTTCGCTGTCGCGTGGCGCCGCCGCCCCGATCTGCCCACCGAACCGGACGAGGTCCTCCCGTGGCTCTTCGCCATAGCCCGGTTGTGCTCGGCCAACTCCGACCGGAGTTCTCTCCGAGCCGGGCGGCTTGGAGAGCGGTTGGCCTCCGCACTGGGGGACGCGATGGTGCCGGACCCGGCTGTGCTGCACGAGGACCGCACCGACCGGCACCTGATCCGGCGGGCGCTCGAACAACTGCCGGACCAGGACCGCGAGCTGGTCACCCTGATCGGCTGGGACGGCCTCACCCCGGCCCAGGCTGCCGGCGTCCTCGGCTTGTCCGCGGGGACCGCCCGGGTGCGGCTCCACCGGGCGCGCGCCCGCCTGCGCCGGGCACTGCACACATCCGCGACCGTCGAGGAGGTCGACCGTGATCACTGAGCGCGAGCTGGATGCCCGGCTGGCCGCCGCGGCGGGGTTCGACGGCCCACTTCCGGCGCTGCCCGAGGACTTCCTGCTCCAGTTGCGCGACGGAGCCGCCGGCGAGCCGCACGAACACTCGACCGGCGCCCAGCGGGAGCCGGCTTCCGTGGTGGCGGCCCGGCAGATCGTCAGCGATGCGCGGGAGGCGCGTCGGTCGGTGCGTCGGCGGCGACGGCGACCGGGCCGCGCGGCCCTCCTGCGCGCGGGTGCGGCGGTCCTGTCGCTCGCGGCGGCGTGCACGGCCGTCCTCACCGTGTCGGCCGGGGAGCCCCAGCAGCCCGGCGCCAGCGTCTCGGGACCGACCGCGGGCACGGTGACGCCGACGAGCGGGATCGAGCTGGTCGCGTCGGAGGAGACCACCTTCCCGCTGTCCCTCGACCCCGCCCCGCCGGGACTCACCCGGACCCTGACCCGCTCCGGCGGTCCGACGCCGGCCGGCGACCGCCCGGTGGTCTTCACGGCGGACTACCGGTCCGCGGACGGCGCCGGCTTCACCGTCTGGACTTCCGATGCCGACCCGCGAGGGGACTGGCAGTACGAGTTCCAGCAGCCGCAGGACGATCACGACGCCGACGACGTCACCGAGACCGGGACCGTGGTGGTGGGCGGCTCCGAGGCCGCTCTGGTGCGCGGGCACTACGACCGGCCGGTCTGCCGCTTCGCGACCGCGACGCCGACACAGCGGGAGGAGCCGGCGACGGTGTGCGTCTCGTCCTTCGCCGACCTCATCCTGCAGCGGCCGGACGGCCGGTGGGTGTGGGTCCGCGGTGAGGACACGTACGCCGTGACCTCGGCGGTCGTCACGGTGGCGGCGTCGATCACGGAGCGCCCCGTCCCGGTCGACCTGCAGATCCGCCTGGCCCCGGTGGGCTGGTCGGTGACGTCCTACGCCGACGACGCCCACATCACCGTCGCGAGCGACGAGGACCCGAGCCTGCAGGTGAGCGTCGCTCTCCAGGAGGCATGGCGCGGCTACAACCCCGAGAACATGCTCGACCTCGTCGTCGGGCTGGGACCGGTGACCCGCGAGACCGTCGGAGGACGGCCGGCCCGCCTCGGCATGGTCGAGGACAGCGCCGCCAGTGACGCCCAGTGGTGGCTCGCCGGGCAGTTCGCCGACGGGACGCTCTACTTCCTCACGGCGTCCCCGGCCTTGAGCCGTGACGACGTCCTCGCCATCGCTCAGCAGGTCACCTACGCGCCATGACCTCCCACCCGTTCCTGATCCCACGTCGAGAGGCCCCCGTCATGCGTCGCCCGAACCGCCCCCTGGCCGCCTGCGTGCTGGTCGTCGGCGCAATCGCCGCGGGCTGCGGCTCCGGCGCGCCGGCCGCCGACACGGTGGACGCCATGACGCCTGGGTCCCTGTCCGCGGCGGAGGTCGCGGCCCGTTACGGGTACGACCTGTCCTCGGACGGCCTGTCCCCCGTCTACGCGCTGGTGCCGGAGTACCAGGACCCGCGCGACACGTACGCGCGCAATCTGCTGCTCAGCCAGTGCATGGACGGCGTCGCGGAGTTCCAGGTGCTCCCACCGAGCCCGGACCTCGACCCCGGCTTCGAACCCCGGACCCATCGACGCATCTTCAGCGAGCAGATCGCGGCCCGGTGGGGGTACCAGCTCCCCGCGCCGGCGACACCGGTCGTGCGCCCGGACGCCGAGACCTACACCCCGGCCGTCCAGGAGCGGGGGCTGCGGTGCGGGGAGCGAACTCGGGCACGGCTGGGAGAGCCGCCCGCCTCGCTGCTCGGAACCGTCGAGTCGGCCGGCTGGGCGGCCGTCGACAGCAGCGACGAGGTGAGGGCGGCCGAAGAGGCGTGGCGGGCCTGCATGGCTCCCGCGGCCATCGCCGACCTGCCGGCGTCCCCGAACGAGATGCCGCCGGTCTCCGTCGTCCCGCGGCTCAGCGAGCAGGAACAGGACCGGCCTGCCGGGAGCGTCGTGCCCTCGGCGCGGGAGCAGGAGGTCGCGGTCGCCGATGCGCGCTGCCGTGCGGAGGCCGACGTCGACGGTGCCGAGCTGCGGGCCCGGGCCGGTGGCGAGCTCGCGGCGATCGGCCGTGACGTCGAGGCCTTCGAGGCCGTGCGCGCGGAGTACCGCGAGTACGACGCCCGCATCACCCAGGTGATCGAGGAGCTCGGCGGATAGGCAGCCGGCTCAGAAGTCGTCGGAGCACCACGGGGTGACCGGCCAGCCGAAGGCGGTCGCCGCCAGCGTGACCGCGCCGGGACTCACCTCGGTCACCCGGCCGGCGGCCTGCAGCGTGGCCAGCGAGACGCCGCCGAGGTAGGCCGCGGCGAGGTCGTCGACGCCGAGCACCAGGTCCGGGTCGCTGTCGGTGCGGGCGCAGAACCCGCCGGCCGGGTGCGCGGTGAGCGCCCACCGCCCGTCGTTCCACGGGCAGAACGGGTCGCGCACCTCGAGCACCAGGTTGATCGGCGTCGGGTACCGGCGGGCGGCCAGCGCCCGGCCGACGTCGACCAGCCGCAGCCACAGGCCGTCCCGCGGCCGGGCGTGCAGCGCGCGGGGATCGGTGAGCAGGTGGCGCAGCGGCTCGTCGACCGACGCGGTCGGCGCCTGCACGGTGCGCACCAGGTCGATCGACAGCAGGTACCGCCACAGCGCCGCGTAGGCGGGGGTGCCCTCCGCGCGGACCTCCTCGACGGTGACCGTGCCGTCGGCCATGCCGTCCTCGTCCCACGCCGGCCGCACCCGGTAGGCGGCGTGGCCGGTCACGGTGCCGTCGGGCTCGGTGTGCAGCAGGTACTGGCGTGCCGGGGTGCCCGGCCGCCGCTCGGGCCGGTCCTCCAGCAGGTGGTCCCACCAGGTCGCCGTCCGGGTCACCGTGCCGGGCACGCCGCGGCGCAGCCGCTCGTGCAGCGCGACCGCGGCCGGCCGGTACTCCTCGACGGTCACGGGCCGCACGCTGCCGTCCCCGGTGGCGACGTCGGGGCGCAGGGCCAGCTGCGCCGTCCGTCCCTGCAGGCCGCCGCGCACGGTGGCCGGGGCGTAGCCGAACCGGCCGTAGATGGACCCCTCCGACGCCCACAGCGCCGCGACCGGCTCGCGCTCCTGCTCGTGCAGCTCGGTGAGTTGCCGGCGCATGATCGCCGTCAGCACGCCCCGGCGGCGGTGCGTGGGGGCGACGGTCACCCAGGTGACGCCCGCGCAGGGGACGACGGCGCCGGGCACGGTCAGCTCGCGGCTGTAGACGCCGGAGGTGGCGACGACGCGGTCGCCGTCCCACAGGGCGAGCGTGCGGTCCATCTCGGCGGTGACGGGCAGCTCGGCCAGCCACTCCGGGGACGCGTCGTTGCCGAAGCCGGCGGCCAGGGCGCGCCCGAATGCGGGCCACTCGGCGGCGGTCGCGGGGCGCAGCTGCTCGGTGAGGTCCTCCACCCCTGCTGTCTACCGGCCGGGGACGACGGTGCGCCAACGGGTTCGTCTGCGTGCCGGTCGATGTCAGGATGCCGCGCATGGATCCGGCGCAGCGGCCCATCGGGTGGTGGGTCAAGCACCTCGACGCCCTGCTGGAGGACGTCGTCGACGCCGCCGTCGCCGGGGACGGGCTCACCCGCCGCCACTGGCAGGTGCTGCACACCCTGGCCGCCGGGCCCACGGACGAGGGCGCGCTGGCCCGGGCGCTGGCCGACTTCGACGGGCACCTGCCGGCCGTCGCCGCGGACCTGTTCGGCCGCGGCTGGGTGGACCGCGCCACCGGCGACCTGGGCCTGACCGCCGAGGGGCGCCTCGCGCACGAGCGGCTGGAGCGGGCGATCGGGCGGGTCCGCCGGCACGTCGCCGACGGCCTGTCCCGCCAGGAGTACGAGCGCACCGTGCTGGTGCTGCAGCGGATGGCGGAGAACGTCGAGCGGGCGCTGGGCCGGGCGGAGTGACGACGCGCGGCCGCCGCGGCCGTCCCGTTCAGCCGCGGAGGTAGGCGAGGGTCGCCATCACGCGGCTGTTGCGGTCCTCGTCGGGCGCGAGCCCGAGCTTGGCGAAGATCCGCTGGGTGTGCTTCTCGACGGCGCCGGGGGTGACCACGAGCAGCCGCGCGATCGCCGCGTTGGAGTGCCCCTCGGCGATGAGCCCGAGCACCTCGCGCTCGCGGGGGGTGAGCCGGCGCACCGGGTCGTCGGCCCGCCGCCGCGCGAACAGCTGCGCCACCACCTGCGGGTCGAGCACGGTGCCGCCGGCGACCACGTCCGACAGCGCGGCCATCAGCTGGTCGAGGTCGGCGACGCGGTCCTTCAGCAGGTAGCCGACCCCGCCGCGGCCGTCGGCCAGCAGCTCGTCGGCGTAGGCCACCTCGACGTACTGGCTGAGCACCAGCACCGCCGTCCCCGGGACGGCTGCCCGCGCCTGCACCGCGGCCCGCAGCCCCTCGTCCGTGTGGGTGGGCGGCATCCGGACGTCGACCACGGCGACGTCCGGCCGCAGCTCGCCGACCGCCCGCACCAGCGAGGGCCCGTCGCCGACGGCCGCGACGACCTCGGTCCCGGCCTCCTCCAGCAGGCGCACGAGGCCCTCCCGGAGGAGCACCGAGTCCTCGGCCAGCACGACCCGCATCACGCGCCCGGCACCTCCGCGGCCAGCCGGGTCGGGCCGCCCCGCGGGCTGTCCACGGTGAGCGTGCCGTCGGCCGCCCGCAGCCGGTCGGCCAGCCCGGCGAGGCCGTGACCCGGCGCCGCGACCGCCCCGCCGTGCCCGTCGTCCTCCACGGTGACCCGCAGCGTCCCGCCGTCGCGCGCCACGGCCACCCGGCACACCGAGGCGCCGCTGTGCTTGGCGACGTTGGCCAGCGCCTCGCTGACGACGAAGTAGGCGGTGTTCTCCACGACCGGCGCGAGCCGCTCCTCGGGCAGGTCGACGGCGAGCTCCACCGGCACCGGCGACCGGGCGGCCAGCGCGGCGAGGGCGGCGCCCAGCCCGCGGTCGGCCAGCACCGGCGGGGCGATGCCGCGCGACAGCGCGCGCAGCTCCTCCAGCGCCTCGCGGGCCAGCCCCGCGGCCTCGCCGAGCGTGTCCCGCGCCGCCGACGGGTCGCGGTCGAGCTGCCGCTGCGCCCGAGCCAGGTCCATGCCCAGGCGGACCAGGTGCTGCTGCGGCCCGTCGTGGATGTCGCGCTCCAGCCGGCGCAGCGCCACGGCCTCGGCGGCGACGGCGGCGTCACGCCCCTGCGTCGCCCGGTCGATCTGCTCCTGCGCGGCGGCCCGGGAGGTCAGCAGCGCCCGGCCGACCTGCGCCTGCAGCACCGCGACCCCGCGGACGGCGAACGGCAGCAGCAGCGCGGCCACCAGCCCGATGAGCGCGTAGAACAGGATCCGCTTGCCGGCCGAGCTGTCCTGGCCGAGCAGCTCCAGCAGGTCCTCCTGGCCGGGGTCGGTGCTCGCGTCGGGCAGCGCCCAGTCCCAGGCGCCGTAGGTCAGCCCGCCGAGCGCGATCGACCAGAAGGTCACGGTGACGACGAACGACAGGATCGCGAACGGGAAGCGGACGACGGCGTGCAGGACGTCCAGCCAGCACTGTGCGTCCCGCAGCGGCGTGAGCAGCCGCCGCAGCGCCGTCCCCTCGGCGCGCCGGTAGGCCGGCCGCGGCAGCTCCCGGCGCAGGACGGCGGGCAGCCAGGCGCGCTCGGCGGTCGCGAACCCGCGCGCGACGAGCAGGGTCAGGGCGAGCACCGCGACGCCGACCCAGATCACCAGCAGCCCCGCCCCGACGCTCAGCCCGGTGACGATCGCGACGAAGGCGGCGATGCCGATCGGGAACGAGACGAGCGCGTAGGCGGTGTCGAGACCGAGCTGGCGGAGGAACCCGCGGCCGCGCAGGGGCGGCGCCGCGGTGGGCACGAGCGGCAGCCGCATGGTGTCGGCGGCCTCGTCGGGTGCGGTCATGTCAGGAGGCGTGGCGTCCGTGGTGGCGTCGGTGGTGGCGTCGGTGGTCATGGCCTCGAGCCTGCTGCGGCGGCCGCCCGCGGCCGATCCCGCCACCCGGCCGTTCCGGTGTCGGGCTGGCCCGACGGTCGGTGCGTGCGCGGCGGGGTCCCCATGACGTCCGGAATCGTCGCGGGGGAGGGTCCCGGTGTCCAGGGGCCGCGCCCGCCGCGCGCTCTGGTTAGGGTCGGGTCCGGTCCGGGCGGGGAGGTGGGGACGTGCGCAGCACCGCGGTGCGGGTCGCCGCCGCCCTCCTGCTCGTGGGCGGCTGCTCGTCCGGCGGCCCGACGGCGTCGGCCGACACCGGCGGGCCGGTCGAGACCTCCGCGCCCGGCGAGCGGCTGACCGTCGTCGGGGACGCCGACCCGGTGGCGGCCGCCGCCTCGGCCAGCCGGGCGCTGTTCGAGCGGGCCGGTGTCGCCGTCGTCGCGCGCGAGGGGGACCGGCCCGGCGAGCTGCTCGGCGCCTCCGCCGCGGCCGGCCTCGGCGTGCCGCTGCTGCTGGAGCCCGCGGACGGCGGCGGATCCGCGCTGGCCGGTGAGCTGGACCGGCTGGGGGCGACGACGGTGCTGGCGGTCGGCGAGGCGCGCGCGGAGGGCGCGGGCGTCGACGTCGTCGCCGTCGCGGCGGACCCGGGCGCGGTCGAGGGCGCCACCGGCCTGGACCTCGGCGACGCGGAGGAGGTCGCCGACGACGATGCGGTCGTCGCCGTCGCCGGGCTGGACCCGGAGCGGCCGGCCGCGCTGGTGCCGCCGGGGGGCGCGGCCGCAGAGGGCGGCGGCGACGGCCGCGTGCCGTCGGTCGACCGCGCCGAGCCGCTGACCGGCACGCTGGTGGTCGCCACGGGCGGACCGGAGTCGCTGGCCGCGGTCGCGACCGCCCGCGCGGCGGGGGCCCGCGTCCAGGTGCTCGACGACGCCGACCCGCGCTCCTCCGCCGACCTCGTGGAGCTGCTCGGCGAGGAGGAGCCGGCCGCCGTCGTCGCGGTCGGCGCCGACCTGGGCACGGAGCCGGGCCTGGAGTGGAAGCTGGACACCGCCGCGACGGGGCAGCAGCTGCCCGGCGGCGCGCAGACGCTGTTCCCCGGCCGGATGCTGATCGCCCTGTACGGCCACCCCGGCACGGCGGCGCTGGGTCTGCTCGGCGAGCAGGACCTGCCCGGGGCGGTCGACCGCGCCCGGGAGTACGCCGCGGCCTACGAGCCGCTGGTCGACGTCCCCGTGGTCCCCACCTTCGAGCTCATCGCGACCGTCGCCTCGTCGTCGGCCGGGGCGGACGGCGACTACTCGGCGGAGGCGGACCTGGAGACGCTGCGGCCGTGGGTGGAGGCCGCGGGCGAGGCCGGCGTCTACGTCGTCCTGGACCTGCAGCCGGGCCGCACCGACTTCGTCACCCAGGCCGAGCGCTACCGCGAGCTGCTGGAGCTGCCGCACGTCGGGCTGGCCCTGGACCCGGAGTGGCGGCTGGGGCCGGACGAGGTGCACCTGACCCAGATCGGCTCCGTGGGCGTCGAGGAGGTCAACCGGGTGGTGACCTGGCTGGCCGACCTCACCCGGGAGAACGCCCTGCCGCAGAAGCTGCTCGTCCTGCACCAGTTCCGGCTCGACATGATCCCGGGCCGCGAGCGGCTGGACACCTCCCGTGACGAGCTCGCCGTGCTGGTCCACGCCGACGGCCAGGGGTCGCAGGGGGACAAGCAGGCGACCTGGCAGGCCCTGCACCGCGACGCCCCGCCGGTGGCCTGGGGCTGGAAGAACTTCATCGACGAGGACGCGCCGATGCTCACCCCCGAGCAGACCGTGCAGCAGGTGGACCCGGTACCCCAGCTGGTCAGCTACCAGTAGCCGCGGGGACTCCCGTTCCGTCGGTCACCTGTGGTCTGCTGGCGCTCCGCCCGCGACCCCAGGAGGAGCCCGTGACTTCCGTCCTGCCCGGCCAGACCGGCGAGCTCGACCCGCGCCTGCTGGAGCACCGCCGCGAGCTCACCGGCTACTGCTACCGGATGCTCGGCTCGTCCTTCGACGCCGAGGACGCCGTCCAGGAGACGATGGTCCGCGCCTGGCGGGCCCTGGACGACTTCGAGGGCCGCTCGGCGCTGCGGTCGTGGCTGTACCGGATCGCCACGAACGTCTGCCTCGACCAGCTGAACGGGCGCAAGCGGCGGGCGCTGCCGATGGACCTGTCGGGCACCTCGTGGCAGCCCGTCGAGGCGTCGCTGGCCGCCACCCGGCCGGCCGACGCGTGGGTCGAGCCGGTGCTGGACCGCCAGGTGCTGCCCGAGGACGGCGACCCGGCCGAGCAGGCGGTGGCCCGCGAGTCGATCCGGCTGGCCTTCGTCGCCGCGCTGCAGCACCTGCCCCCGCGCCAGCGTGCGGTGCTGCTGCTGCGCGACGTGCTGCGCTGGAAGGCCGACGAGGTCGCCGGCCTGCTGGAGACGACCGTGGCGTCGGTGAACAGCGCGCTGCAGCGGGCCCGCGCGACGCTGGCCGCCGTCGGCGGGGAACTGGACAGCCGGCCGCTGGACGCCGACCACCGCGACCTGCTCGACCGCTACGTCGACGCGTTCGAGCGGTACGACATCGAGGCGTTCGTGCGGCTGCTGCACGAGGACGCGACGCAGCACATGCCGCCGTTCGAGATGTGGCTGCGCGGCCGGGAGGACATCGGCACCTGGATGCTGGGCCCCGGCGCCGGCTGCCGGGACTCCCGGATCATCGAGACCACGGCCAACGGGTCGCCGGCGTTCGCCCAGTACCGGCCGGCCGAGGGCGGGGGTCACGTCCCGTGGGGACTGCACGTGCTGGAGATCGAGGGCGGCCGGATCGCCCACATCTCCAGCTTCCTCGACCTGGACACGGGGCTGTTCGTGCGGCTGGGCCTGCCCGCCCGCCTGGACCCCGAGCCCTCCGCCTGACCCCACCCCCGCCTGCCCCCACCTGGCGTTGATCATCGGCAGGTGGCTGCTGCTCTCGGCGTGTCGCACAGCCATCTGCCGATGATCAACGCGGAGGGGGTCCGGGTCAGCCCTCGGTCGGGATCAACTCGTGCCGAGGGGCCGGGATGACGGCGTCCGCCGGGGTGGCGGCTCGGGTGGTGGCGGCAGCCGGGGCGGGTGCCTCCTCGGTGAGGCCCAGCCGGGCGTGCAGCCGGCGCAGCGGCGCGGGAGCCCACCAGTTGCGGCGGCCCATCAGCGTCATGACCGCGGGCAGCAGCAGCATCCGCACGAGCGTCGCGTCGACCAGCACCGCCAGCGCGAGCCCCAGCCCGATCTGCTTGATGGGGGAGAACCCGCCGGCGACGAAGCCGGCGAACACCACCACCAGCAGTGCCGCGGCGGCGGTGACGATCCGCCCGGTCTGCGCCAGGCCGCGCTCGACGGCGCGGTCACTGTCCCCGGTGCGGCGGTGCTCCTCGGCGATGCGGCCGAGCAGGAACACCTCGTAGTCCATCGACAGCCCGAACGCGATGGCCAGCACGATGACCGGGGTGGTGATGCTCAGGCTGCCCAGCGCCTCGGTGCCCACCAGCGCGCCCAGGTGCCCGTCCTGGAAGACCCACACCAGCGCCCCGAAGCTGGCGCCGAGGCTCAGCGCGCCGAGGACCAGCGCCTTGAGCGGCACCACCAGTGATCCGGTGAACAGGAACAGCAGCACCGTGGTGGCCACGGCGATGACGGCGAGCATCCACGGCAGCCGGTCGGTCAGCGCCTGCTCGTAGTCGACGAGCGCGGCGGCGTCCCCGGTGACGAGCACGCCGGCCGGGCCGTCCAGGGCGCGGACGTCGTCCACCAGGCGCAGCGCCACCGGGCCCTGCGAGTCGCCCTCGGGCACCACGTCGAGGACCGTCAGCCCGGGCACGTCCGGGCGCACCGACACCGCGCGCACGCCGTCCAGGGCGCCCAGCCGGCCGGCGTACGCGGCGGTCTCGGACTCGGGCAGGGCCTGCGGCACGACGACGGTGAGCGGGTCGACGTCCTGGTCGACGGCGAAGCGCTCCGCGGCGATCTCGGCCAGCTGGCGGGACGCCGAGGCCTCGGGCAGCGACCGGGCATCGGGGTCGGCGAAGCGCACCCCGAGGAACGGCGCCGCCGCGAGCAGCAGCACGCCCGAGACCGCGACGGCGACGAGCACCGGGCGCCGCCGCACGGCCCGGGCGATGCGGGCGAACCGGGCGCCGTCGGTGGCGCCGGGCCGGGCCGGGCGGATCCGCCGTCCCCACACCGCCAGCAGCGCCGGCACCAGCGTCAGCGCGGCGACGAGGTCGAGCAGCACCACGGAGAGCCCCGCCAGGCCCATGGAGCGCAGGAAGTCGTCGGGGAACACGAGCAGGCCGCCGAGGGCGGCGGCGACGGTGAGGCCGGAGAAGGCGACCGTCCGGCCCGCGGTGGCCAGGGTGCGGCGCAGGGCGGTGGCGTCGTCGGCGAGCGCCTTCTCCTCCCGGAAGCGGGAGACCAGCAGCAGCCCGTAGTCCACCGCCAGGCCCAGGCCCAGCATCGTGACCACGTTGACCGCGTAGACGGAGACGTCGGCGACGACGCTGGCCAGCAGCAGCGCCCCGAGGGTCGCGGCGACGCCGACGAGCGCGACGAGCACGGGGATGCCGGCCGCGACGACCCCGCCGAAGAGCACGACCATCAGCACGAGCGCGACGGGCAGGCTGATCGTCTCGGCGCGGGCGAGGTCGTCGGCGGCCTGGGCGTCCATCTCGTCGTCCTGCAGCGGACCGCCGCCGACGACGGCCCGCGGCGCGTCGGCGTCGCGGAGCAGGGCGGCGGCGTCGTCCACGGCGGCCCAGCCGGCCTCGCCCGGCGCGAACGTCACGGCCAGGGCGACCGCCTGCCCGTCGGTGGCGACCAGGCTCGTGCCGCCGCCGGACCAGGGGGTGGTGACCGTCTCGACCCCGGGCAGCCCGCCCAGCTCGGCGGTCAGCCGCTCGACCTCGGGCCGCAGGTCCTGCGCGGGACGCCCGTCGAGGACGGCGGCGATGCTCGGGCCGCCGGGGTCGGCCGCACGCAGCAGCTCGGCGGCGCGGGCGGACTCGCTGTCGTCGATCCGGCCGACCTCGCCGCTCAGGCGGCCGAACAGCGCCGGCGCGGCGAGCAGGCCGCCGACGAGGACGGCGGCCCACAGCAGCAGGACCAGCCGCCGGTGGCGGGCGCACCAGGTGGCGAGGCGGGGGAGCGACATGGCGGTCTCCTCGGTCGGGTCGTCGTGCTGCCACCCTGTCGGCCGGTGCGTCCGGCCGGATCCCCTGCGCCGGCCAACCGCGGCCTCCCTCTCGCGGGGGAGGCGCGGTGGGCCCCTCGGTCGCCGGGGGGAGGGGAGGCGTCCCCCCGGCCGGGCAGCGTGCCTCCCCCGCCGCGTGCGACGGGGGAGGACACGCCGGGGGATCAGGTGCCCGGGCGGACGATCCCGTGCTCGTAGGCGTGGATGACCGCGTGCACGCGGTCGCGCAGGCCGAGCTTCATCAGCACGTTGCCGACGTGGGTCTTCACCGTGTGCTCGCTGACCACCATCCGGCCGGCGATCTCGGCGTTGGACAGGCCGCGGGCCAGCAGCTCCAGCGTCTCCCGCTCGCGGGTGGTCAGCGGCCCGGCGGCCGCCGCCGGGGCGGGCGCGGGGCGGGCGCGGACGAAGTCGGCCAGCAGCCGCCGGGTGACCGACGGCGCCAGCAGCGCCTCGCCGGCGGCGACCACGCGGACGGCGGCGACCAGGTCGTCGCGGCCGACGTCCTTGAGCAGGAAGCCGCTCGCGCCGGCCTCCAGCGCCGCGTACACGTACTCGTCGAGGTCGAACGTGGTCAGCACCAGCACCCGGGTGGCGGGGGAGTCGGCGACCACGGCGCGGGTCGCGGCGATGCCGTCCAGCCGCGGCATGCGGATGTCCATCAGGACGACGTCGGGCCGTTCCCGCGCGGCGAGCGCGACCGCCTCCTCGCCGTCGCCGGCCTCCCCGACGACCTCCAGCCCGTCCTGGGCCTCGAGGATCATCCGGAAGCCGGCGCGCACGAGGCCCTGGTCGTCGGCCAGCAGCACCCGCGTCACCGGGCGCGCACCGCGGTCAGCGGCAGCTCGGCCGACACCCGCCAGCCGCCGCCCGGGGCCGGTCCGGCGGTCACGGTGCCGCCCGCGGCCGCGGCGCGCTCCCGCATGCCGACCAGCCCGCGGCCACCCGGCGCCGGCGCGCCGCCGAGGCCGTCGTCGGTGACGTCGAGGCACACCCGGTCGGCGCGGACCTCGACCCGGACGTCGACCCGCGCCGGGCCGGCGTGCTTGACGACGTTGGTGAGCGCCTCCTGCACGATCCGGTACGCCGCCAGGTCGGTCGCCGGGGCGGCCTGCGGCAGCGCGCCGTCGACGTGCAGGTCGACCGCGACCCCGGCGGCCCGCACGGACGCGGCGAGCTCGGGCAGCGCGGCCAGGCCCGGCTGCGGGGCCAGGGGGAACGCCGCGTCGTCGCGGAGCACGCCCAGCAGCCGGCGCAGCTCGGTCAGCGCCGCCCTGCCGGTCGCGCTGATCGCGTCGAACGCCTGGACGGCGCGCTGGGGGTCCCGCTCGACGACGACGGGACCGGCCTCGGCCTGCACGACCATCATGCTGACCGAGTGGGCGAGCACGTCGTGCATCTCCCGGGCGATCCGGTTGCGCTCCTCGACCACGGCCTGCCGGGCCTCGGCGGCGCGGGTGCGCTCGAGGGAGGACGCGCGCTCCTCGGCCCGGGCGGCGGCCAGCCGGCGGCTGCGGGCGCCGTCGCCGAGCAGCCACGCGGCGGCGAAGGTCAGCGAGACGATGGTGAGGTCCTCGAGGTCGGCGTCGGCCCGGTCGGCGAGCAGGCCGACGGCGATCGCCACCGCCGCGATCCCCGCGGCGGTCAGCGCGAGCCGGCGGGTGGCGTGGGCGGCGACGCTGTAGAGGGCGACCAGCCCGGCGAAGAAGACCGGCGGGTCGGGCAGGTCGCTGAGCCCGTGCAGCGTGGTGGCCACGCCGCAGAGGAGGCTGACGGTGAACGGGAACCGGCGGCGCCACACCAGCGGCAGGCACTCGGCGGCGACCAGCGCGTAGCCCCACCACGGGATCGGCGGGCAACCGCAGCCGGAGGGGCGCAGCAGCGGCTGCAGCGACACGGTGAGCACGAGCAGCGCCAGCATCGCGTCGACCACCCACGGGTGGTCGGCCCACTGGCGGCGCCGGTCGGCGCGGAGCCCGCTCACCGGGCGATCCTCCCAAGGCGGGGCTGCCGGCGGCTCCCCCGCGCGGGGGATCTCCCGGCGCCCGGCTGCCGCGCCGTGCCCGGGTCTCGTCCCCGGCGGCGGCCGGTCCCATGCTGGGCGCGCAGGCGGATGCGGGCACCGACGAGCGGGAGCGGGCATGACGATCGACGAGGCCGGCGCCGGCCTGCGCTACGGGCGGGCGTCGGGGCGGTGGGTGCTGCTCGCGACGGTGCTCGGCTCGGGCATGGCGTTCATCGACGGCACCGTGGTCACCATCGCGCTCCCGCAGATCGCCGACGAGCTGGGGGACGCCCCCGCGGGGCTGCAGTGGGTGGCCAACGGGTACACGCTGCCCCTGGCGGCGCTCATCCTCCTCGGCGGCTCGTTGGGGGACCGGTTCGGCCGCCGGCGGGTGTTCATGGTCGGGGTGACCGTGTTCGCGACCGCCTCGCTGCTGTGCGCCCTGGCCCCCTCCATCGGCCTGCTCGTCGCGGCCCGCGCGCTGCAGGGGGTGGGCGGCGCGCTGCTCACCCCCGGTTCGCTGTCGATCCTGCAGTCGTCGTTCGTGCCGGAGGACCGCGGCCGGGCCATCGGGGCCTGGTCGGGGCTGGCCGGGGTGGCCGGCGCCGTCGGCCCCCTCCTGGGCGGTGCGCTGGTGGAGGCGTCCAGCTGGCGGCTGGTCTTCCTCGTCAACCTGCCGATCGCGGCCGGGGTGCTGTGGGTCGCCGCCCGGCACGTCCCGGAGTCGGCCGACCCGTCCGCGCCGCGGGGGACCGACGTCCCGGGCGCGCTGCTGTGCGGGGTGGGCCTCGGTGGCCTGACGTACGGGCTGACCGCGTGGTCCGGCCGCGGAGGGGCCGACCCCGTGGTGCTCGGGACGCTGGCCGTCGGCGTCGCCGCCCTGCTGGCGTTCCTCGCGCTCGAGCGGCGCTCGTCGCACCCGCTGCTGCCGCTGGGGATCTTCGCCTCGCGCGTCTTCCGGACGGTCAACCTGGTGACCTTCGCCGTCTACGCCGCGCTCGGCTGGGTCTTCTTCGTCGTGGTGGTGCAGCTGCAGGTCGTCGCCGGCTTCACGCCGCTGGCCGCGGGCATGTCGCTGCTGCCGCTGACCGTGCTGATGCTGCTGCTGTCCTCCCGCGCCGGCGCGCTGGCCTCGGTGGTGGGGCCGCGGCTGCCGATGACCGCCGGGCCGCTCGGCTGCGCGGTCGCGCTCGTGTGGGCCTCGCGCATCGGCCCCGGCGCGAGCTACCTCGCCGACGTCCTGCCGCCCGTGCTGCTGCTCGGCCTCGGCCTCTCCCTGACCGTCGCGCCGCTCACGTCCACCGCGCTGGACTCGGTCGACGTCCGGCACGCCGGGGCGGCCAGCGGGGTCAACAACGCCGTCGCCCGGACGGCGGGGCTGCTCGCCGTCGCCGTCCTCCCGCTGCTGTCCGGCGTCGGGGCGAGCCTGACCGACCCGGCGACGCTCGACCCGGCCTTCGGCACGTCGATGCTCATCTGCGCCGGGCTGATGGCGGCCGGGGCGCTGGTCGCCGCCGTCGGCCTGCCACGGGGGCCCCGGCGGCGGCCTCCGGCCACCGACGTCTCCCGCCGGCACTGCGCCGTGGACGCCCCGCCCCTGGCCGCACCGCCAGGGCACTGACCGGCCGGTCGCCGAGCTGCGGGGGGTGGGGAGTCGGCGCCAGGCCCGTCCTCCCACCTCAAGGTATAGCCGGACCCGGGGCTTGCGGCAAGACCCGGGGGAGCGCTCACACTCGCTCGTCGTGCAGCCCCTGACCAGCGTCTTCGCCCTCCCCGACGCCCTCTCCGCCAAGGCCGACCCCGCGCTGATCGCCGCCGACGAGCGCCACTTCGCCGCCGTCACCGACTCCCTGCAGCAGACCGTCGCCGACCTCACCGACCGGCTGGACGCCGAGCGCCGCGCCCCCGTCGCGCCCGGCCAGGCGGCGCTGGACCGGGACCTGGAGGTGCACCGGCTCACCTCGCGGTTGCGCACCCTGCGCCGGTTCGGGCTGGACCTGTGCCTGGGCCGGATGGTCGGGGCGGACGGCGGCGAGGCGGTGTACGTCGGCCGGCTGGGGCTCACCGACAGCGCCGGGAACCGGCTGCTCGTCGACTGGCGCTCGCCCGCGGCGGCGCCCTTCTCCGGCGCCACCCATGCCGAGCCGATGGGGCTGGCCAGTCGCCGCCGGTACCGCTGGACCCGCGGGCGGATCACCGACTACTGGGACGAGGTGTTCACCGCCGAGGGGCTGGAGGGCCACGCCGCGCTCGACGACCAGTCGGCGTTCGTCGCCAGCCTCGGCGCCAACCGCTCGGCCCGGATGCGCGACGTCCTGGGCACGATCCAGGCCGACCAGGACGCGATCATCCGCGCCGGCTCCCGCGGGGCGCTCGTCGTCGACGGGGGGCCGGGCACCGGCAAGACGGTGGTGGCCCTGCACCGCACCGCCTACCTGCTCTACAGCGACCCGCGGCTGCAGCACCGCGGCGGCGGGGTGCTGTTCGTCGGCCCGCACCAGCCCTACCTCGCCTACGTCTCCGACGTGCTGCCCAGCCTCGGCGAGGAGGGGGTGGCGACCTCGACGCTGCGCGACCTCGTCCCCGAGGGGCGCACCGCCGGCGACGAGCGCGACCCGGCGGTGGCCCGGCTCAAGGCCGACGCCCGCATGGTGGCGGCGATCGAGCCCGCGGTGCGGCTGTACGAGGTGCCGCCGGACGGGCCGACGGAGGTCGTGACGCCGTGGGCGACGGTGGAGCTGGACGGCGCGGACTGGGCCGAGGCGTTCGACGCGCGCGAGCCGGGCGCGCCGCACAACGAGGCCCGCGACCAGGTGTGGCAGGCGCTGGTCGGGATCCTCGTCGACCGGCTGCGCAACGCGGTGGACGACCACGACGACCTCGACGACCACGACGAGCCGGCCGACCCCGACGGCCAGTTCGACGCCTACGGGCTCGGTGCGGCGGACCCGGACGAGGTCTACCGGCGCGCCCTGGCGGGCAACCGCGAGCTGCTGCGGGAGTTCAGCCGCGCGTGGCCGCTGATCGAGCCCGCCGACCTGGTCGCCGACCTGTGGTCGGTGCCGGCCTACCTGCGCCGGTGCGCTCCGTGGCTCACCCCCGGCGACGTCGCCCTGCTCCAGCGCGCCGAGCCCGCCGCCTGGACGGGGGCGGACCTGCCGCTGCTGGACGCGGCCCGCCAGCGGCTCGGGGACCCGGAGACGTCGCGGCGCCGCCGGCGGCAGGAGGCGGCGACCGCCGCCGAGCGCGCCCGGATGGCCGACGTCGTCGCCGACCTCGTCACCACCGACGACTCCGACATGCAGGTGATGTCGATGCTGCGCGGCCAGGACCTGCGCGGCGCCCTGGTCGACGAGGCCGCGGCACCGGCCGCCGCGGCCGACCCGCTGGCCGGCCCGTTCGCGCACGTCGTCGTCGACGAGGCGCAGGAGCTGACCGACGCCGAGTGGCAGATGCTGCTGCTGCGCTGCCCCTCCCGCAGCCTCACCGTCGTCGGCGACCGCGCCCAGGCCCGGCACGGCTTCGCCGAGACGTGGGAGGAACGGCTGCGGCGGGTCGGGCTCACCGAGGTGCGGCTCGCGTCGCTGACGGTGAACTACCGGACGCCGGAGGAGGTCATGGCCGAGGCCGAGCCGGTGATCCGCGCGGCGCTGCCGGACGCGAACGTGCCGACGTCCATCCGCCGCAGCGGGCTGCCCGTGCGGTACGGGGCGCGGTCGGAGCTGGACGCCGTCGTGGCCGGCTGGCTGGCCGCGCACCCCGAGGGGGTCGGCTGCGTCATCGGCGACCCGGCGTACCGCGGCTCGGAGCGGGTCCGGTCGCTGACGCCGGTGCTGGCCAAGGGGCTGGAGTTCGACCTGGTCGTGCTCGTCGACCCGGAGGCGTTCGGCACCGGCGTCGAGGGGGCAGTCGACCGGTACGTGGCGATGACCCGGGCGACGTCCCAGCTCGTCGTCCTCACCTCGGGAGGGGAGCGATGACCCGGTACGCGGTGCTGCTGCGCGGCATCAACGTGGGCCGCGCCAAGCGGGTGGGCATGCCCGAGCTGCGGGCCCTGCTGACCGACGCTGACTTCGAGGGCGTCGCGACGCTGCTGCAGAGCGGCAACGTCGTGCTCGACTCCGACCGCGGCGCCGCGGCCGTGGGCCGGGCGGTCGAGCGGGCCGTCACCGAGGAGCTGGGGCTGGACGTCGCCGCCGTCGTCCGCACGGCGGAGGAGGTGCGTGCGGTGGTGGAGCTCGACCCGCTGGGCGACGTCGCCGGCGAGGGCTCCCGCTACGTCGTCGCCTTCCTGGCCGAGCCGCCCGGCCCGTCGCTCGAGGAGGCCCTGGCGGCGGTCGACCCCCGCGACGACCGGTACGTCCTGCGCGGGCGGGAGCTGTACGTGTGGTGCCCGCACGGACAGCTGGACAGCCCGGTGATGGCCGCGGCCGGCAAGCACCGGGGCGGCCCGGTGACCACCGTGCGGAACTGGAACACCGTGCAGAAGCTCGACCGGCTGCTGCGGTCCTGAGAGATTCCCCCGGCAGGGATGTCGAGAACGCCCGGGCGGCTCCGTCCCCGGGGTGAGCGCCCCGACGGGGGGCGCCGGACCGAGGAGACCGAGATGGCCAAGTACCTGCTGCTCAAGCACTACCGCGGCGCGCCCGCGGCGGTGAACGACGTGTCGATGGAGCACTGGACGCCGGAGGAGGTCACCGCCCACATCCGGTACATGCACGACTTCGCCGACCGGCTGCGCGAGGCGGGCGAGTTCGTGGGCGAGAACGCGCTGGCGCCCGAGGGGATGTGGGTCCGCTACGACGGCGAGGGCCGCCCGCCGGTCACCGACGGGCCCTTCGCCGAGACCAAGGACCTCATCGCCGGCTACATGATCATCGACGTCGACACCCCCGAGCGGGCGATCGAGCTGGCCGGTGAGCTTTCGGCCGCGCCCGGCAAGGACGGCAAGCCGATCCACGAGTGGCTCGAGGTGCGGCCGCTGTACGGCGAGCCGCCCCTCGTCGGCGAGTGAGCGCCCCGCTGGACGAGGCCCTGCTGCGGGGCCTCGTCCCGGGGGTGCTCGGCGTCCTCGTCCGCCGCGGAGCCGAGTTCGCGGCGGCCGAGGACGCCGTCCAGGAGGCGCTGCTGGAGGCCGTGCGGGTGTGGCCGGCCGAGCCGCCGCGGGACCCGCGCGGGTGGCTGGTCACCGTGGCCTGGCGCCGGTTCCTCGACGCCAGCCGGTCCGACGTGGCACGCCGCCGCCGGGAGGACGCCGTCGACGCCGAACCCGTGCCCGGGCCGGTGACCGACGCCGACGACACGCTGCAGCTGTACTTCCTGTGCGCGCACCCGTCGCTGTCGCCGTCGTCGGCGGTCGCGCTCACCCTGCGCGCCGTCGGCGGGCTGACCACCCGGCAGATCGCCGCGGCCTACCTGGTGCCCGAGGCGACGATGGCGCAGCGGATCAGCCGGGCGAAGCGGACGGTGGCCGGCGCGCGGCTGGACCGGCCCGGCGACGTCGGCACCGTGCTGCGGGTGCTGTACCTGGTGTTCAACGAGGGGTACTCCGGGGACGTCGACCTGGTCGCGGAGGCGATCCGGCTGACCCGGCAGCTCGCGGCGGTGGTCGACCACCCGGAGGTGCAGGGGCTGCTCGCGCTGATGCTGCTGCACGCGGCGCGGCGGCCGGCGCGGACCGCCCCCGACGGCAGCCTGGTCCCGCTGGCGGCGCAGGACCGCAGCCGCTGGGACACCGCCGCCATCACCGAGGGGGTCGCGGTGCTGCAGGCGGCGCTGTCCCGCGACCGGCTGGGGGAGTACCAGGCGCAGGCGGCGATCGCGGCGCTGCACGCCGACGCCCCGACCGCGGAGGAGACCGACTGGGTGCAGGTCGTCGAGTGGTACGACGAGCTGGTGCGGCTGACCGGCAGCCCGGTCGTGCGGCTCAACCGGGCCGTGGCCGTGGGCGAGGCGGACGGGCCGCGGGCGGGCCTCGCGGCGCTGGCCGAGCTGGACCCGCGGCTGCCCCGGTACGCCGCCGTCGCCGCCCACCTGCACGAGCGGGCCGGGGACACGGGGACGGCGGCGCGCCTCTACGCCGAGGCGGCCCGCGCGGCGACCGACACCGCCGAGCGCGACCACCTGACCCGGCAGGCGGCCCGGCTCAACACGGCGCGGGACCGGCGGCCATCCACCCCGTGAGGTCGCGCAGGGGCCCCGGGAACTCGTCGGCGGTGAGCTCGGCGGCCAGCGCCCCGGCGAGCAGCTCCTTGCGGCCGGCGGTCGTGCCCGCGAACCGGTGCAGCTGATCGGCCAGCGGGCGGCCGCGCCAGGCCGGCTGGTCCTGCAGGACGGCCAGCCGGTGCGCGAGGCCGAGCCGGTCGAGGACGGCCAGCAGCCGGTCGGTGCCCAGCGCGCGGACCAGCTCCTCCTCCAGGTCGGCGCGGCACACGGCGAACCCGTGCGCGGCGAGGTCGGCCACGTCGCGGGCGCCCAGCGCGCGGACCACGACGGCGGCCTCACCGGCGTCGCACATGCCGAGCACCCGCACCGCGCCCGGCTCCGCGCGCAGCGCCCGCAGGGCCCGGTGGACGCCGGTCACCCCGCCCATGTCGACCAACCGGTGGCCGCCGGTCAGGCCGGCGGTCGCGGCGACGGCCCGCACGGCGGCGACGTCGCTGCGGCCCTCGAGCAGGACGACGGTCTGCACGCGGTCACCGGGCCTCGTCGAGGACCTGCCACGGGTCGGCGGTCCACGGCGTCCGGCTGTGCTCGACGTGCAGCCGGCCAGGCGCCGCCTCGATGAGCTCGGCGAAGACGGTGGCCCACACCCGGCCGTCCACCTCGTGGCGCACCAGCAGGGCGCCGGGGTCGTCGCGCGGTGGGGTGCGGGCGACGATCGCCCGCCAGCCGTCGAGTGAGCCGGTGGCCGCGAACTCGGCCAGGTGCCGGTCGGCCTTGCGGTCCTCGGGGCCGCCGGAGGTCAGCATGTGGGTGCCCGTCGGGTGCTCGGTGCTCACCAGCTCCGCGCCGTCGAAGTCCCAGGTGACGGCGCGGTCCGGCGCGGCCAGCAGGAGCGCGAAGCTCGCCATCCCGCGCAGGTCGACGTGCTCGGTCCAGGCGGCGCCGTGCCGCGCGGCCAGCAGCGGGAGCACGCCGCGGCTGGGGGCGCCGGGGGCGGCCTCGCGCCGGGCCGGGCGGTTCACCACCAGCGCCGTCGTCCCGGTGACGACGTCGGTGGCGCACCAGGTGCCGCCCGCCGTCCGGTCCCGGCCGCCCACCACATCGGGGCAGTCCGGCCACCACGCGCCCGGGTCGTCGAACGGGCGGGCGGTGGACTCGTCGCGGATGGCCAGGATCTGCACCGGCCGCCCCTGCGACCTGCGGACGACGACGGTGCACATCGCCCCATCGTGGCAGCCCCCGTGCCCGCCGGCCGGTCCCCGCCCGCCCGTCGCGCTGCCCGCCCCGCCCCGCGCCCGCCGCGCCCGCCCCGCCCCTCCCGGCGTCCGTGCCCCCCGTCCCGTCCCCGCCCCTCTCGGCGTCCGCGCCCGTATGCGCATGGCGGTCGTCATCCCGGCGCGGGTGGCCACCGCCATGCGCATCTCGGCGATCAGGCCTGCCCCGACCCCGGCGCTCCGGCCCACCCGCCCCCGTCCCGCTTCGCCCGCACCCCCCCCGCCCCGCTCGGAGTCCGCGCCCGGATGCGCATGGCGGTCGTCATCCCGGCGCCGGTGGCCACCACGATGCGCATCTGGGCGGGAACCGGCGGAGGGCGGGGCTTCGGGGCAGGGCAGCGGTCGGGGCTCCGGGAGAGGCAGGAGGGCGGGGCTCCGGGAGAGGCAGGAAGGCGGGGCTCCGGCGGCGGAGGGCGGGGGCTCCGGAGGGCAGAGAGCGGGACGGGCAGGGGCGGGGCGGCGCTCGGGTCGCCGCAGGTCGGCGGCACGCCTAGCGTCGTGATCATGGCGGAGGAGACCGCGGGACCGGCCAGCACCACGATCGTCGTGATGGGGGTGTCCGGCTCCGGCAAGTCCACCGTCGCGGCCGAGCTCGTGTCGCGGCTGGGGTGGGACTTCGCCGAGGGCGACGAGTTCCACCCACCGGAGAACGTCGAGAAGATGCGCGCCGGAACCCCGCTCGACGACGACGACCGCTGGCCGTGGCTGCGGCGGCTGGCGGAGTGGATCGGCGGTCACGAGGCGGCCGGGACCTCCGCCGTCGTCACCTGCTCGGCGCTCAAGCGCAGCTACCGCGACCTGCTGCGCGACGGGCACCCGTCGGTGTGGTTCGCCCACGTCACCGCCGACCCCGAGCTGATCCGGGGGAGGGTCGAGCAGCGGCAGGGGCACTACATGCCGCCGTCGCTGCTGCAGAGCCAGCTGGCCACGCTGGAGCCGCTGCAGCCCGACGAGGCCGGCGCGGAGGTCTCCGGCGCCGGCGACGCCGGGGAGGTCACCGACGCGGTGCTCGCCGCGCTGGGCGACCGCGCCCGCTCGGGTGAGGAGGCGTCGTCGTGACCGTGCTGGCCGACCCCGTGCTGGCCGACACCGTCGCGCACACCGACAGCGCCGCCCGGCTGGTGATCGCCGCCCTGCTGGGCATCGCGGCGGTGGTCCTGCTGATCACCGTCCTCAAGGTGCACCCGTTCATCTCCCTCATCCTCGGGTCGGCGGTGCTCGGCGTCGTCGCCGGCGTGGGCGCCGAGGACATCGTCACCAGCTTCACGACGGGCTTCGGCAGCACGACCGGCAGCGTGGGGCTGCTCATCGCCCTCGGCGCGATGATCGGCGCGCTGCTCACCCACTCCGGCGGCGCCGACGGCATCGTGAACCGCATCGTCGACCGGGTGGGCCCGCGGGCGCTGCCCTGGGCGATGGGCGGGGTGGCCGCGCTGATCGGCATCCCGCTGTTCTTCGAGATCGGCGTGGTCCTGCTCATCCCGATCGTGCTGCTGGTGGCGCGGCGCAGCGAGCAGCCCGTGCTGCTCGTCGGCATCCCCGCGCTGGCCGGGCTGTCGGTGCTGCACGGGTTCGTCCCGCCGCACCCCGGGCCCCTCGTCGCGATCTCCAGCCTGGACGCCGACCTCGGGCTGGTGCTGCTGTTCGGGTTGATCGTCGCCGTCCCCGCGGTGGTCATCGCCGGACCGCTGTTCGGCTCGCTCATCGCCCCGCGGGTGGCCGTCGCCCACCCGCAGCCGCTGGTGCCGGCTGGCCGCGAGACCGGCAGCACCGGCTCGGCGGGCACCGGACCCGACGAGGAGCACCCCGAGCGGGACCTCGGCCAGCCGGGGGACGACGACGGGGACGGGCCGTGGCCGACACGCAGGCCCTCGTTCGCCGCGACCGTGCTGACGATCCTGCTGCCGATCGTCCTCATGCTGGTCCGCGCCGTCGTGGAGCTCACCGTCGACGACCCGGACAACGGGCTGCAGCGGGTGACCGACGTGCTCGGCAACCCGCCGGTGGCGCTGCTGATCGGGTTGCTCGTCGCCATGGTCACCCTGGGGACGGCGGTCGGGTTCGGCCGTGACGACCTCAACGTCCTCACCGGTGGGGCGTTGCCCGCGATCGCCGGCATCCTGCTGATCGTCGCCGCCGGCGGCGGGTTCAAGCAGCTGCTGGTGGACTCCGGGGTCAGCGACCTCATCGCCGACTGGGCGCAGGGCGCGAGCTTCTCCCCGCTGGTGCTCGGCTGGCTCGTCGCCGTCGGCATCCGGCTGGCCACCGGCTCGGCGACGGTCGCCACCATCACCGCCGCCGGCATCGTCGCGCCGCTGGCCGACGGGCTGGACTCGCCGACCGTCGCGCTGCTCGCCCTGGCCGTCGGAGCCGGGTCGCTGTTCTTCTCCCACGTCAACGACGCGGGCTTCTGGCTCGTGAAGGAGTACTTCGGCATGACCGTCGGCCAGACCATCGCCAGCTGGTCGGTGATGGAGACGATCATCTCGGTGGTCGGCCTGCTCGGGGTGCTCGCCCTGTCGGTCGTGGTCTGAGGGGGCCCCGGCCGGTGGCAGCGGGTGACGGGGGCGGTTCCTGGGTAGAGCAACGCCATCGAGCGTCGCCCACCCGAACGGAAGGCGGTCCCATGGAGATCATCGGAGTACTCGTCGCGGGCCTGATCATCGGCCTGCTCGGCAAGTTCGTCGCGCCCGGCGACCGGGACAACATCCCGCTGTGGCTGACGGTCATCTGTGGCATCGGCGGCGTGCTCATCGGCTACTACCTCGCCGCTGCCCTGGGGGTCGAGGCCACCAAGGGGATCGACTGGATCCGCTGGATCATCAGCATCGCCGTCGCGGCCGTCCTGGTCATCATCGCGGCGACGGTGACCGGCCGGCGCTCGCGCCACCGGGTCTGACCTCCGCCGCACGACGCGTCGCGGCCCCGGCAGCCGAGCACCGGCTGCCGGGGCCGCGGCCTGTCCTGGGGCGGGTCGCCCCGACCGGGGGAACGCCCAGCCGTTCACCGGTGGTCTTCCCTACGCTGCCGCCGTGACCACCGACCGGCCGGCCCGCGCGTCCGACGTGCACGAGATCGCCGCGGCGATGCCGCACGTGACCGTGGTGCGCGGGTCCCGCGGCAACGACGTCTACCAGGTGGGCGGGAAGTCGTTCGTGTTCTTCCGGACGCCGCGACCGGACGCCGTCGACCCGGCGACGGGGGAGCGGCTGACCGACGTGATCGTGCTCTGGGTCGAGTCGGAGGCCGAGAAGCTGGCCCTCGTCCAGGACGAGCGGACGCCGTTCTTCACCACGCCGCACTTCGACGGGCACCGCTCGGTGCTGGTGCAGGCCTCCCGCCTGGGGGAGATCAGCCGGGCGGAGCTGGCCGAGGTGGTGCAGGACGCGTGGCTGTCGCAGGCCTCGGCGCGCCGGCGGTCGGTGTGGCTGGCCGAGCACGGCGCCGGCCACGAGGAGCAGCGGTGACGCGGCGGGCGAGCGCCCCGTCGGCGGCGGCAGCGGCCCTGCTGGGTGGGGCCGCCGTCCTGCACGCCGTCTGGGCCACCGGCTCCGCCTGGCCGGCGCGGGACCGGCGCCGGCTGGCCGAGCACGTGGCCGGGACCGAGGAGTTCCCGGCCCCGGCCGCGTGCCTCACCGTCGCCGGCCTGCTCGCCGGGGCGGCCGCGGTGGTGGCGCGCCGGGCACCGGGGCCGCCGGCGCGCGCGGCCCGGGCGTGCGTCGCGGGGGTCTTCGCGGTCCGCGGCGTCGCCGGCATGGGTGGCGCCACCGGCGCGCTCGTGCCCTGGACGCCGTCCCCGCGCTTCGTCGAGCTGGACCGCCGGTTCTACGGCCCGCTGTGCGCCACCGTCGCCGCGCTGGTGGTCGCCGGCACGCCCCGCTCGGGTCGCTGAGCGCCGGGCACCGATCAGTTCCCGGGTCCCCGCCGGTCGGACTGCCGACGCCGGACGGGGAGCAGGAGGACGCATGCGCAAGGTCGTCGTGCACATGATGCTGTCGCTGGACGGGTTCTTCGAGGGCCCCGGCGCAGACCTCGGCTGGCACTGCGTCGACGAGGAGGTGCACGCGGAGTTCAACCGGATGCTGGCCACGCAGAGCCTGTTCATCGAGGGCCGGGTCACCTACGAGCTGATGGAGGCCTTCTGGCCGCACGCCGACGAGGACCCGGAGAACCCGCGGACGATGCGGGAGTTCGCCGGCATCTGGCGGTCGGTGCCGAAGCTCGTGTACTCCCGCACGCTGCGCGAGGTCGGCCCGAACGCCGAGCTGCGGTCAGAGGTGGACGCCGACGAGATCCGCGCCCTGAAGGAACGGCCCGGCGGGGACATGACCCTCGGCGGGGCCGACCTGGCGCAGGCCTTCCGCCGCCTGGACCTCGTCGACGAGTACCGGCTGTACGTCAACCCGGTCGTCATCGGGCGCGGACGGCGCCTGTTCGAGCCCTCCGACGACCGGACGGACCTGGAGCTGCTCGGGACGCGGAGCTTCGGCAACGGGCTCGTCGAGCTGCGTCACGCCGTCCGCCGGGACCGCTAGCCGCCGCGGGCCGCCGGACCGGCGACGTGATCGTCACCGGCCGGCTCCGGGACGCTCCCTCATGTACGAACTGCCGGCGGTGCTAGCCCTTCGCGGCAGCCCACCCGCGCTCGTAGGGGGCGAGGAAGCGGGTCGAGAGGGTGACGCGGCGGAACAGCCACTCGTCACCGGAGCGCACGTACTCGTCCTCGTAGGTCCCCGCCAGCCACATCGCGTGCTGGCCGGTCGGGTCGGTCGCCGCCTGGAGGAGCAGCCAGTGCCCGGTGGCGCTGTCGGCGTCGGCGGCGACCTCGATGCGGGGGTTGGTGACGTGGTGGATGGCGAAGGACAGCGTCGACGGCATGGTCGAGAAGAACCGGCCGATCGCCTCGCGGCCGTGGTGCACGCCGAGGACCTCCCCGCCGTCCCAGACCGCGTCCTGCGTGAACAGCGCGGCGAGCGGGTCGGCCGGGTACCCGCTGTCGCACAGCTCGCAGTACCGGGCCTTCAGGTTGCGGATGGCCTCGGCGGCCTCGAGCCGGGCGATCCGCGTCTCGAGCGTCACGAGGCGGCCGCCTCGCCCTCGTCGGTGATGAAGCACAGCACGCGCAGCTCGATGCTGCGGCGGTCCGGCGTCCCCTCCGGCGCGGCCGGGTTGGTGAACGCCGCGTGCGGGCAGCCCCGGCCGATCACGCCTGCGGTGTCGTAGGTCTTCATCAGCAGCACCTCGTCGGGCGACATGTCCGAGAAGTACGACCAGCGCTGCTGCGGGGACGCGGCCACCTGGTAGACGGAGATCCCGATGTCGTGCCAGCTGTACCCCTCGTGGCCGTAGCCGTAGAGCATCGTCTCCAGCAGGTCGTCGGCCGTGACGGTCCGCGCGTCGCACAGCGCGAGGGGCGCCCGGTCGGGCGATCCGAACAGCGGCCGCCAGAAGTTGAGGACGACGACGCGGCTGGCGCCGGCCGGTTCGGTGTGGCCGTGCAGCGCGAGGTAGTCGGTCCAGGTCGAGCTGTCGGTGTAGTCCATGTGCACGCCGGAGACGTAGCCGCCGCCGGCCTCCTGGGTCGTGATCACGTCCTGCTGGGCCGTCCCGCCGCCGCCGATCTGGCGCCCTGGCTCGCGGATGATGTGGTCGAACGTGAAGGCGTGCGAGGCGCCGGTCAGCTCCCGCGCGAGGTCGCGGCACTCCCGGTAGTAGGTGTCGATCACCTCGCTGCTGTCGTACCAGTTCCGCACCGCGCTCGGACGGCGGACCAGGGTGTAGCCGGTCGTGTCCAGGCCCGGCGTCTCGGGGGCGTGCCGGGCGTCGGTGATCGTGCACTCGACGAGCTCGGTCGTCGCCCCTCCGCCGCTCGGGTCGACCGTGCGCAGGTCGATCTCGACCGGCACCATCTGCTGGGCCGGTGCGAGCAGGCTCCGGGAGAAGAAGCCGAGGGGTGCAGTCACGCTGGGGGCGGTCATCGCGTCCTCATCCGTCGTCGGGCGGGCGCGGTCGCCGGCCTCCTCCCGGGAGGCCGAGGCCCTGCTCGCCGATGCTCCTGGTCGACGCCGCCGTGGCCGGCCGGCGCTTCGGGCGGACAGCGCGTGGCGGGTGAGGGCGACGACGGAGGAGCCCCGGACGAGGCCTCCCCGCCGGCGGAGTCGAGGCCGGCGCTGCAGTACACGGGTGGGCTCGACGGGGATCGCCCGCGAGCGCCAGTGGGTCATCTGATCGCGTTGGGCCGAGCCAATCGGCGGCGTCCCGACGTGTCAAGGCCCCCGCGTCAGGAGACGGCGAGTCCTCCCCGTGTCCGCTCCCCGCCATCTGTCCTGGGCCCGGCGTGCGTCGACAGGGAAGGCGGTGCGCACCTCGAGAGCGGGCGGAGTCGTCAGGCCCCGGCGTCCTCGCGTGACGCTCGCGCCAGCCGTTCGACGAGGTCGTCCGGGATCGGGTTGCGCAGCGAGAAGGTGACGCCGGTCTTGGTCGCGTTCAGGCCGGCGGCCGCGATCTCTCCTGCAAGGGCGGAGATGGCGGCCGGCAGGACGTAGAACCCGCACTGCTTGCTGAAGGCCGCGTAGCTCGCGACGACCGAGCCGCCGATGCTGAACCCCGGCATGTTGTAGGCGACGATCTCCTGCGCCTCGGGCAAGGCGCGGGCCAGTACCGCGCGCAACCGCTGCAGCGAGGGCTGGAAGGGCTCGGGCGCCGCAGCGATGTAGGCACCGTGGGCGTCCGCCGTCGTCATGGCTGCGTCGCCCTCCCGGAGCCGGCGGCCCACTCATCGAGACGTGGAGGTCGGCGATGTGGCAGAGGCGCGTCCGAGCGCTCCACCTGGTGTGGACTGGTGGAGCGGGTGACCGGGATCGAACCGGCATGGCCAGCTTGGAAGGCTGGGGCTCTACCATTGAGCTACACCCGCGAGGTGCCGGGCCAGCGTAGCCGGTCCCGCTCTCCGCCCCGGACCGCCGCCCCGAGGGCTCGTCCTGGGCTCGCGAGAGGCAGGGGGCAGAGGGGCGGTCGCCTAGACTCGGCCCCGCCACGGGGTGTGGCGCAGCTTGGTAGCGCACCTGCTTTGGGAGCAGGGGGCCGCAGGTTCAAATCCTGTCACCCCGACCGCCGCCCCGGCACCGTCCCCGACGTCTCTAGACTCGGGGGTCGAACGCGCGTCGTCCGTCCCGCCCGACGCGCCCTCCGTCTGCGACACCCGAGGAGCACTGCGCTGTGAAGAGCACCATCGAGGAACTGGGCCCCACGCGGGTCCGGATGGCGATCGAGGTGCCCTGGGGGGACCTGGACCACGCCTTCGGTGAGGTCTACAAGGAGCTGCGCAACCAGGTGCGCATCCCCGGCTTCCGCCCGGGCAAGGTGCCCAACCGCATCCTCGACCAGCGCGTCGGCCGCCCCGCGGTCCTCGAGCAGGTCGTGAACCACGCGGTGCCGGAGGTCTACTCCGAGGTCGTCCGGGAGAACCAGGTCCGCGTCATCGGCCAGCCCGACATCGAGGTGACCAAGCTCGAGGACAACCAGGTCCTGGAGTTCACCGCCGAGGTCGACGTCGCCCCGCAGCTGGAGCTGCCCGAGCTCGACGCGCTCGCCGTCTCCGTCGACGACGTCGAGGTCACCGACGAGGAGATCGACCAGCAGGTCTCCGTCATGCGCGAGCGCTTCGCGATGCTCAACGCCGTCGAGCGCGCGGCCCAGGACGGCGACTACGTCTCCATCGACCTCGAGGCCAAGCTCGACGGCGAGGTGCTGGAGGACGGCACCACCAGCGGCATGTCCTACGAGGTCGGCTCGGGCCAGCTCATGGAGGGCCTGGACGACGCGATCCGCGGCCTGTCCGTCGACGAGGCGAAGACCTTCGAGACCGCGCTCCTCAACGGCCCGGACGCCGGCAAGACGGCCGAGGTGACCGTGACCGTCCGCTCGGTCAAGGAGAAGGAGCTGCCCGAGCTCGACGACGAGTTCGCCTCCACCGCCAGCGAGTTCGACACCCTCGCCGAGCTGCGCGACGACGTCCGCAGCCGCCTGTCGCGCACCAAGGTGCTGCAGCAGGGCGCCCAGGCCCGCGACAAGCTGGTCGAGCACCTGCTGGAGACCGTCGAGGTGCCGCTGCCGGAGAACCTGGTCGAGCGCGAGGTCGAGTGGCGCAACAACGCCATGAGCCAGGAGCTGCAGAAGGCCGGCATGGACTGGGACGGCTACCTGCAGATGTCGGGCGTCGAGGACCGCGAGACCTACGACGCCGACCTGCGCAAGAACGTCGAGGAGGCGGTCAAGACGCAGTTCGTCCTCGACGCCGTCGCCGACGCCCGCGAGGTCACCGTCGACAACGACGACCTCTCGGCGCAGATCATGGCCCAGGCCCAGCGCGCCCGGATCAGCCCCGAGCAGTACGCGCAGCAGCTGCAGCAGGGCGGCAACATCGCCGAGTTCGTCGCCGACGTGCGCCGCACCAAGGCCCTGGCCCAGCTGCTGGAGCAGACGACCATCACCGACGCCTCGGGCAACACCGTCGACCTCGACGCGCTGCGCCCGAAGACGGTGCAGGCCGCCGCGCCCGCCGCCGACGCCGAGGACGAGGCCGACGAGGACGCCCCCGACGCCGAGGTGGCCGACGCCGCCGCGGTCGAGGCCGCCGAGGGCGCGGTCGAGGACACCGAGGACGTCAAGAAGGTCTGACGGAGGACCCCGTCCTCCTCCCGCCACGCTCCGCGCGGCGCGAGCCTCGGGACGGGGCCGAGAACGAGCCGACGCCGTCCCACCCCCGCTGCGGGGTGGGGCGGCGTCGTCCGTTCCGGGCCGCGATCGTCCGTTCCGGGCCGCGATCGTCCGTTCCGGGCCGCGGTCGGCGGGCCCGGCCGCTGCGCCGAGGGCGAACACCCCGCCGGGCGGGACTCCTGCCCGCGGGTGCCGCGTTAGGGTCGACAGGACTCAGGCGAGCACCGGGGGAGACCCCTCCGGGCGGCGCGCCCCCGGGCCCCGCACCACCCCGACCCACCCACTCCAGACCGACTGTCCGACCGTCCAACGGAGGTCACACCACCCGTGAGCACGCACCCGAACCAGGTCGCCGCCCCGCAGCTGCGCGGCGCGGCCGGGGGGATGAACCTCAACGACTCGGTCTACGAGCGGCTGCTGCGCGAGCGCATCATCTTCCTGGGCACCCAGGTCGACGACGTCATCGCCAACCAGCTGGCCGCGCAGATGCTGCTGCTGTCGGCCGAGGACCCCAAGAGCGACATCCACCTGTACATCAACTCGCCCGGCGGCTCGGTCAGCGCCGGCATGGCGATCTACGACACGATGCAGTTCATCGACTGCGATGTCGCCACCTACGGCATGGGCCTGGCCGCCTCGATGGGCCAGTTCCTGCTCACCGCCGGCACCAAGGGCAAGCGCTACGCCCTGCCGCACGCGCGGATCATGATGCACCAGCCCTCGGCCGGCGTCGGCGGCACCGCGGCCGACATCGCCATCCAGGCCGACCTGTTCCGCCGCACGAAGAAGGAGCTCAACGAGCTGCAGTCCTTCCACACCGGGCAGAGCGTGGAGCAGATCGAGAAGGACTCCGACCGCGACCGGTGGTTCACCGCGGCCGAGGCCCTCGAGTACGGCTTCGTCGACCACGTCGTCAGCCGCGCCGCCATGACCGACAGCGCCAACCCGGTCACCGACAACTGAGCACGCGAGGACTGACGACCATGAGCGGTTTCCAGCTGCCCTCCAGCCGCTACATCCTCCCCTCCTTCGTGGAGCGGACGAGCTACGGCATGAAGGAGAGCAACCCGTACAACAAGCTCTTCGAGGAGCGGATCATCTTCCTCGGGGTGCAGATCGACGACGCCTCGGCCAACGACGTGATGGCCCAGCTGCTGACGCTGGAGTCCACCGACCCCGACCGCGACATCACGATCTACATCAACTCGCCCGGCGGCTCGTTCACGTCGCTGATGGCCATCTACGACACGATGATGTTCATCCGCCCGGACATCCAGACGGTGTGCATGGGCCAGGCCGCCTCGGCCGCCGCGGTGCTGCTGGCCGCCGGCACCCCCGGCAAGCGGCTGGCGCTGCCCTACTCCCGCGTGCTGATCCACCAGCCCTCCGGCGAGGCCGGCGGCCAGGTGTCGGACCTGGAGATCCACGCCGCCGAGATCGAGCGGGTGCGCACGCAGATGGAGGAGATCCTCGCCCGGCACACCGGCCGGACGGCGGAGCAGGTCCGGGCCGACATCGACCGCGACAAGATCCTCACGGCGACCGAGGCCAAGGAGTACGGCCTCGTCGACCAGGTCATCCAGAGCCGCAAGCTCAACAGCCTGCCCGCCAGCGCCTGAGTCACGTCCCTCCGGTACGGGCCGAACCGTCGCGTCCGGCGGCGTCGGCCCGTACCGTCGGGGAGTCCCCTCCCGGGGGCGCAGTGCACAGGGGGTCGCCAGTGCCGAGTGCGACGACAACGGCCCTCCGGGGTCCGGCGCACGGGGGCGTTGGTCCCCCGGGGCGTCGTTCCCGGCGGGTACGGTCGACCAGCGCCCGATCCCCGGCCGGCAGCGCCGGGAGGAGAGCCTCGCGGCGCACCGCGGGGGCGAGCACGGGCAGTCAGGCAACACAGCGGGTCCGCACGGCGACGGGCCTGATCCACCCGATCTGGAGGTCAGCAGGTGGCACGAATCGGTGAGAGCGGTGACCTGCTCAAGTGCTCGTTCTGCGGGAAGAGCCAGAAGCAGGTCAAGAAGCTCATCGCTGGCCCCGGGGTCTACATCTGCGACGAGTGCATCGACCTCTGCAACGAGATCATCGAGGAAGAGCTCTCCGAGTCCTCGGACCTGAAGTTCGACGAGCTGCCCAAGCCCCGGGAGATCCACGACTTCCTCGGGCAGTACGTGATCGGCCAGGAGACCGCCAAGCGGGCGCTCGCCGTGGCCGTCTACAACCACTACAAGCGGGTGCAGGCCGGCGGCGGCAGCCGTGACGAGGGCGTCGAGCTCGCCAAGTCCAACATCCTGCTGATGGGCCCGACCGGGTGCGGCAAGACCCACCTGGCGCAGACCCTGGCGCGGATGCTGAACGTCCCGTTCGCCATCGCCGACGCCACCGCGCTCACCGAGGCCGGCTACGTGGGCGAGGACGTCGAGAACATCCTGCTCAAGCTCATCCAGGCCGCTGACTACGACGTGAAGCGCGCCGAGACCGGCATCATCTACATCGACGAGGTCGACAAGATCGCCCGCAAGAGCGAGAACCCGTCGATCACCCGCGACGTGTCCGGCGAGGGCGTGCAGCAGGCGCTGCTGAAGATCCTCGAGGGCACGACGGCGTCGGTGCCGCCGCAGGGTGGCCGCAAGCACCCGCACCAGGAGTTCATCCAGATCGACACGACGAACGTGCTGTTCATCGTGGGCGGCGCGTTCGCCGGGCTCGAGAAGGTCATCGAGCAGCGGGTCGGCAAGCAGGGCATGGGCTTCGGCGCCGAGATCCGCAGCAAGAGCGAGGTCGACGAGGCCAACGCCTTCGCCGAGGTCATGCCCGAGGACCTGCTGAAGTTCGGGATGATCCCCGAGTTCATCGGCCGGCTCCCGGTGATCACCGCGGTGCAGAAGCTCGACCGCGACGCGCTGATCAACATCCTCACCGAGCCCAAGAACGCCCTGGTGCGCCAGTACCGGCGGCTGTTCGAGCTCGACGGCGTGGACCTGGAGTTCTCCGACGACGCGCTCGAGGCCATCGCCGACCAGGCGATCCTCCGGGGCACCGGCGCCCGCGGGCTCCGCGCGATCATGGAGGAGGTGCTGCAGTCGGTCATGTACGAGGTCCCCAGCCGGGACGACGTCGCCTCCGTGGTGATCACCAAGGAGGTCGTGCTGGAGCACGTCAACCCGACGATCGTGCCCCGCAAGCCCACCCGCACCCCACGCGAGAAGTCGGCGTAACCACCCGGACTCCTCGACGAGCCCGTCCCCGACTGCCGGGGGCGGGCTCGTCTGCGTCGGCGGCCGCCCGAGCGTGTGCGCTGAGGCCGCGAGAGGAGCCCGGTTCCGCGGCCTGGGCGCACACGCTCGCCGCGCCGCCGTCCACAGTCACGCCGCCGTCCACAGTTGCCTGCACCCGCCCCACCCGGCCCGGCGCAGCGCCCAGGGTCGGCGCATGGCGCTCGACATCGCGAGCGTGGTGGGACCCTCCGGGTGGGCCACCTGGGAGGAGCTGACCGCACGGGTCGACCGGGGGACGGTGGCCCGCTGGGTCGGCTCCGGCCGGCTCGTCCGCCTGCAGCCGGAGGTGTACGCCCTCCCGGCGGTGGCCGGTGACTGGCGGGTGCGGGTCGCTGCGGCCGTGCGGGCGTGCGGCGGGGTGGTGAGCCACGGGTCGGCGCTCGCGCTGTGGGGCCTCGCGGACCCGGTCGGGCCCGTGCACCTCACCGTCGACGTCCGCCGCAGCGGTCGGGGCAGCCAAGGTGTCGTCCTGCACCGCAGCCGGGACGTGGTCTCGTCGATCCGCCGGGTGGAGGGCCTGCCCGTCTCCTGCCCCGAGCGAGCGCTGGTCGACGTGTGGGGGAGCGCCCGGGGCCCGGCCCGCCAGGACGCGCGCGCGGCCACCATCACGGCCGTCCGCCGGCGGATGTGCGGCCCGCGCGACCTGCTGTCCGAGATCGAGCGCCGTCCCTGCCTGCCCGGGCGGGCCGCGCTCGTGCGGCTGGTCGGCCTGCTCGCCGACGGGTGCCAGAGCGAGCTGGAGATCTGGGGGTGTCTCGAGGTCCTCGGGGCGCCGGGCATGCCGCGCTTCCGGCAGCAGCACCGGATCACCGTGGCGGGCGAGTCGTTCGTGCTGGACGCGGCCTACGAGGAGGTGCTCCTCGCGGTCGAGATGGACGGCGCGGCCTTCCACGGCTCGCGGGAGCAGCGGGAGCGGGACATCCGCCGCGACGCCCTCGCCGCGACCATCGGCTGGCAGACGCTCCGCTTCGGCTTCCGGCGGATGACGCAGCGCGCCGACGAGTGCCGGCGCGAGATCCGGATGGTCCACGACGCGCGCCGCCGCCTCCTCCTCCCCGGCCGTGTGCGCTGACGCCGCGTTCCGGGCCCCATCCCTCGGCCTGAGCGCACACGCTCGGCGGCGGTCGGCGGTCGGCGGTCGGCGGCGGTCGGCGGTCGGCGGTCGGCGGGGCACGATCCGGCGTGGCACATTCGGAGGGGTGCGGTTGCTGACCTCCCTCCCCCAGCAGGCGCGGGAGGCGTTCCGGGCCCGCGTCTCCGGTGACCCGACCGGGGCTCCCGACTGGGTGCGCGACATCGCCCGGGTCGGCACCGGCCCCGGCTGGTTCGAGCCGGACGGCGTCGTCTGGCGGGTGCACGGCGACCTGTCCACGCTCGTCGGCGGTGTCGCGGCGCTGCTGGGCCAGGGCGCGCACCCGCTCGCCCTGGCCGGCGTCCAGCGGCACTCGGCCTACCGCGAGGACCCGTGGAAGCGGCTGGCCGGCACCGCCCGCTGGCTGGTGGTGAGCACCTTCGGCTCGGCCGAGCTCGCCGGGCGGGAGGCGAGCCGGGTCCGCGGCATGCACACCCGGGTCCGGGGGAGCATCCGCGGCCGCCCGTACTCCGCGTCCGACCCGGCGCTGCTGCGCTGGGTGCACCTGGCCTTCACCGACGCCTTCCTCGCCGCCCAGCAGGCGGTCGGCACCGACCTGACGCCGCGCTTCGGCCGCGCCTGGCCCGACGCCTACGTGCGGGAGTGGGCGCGCGCGGCCCGGGAGCTCGGCGCCACGGACCTGCCGGCCACCGCGGCGGAGCTGGCCGAGGCGCTGGCCGGGTACCGCCCGCAGCTGCGGCCCGTGCCCGACCACCTGCGAGAGTTCCTCGCCGCCCCGCCCGGTCTGAGCGCGCCCGAGCGGCTGGTCTACCGGGGCCTGTCCGCCGCGGCGGCCCACGTCGTCTCCCCGGCCGTCGCCGCCTGCGCCGGGGTGCCGGGCCGGACCGGGAGCGCCCTGAGCACCGGCCAGCTCGCCATCACCCGCGCCCAGCTGCGCGTGCTGCGCCTGACGCTGGGCGGGTACAGCCCGTCGGAGGAGGCGGCGCGCTGGCGGCTCGGCCTGGGCCCGGCGCCGTCCTGGGCGCGGGAGGACGCCGCCTGAGACCGACCGTGTGCGCTGACGCCGCGGAACCGGTCCGATCCCGCGGCGTCAGCGCACACGCTCAGCGGCGGGTCAGCCCTCCGCGGCGACCGGGGCCAGGACGACGTCCACCGACAGCGGCCCGTCGCCGGGCACGACCGACAGCGACGCGATCCGCCCGGCCGAGGCCAGGTCGACCCGCCCGGCCTCGACGAGCTCGACCTGCGCGGCGGGCGCGGTCACGGTCGCGGACTCGACGTCGGCCCGCATCGACTGCTTCGCCTCGGACTTGGCCTTGCGGACGGCGGCCAGCGCCTCGGCGACCACGGTGACCACCGCCGGGTCCCCGCCGGACGGCAGCTCGGAGGCGACCGGCCACGCCGCGCGGTGCACCGAGCCGGCCTGCCACCAGGACCAGACCTCCTCGGTGACGAACGGCAGCACCGGGGCGAACAGCCGCAGCTGCACCGACAGCGCCAGCGCCAGGGTGGCCTGCGCCGACCGGGCGGCGTCGTCGTCGCCGTACGCCCGGGACTTCACCAGCTCGACGTAGTCGTCGCAGAAGCTCCAGAAGAACGCCTCGGACACCTCGAGCGCGCGGGTGTAGTTGAACGCCTCCAGCGCGGCGGTCGCCTCGGTGACCACCGACGCGAGACCCGCCAGCAGGCCGCGGTCGATCGGCTCGGTGACGGCGTCGGCCCCCGGCGCGGACGAGGCGCCCAGGCCCAGCACGAACCGGCCGACGTTGAGGATCTTCATGGCCAGCCGGCGGCCGACCTTCATCTGCGCCTCGTCGAACGGCGAGTCCGCGCCCGGGCGCGCCCCGGCGGCCCGCCACCGGACGGCGTCGGTGCCGTAGCGCTCCAGCACGTCGATCGGGGTGACGACGTTGCCCTTGGACTTCGACATCTTCTTGCGGTCGGGGTCGACGACGAAGCCCGAGATCGTCGCGTGCGACCACGGCACCGCCCCGAACTCGAAGTGCGACCGGACGACGGTGGAGAACAGCCAGGTGCGGATGATGTCGTGCGCCTGCGGCCGCTGGTCCATCGGGAAGACCTTCGCGAACAGCTCCGGGTCGGTGTCCCAGCCCGAGGCGACCTGCGGCGACAGCGACGACGTCGCCCAGGTGTCCATGACGTCGGGATCGGCGACGAACCCGCCCGGCACGCCGCGCTGCTCCTCGGTGTAGCCCTCCGGCACGTCGGAGGACGGGTCGACGGGCAGCGACGACTCCGGCGCCAGGATCGGCTCGTCGTGGACCGGCTCGCCGGAGGCGTCCAGCCGGTACCAGACCGGGAACGGCACGCCGAAGAAGCGCTGGCGGCTGATCAGCCAGTCGCCGTTGAGGCCCTCGACCCAGTTCTCGTAGCGGTGCCGCATGTGGTCGGGCACCCACTGGATCTCCCGGCCGCGGGCCACCAGCGCCTCGCGCAGCTCGGGGGAGCGGCCGCCGTTGCGGATGTACCACTGCCGCGTGGTGACGATCTCCAGCGGGCGTTCGCCCTTCTCGAAGAACTTCACCGGGTGCGTGATCGCCCGCGGCTCGCCGTCCAGGTCGCCGGACTCGCGCAGCATCTCCACCACCCGCTGCTGGGCGCTGAACGACGTCTTCCCGGCGAGCTCGGCGTACACGTCGGCCGGCACGCCGTCGGGCGCGTCGGCCACGAACCGGCCGTCCCAGCCGATGACCGCGCGGGTGGGCAGCTGCAGCTCGCGCCACCAGGTGACGTCGTTGAGGTCACCGAAGGTGCAGATCATCGCGATGCCCGAGCCCTTGTCCGGCTCGGCCAGCCGGTGGGCGACCACGGGCACCTCGACCCCGAACAGCGGCGTGCGCACGGTCTGCCCGAACAGCGGCTGGTAGCGCTCGTCGTCGGGGTGGGCGACCAGCGCGACGCAGGCCGGCAGCAGCTCGGGCCGGGTCGTCTCGATGTACACCGGGCCGGCCTGCCCGGAGAAGGCGACCCGGTGGTAGGCGCCGGGGCGCTCCCGGTCCTCCAGCTCGGCCTGGGCGACGGCGGTGCGGAACGTGACGTCCCAGAGGGTCGGCGCCTCCTGCGCGTAGGCCTCGCCGCGGGCCAGGTTGTGCAGGAACATCCGCTGCGCGGTGGCCCGGGAGGACTCCGAGATCGTCCGGTAGACGATGTTCCAGTCGACCGACAGGCCCACCCGCCGCCACAGCTGCTCGAAGGCCCGCTCGTCCTCCTCGGTCAGCCGCTCGCACAGCTCGACGAAGTTGCGGCGCGAGACCGGCTGCTGGTCCTTGCCCGGCTTCTCCGGCGGCGTGAAGTCCGGGTCGTAGTGCAGCGACGGGTCGCAGCGCACGCCGTAGTAGTTCTGCACCCGCCGCTCGGTCGGCAGCCCGTTGTCGTCCCAGCCCATCGGGTAGAACACGTGCCGGCCACGCATCCGCTGGTAGCGGGCGACGATGTCGGTGTGGGTGTAGCTGAACACGTGCCCCACGTGCAGCGACCCGCTCGCGGTCGGCGGCGGGGTGTCGATCGACCAGATCTGCTCGCGGGGTGCGGCCAGCGCGGCCGCGCGGTCGAAGGCGTAGGTGTCCGCCGCGGCCCAGCGGGCCGTCCACTTCTCCTCGAGCCCGTCCAGCGTGGGCTTCTCGGGTACGCCGGCATCGGCTCCCGGGGCAGCGGTGTCCGGGGTGCGGATGTCGGTGGTCATGCCCTTCATCCTAGGAACCGCCCGGCTGGCATCCTGGGGCGGATGAGCAGCAGCACCGGTGACATGGCGCGGGTCGAGCAGGAGCTGCTGGCGCGGTGGCCCGAGACCCGCCTCGAGCCCTCCCTGACCCGCATCAACGCCCTGGTCGACCTGCTGGGCAGCCCGCACCGGGCGTTCCCCGTCATCCAGGTGGCCGGCACCAACGGCAAGACGACGACCGCGCGGATGGTCGACGAGCTGCTGCGCGGGTTCGGCCTGCGCGTCGGCCGGTTCACCAGCCCGCACCTGCAGTCGATGCGGGAGCGGGTCGTGCTCGACGGCGAGCCGGTCAGCGCCGAGCGGTTCGTGGAGACCTACGAGGACATCGCGCCCTACGTGCAGATGGTCGACGCCGGCTCCGAGCACCCGCTGTCGTTCTTCGAGGTGACCGTCGGCCTCGCCTACGCGCTGTTCGCCGACGCCCCGGTCGACGTCGCCGTCGTCGAGGTCGGCATGGGCGGGAGGTGGGACGCCACGAACGTCGTCGACGCGCGGGTCGCCGTCGTCACCCCCGTCGCCCTGGACCACGCCGAGTACCTGGGGCCCGACGTCGCCACCATCGCCGGGGAGAAGGCCGGGATCATCAAGCCCGACTCGATCGCCGTGCTGGCCGGCCAGCAGCCGGGCGCGCTGGACGCGCTGGTGCGCCGCGCGGTCGAGGTGGAGGCCGTCGTCGCCCGCGAGGGCACCGAGTTCGGGGTGCTCGACCGGAAGGTCGCCGTCGGCGGGCAGCAGCTGCGGCTGCAGGGCCTGGGCGGGGAGTACGAGGACGTCTACCTGCCGCTGTTCGGCGCGCACCAGGCGCAGAACGCCGCCACCGCGCTGGCCGCCGTCGAGGCCTTCCTCGGCGCCGGCGCGAGCACCGGCCCGATCGACGTCGAGACCGTCCGCGCGGCCTTCGCTGCCGTCCGCTCGCCGGGCCGGCTGGAGCGGGTGCGCACCTCGCCGTCGGTGCTCGTCGACGCCGCGCACAACCCCGCCGGCATGGCCGCCACCGTCGAGGCCATCCGCGAGTCCTTCGACTTCACCCGCCTCGTCGGGGTCGTGGCCTGCGTCCGCGGCAAGGACGTCGCCGGGATGCTCGCCGAGCTCGAGCCGCTGTGCGCCGAACTGGTCGTCACCGAGCACACCTCGCCGCGCGCGATGCCGGCCGACGAGCTGGGGGCGCTGGCCGTCGACGTCTTCGGCACCGACCGGGTCAGCGTCTCCCCGCGGCTGCCCGACGCGATCACCGAGGCGATCGAGCTGGCCGAGGCCGGTCCGGACGACGCGCTCGGCGGCTCCGGCGTGCTCGTCACCGGCAGCGTCATCACCGCCGGCGAGGCGCGCACCCTGCTCGGCGGCCGGTCGTGACCGCCCCCGACCCGGTGCGGGCGGCCAGGGCGCTGCGCGGTGCGGCGGCGGCCATCCTCGTGCTCGAGGGCATCGCCGTCCTCTTCGTCCCGCGCGGGATCGCGCAGAGCGGCGAGGGGCTGACGCCGTTCCGGCTGACCGTGCTGCTGGTGCTCGCGGTCGCGCTGGTCCTGGCCAGCGGGCTGCAGCGCCGGCCCTGGGGGCTGATGGCGGGCACCGTGCTGCAGGTGCTGCTGCTGCTGACCGGCCTCTTCAACAGCGTGATGTGGTTCGTCGCCGGCATCTTCCTGCTCATCTGGCTGTACCTGCTGCAGGTGCGCAAGGAGCTGCTGGGCTCGCCCTTCGGCGAACCGGGCGCTCCCGTCGGCCGGGACGACGACCAGCCGGGGGAGCCCACCCCGTAGGCTCCGCCCCCGTGACGGAACGCACCCTTGTCCTGGTCAAGCCCGACGGCGTCGCCCGCGGCCTGGTGGGCGAGGTGATCAGCCGGCTGGAGGCCAAGGGCCTGCGCCTGGTCGCCGCCGAGCTGCGCACGCTGTCGCGGGAGGTGGCCGAGGAGCACTACGGCGAGCACCGCGAGCGGCCCTTCTTCCCGTCGCTGGTCGAGTTCATCACCGGCGGCCCGCTGCTGGCCGTGGTCGTCGAGGGCCCCCGCGCCATCGAGGCGTTCCGGGCGCTGGCCGGCGCCACCGACCCGGTGAAGGCCGCCCCGGGCACGATCCGCGGCGACTTCGCCCTCGAGGTGCAGGCCAACATCGTGCACGGCTCGGACTCCCCGGAGTCGGCCGCCCGCGAGATCGGCCTGTTCTTCCCCGACCTGGGCTGACCCCGCCCGCCCCCTCTCCGCGCCCACACCGGGCCGAGATCGGCGATCTCGGCGCTGTCAGACGCTGATGCCGCCGAGATCGCCGATCTCGGCGGTGGGAGGGCGGGACGGCGGAGAGGCGTGCCGGAGGCCGGGGCGAGGGGTGCGCGGGGGAGAGGTGGGGGGCTCGGGCCGTCTACCCTGGACCGGTCATGAGTGGTCAGACGCTGTACCCCCGCCTGGAGCCCCTGCTGGCCCAGGTCCAGAAGCCGATCCAGTACGTCGGCGGTGAGCTCAACTCCCAGGTGAAGCCCTGGGAGGACGTCGCCGTGCACTGGGCGCTGATGTACCCCGACGCCTACGAGGTGGGGCTGCCCAACCAGGGCCTCATGATCCTCTACGAGGTGCTCAACGAGCGTCCCGACGCCCTCGCCGAGCGCACCTACGCCGTCTGGCCCGACCTGGCCGCCCTGATGCGCGAGCACGGCGTCGGCCAGTTCACCGTCGACAGCCACCGCGCCGTCGCCGACTTCGACCTGCTCGGGGTCAGCTTCGCCACCGAGCTCGGCTACACCAACCTGCTCGAGGCGCTCGACCTCGCCGGCGTCCCGCTGCACGCGGCCGACCGCGACGAGAGCCACCCCGTCGTCGTCGCCGGCGGGCACGCCGCGTTCAACCCCGAGCCGATCGCCGACTTCGTCGACTGCGCCGTGCTCGGCGACGGCGAGCAGGCCGTCGGCGACATCACCGACGTCGTCAAGGCGTGGAAGGAGCAGGGCCGCCCCGGCGGCCGCGTCGAGCTCCTCGCCCGCCTCGCCCGGGTCGAGGGCGTGTACGTCCCCCGGTTCTACGCCGTCTCCTACGGTCCCGACGGCGCCATCGCCGCGGTCACCCGCACCCGGGACGACGTCCCGGTCCGGGTCGGCAAGCGCACCGTCATGGACCTCGACGAGTGGCCGTACCCGAAGACCCCGCTGGTGCCGCTCGCCGAGAGCGTGCACGAGCGGATGAGCGTCGAGATCTTCCGCGGCTGCACCCGCGGCTGCCGCTTCTGCCAGGCCGGGATGATCACCCGCCCGGTGCGGGAGCGGACCATCACCGGCATCGGCTCGATGGTCGAGCAGGGCCTGCAGGCGACCGGGTACCAGGAGGTCGGGCTGCTGTCGCTGTCCAGCGCCGACCACTCGGAGATCGGCCAGATCGCCAAGGAGCTCGCCGACCGCTACGAGGGCACCAACACCGGCCTGTCGCTGCCCAGCACCCGCGTGGACGCCTTCAACGTCACGCTGGCCAACGAGCTGTCCCGCAACGGACGGCGCAGCGGTCTGACCTTCGCCCCCGAGGGCGGCAGCGAGCGCATCCGGCGCGTGATCAACAAGACGGTGTCCAAGGAGGACCTCGTCCGCACGGTCACCACCGCCTACGCCAACGGCTGGACGCAGGTGAAGCTCTACTTCATGTGCGGGCTCCCCACGGAGACCGACGAGGACGTGCTGGAGATCGCCGAGCTCGCCACCGAGGTGATCCGCGCCGGCCGGGAGGCCAGCGGCCGCAAGGACATCCGCTGCACCGTCTCGATCGGCGGGTTCGTGCCCAAGCCGCACACGCCCTTCCAGTGGGCCGCCCAGGCCAGCGCCGAGACCATCGACCACCGGCTGCGGGTGCTGCGGCAGGCGATCAACGCCGACCGCCGGATCGGCCGGTCGATCGGGATGCGCTACCACGACGGCAAGCCCGGCGTGATCGAGGGACTGCTGTCGCGCGGCGACCGCCGCGTCGGCCGGGTCATCGAGCGCGTGTGGCGCGACGGCGGGAGGTTCGACGGCTGGAGCGAGCACTTCTCCTACGACCGGTGGACGGCGGCCGCGGCCGCGGAGCTGGCGGCGTTCGGCGTCGACCTGGACTGGTTCACCACCCGCGAGCGCGGTGAGCACGAGGTCCTGCCCTGGGACCACCTGGACTCGGGGCTGGACAAGGAGTGGCTCTGGGAGGACTGGCAGCAGGCGCTGGACGAGCAGGAGGTCAGCGACTGCCGCTGGACCCCCTGCTACGACTGCGGCGTCTGCCCGACCAACGGCACCGAGATCCAGATCGGGCCGACCGGGCGCAGCCTGCTGCCGCTCACCGTCGTGGGCCGCTGAGCGTGGCCCGCCAGCCCGACGGGCCGCCCCCCCCGCCGACCGTCCAGAAGCTCCGGCTGCGCTACACCAAGCGCGGCCCGCTCCGGTTCGCCTCGCACCGCGACCTCGCGCGCGCCCTGGAGCGGGCGTTGCGGCGCGCGCAGGTGCCGATGGCGTTCTCGGCCGGGTTCACGCCGCACCCCAAGATCAGCTACGTCGGCGCGGCGCCCACCGGCGCCGCCAGCGAGGCGGAGTACGTCGAGATCGGGCTGACCCGCCCGTGCGACCCGGAGGCCGTCCGGGTCGCCCTGGACGCCGCGCTGCCGCCCGGGGTGGACGTCGTGGACTGCGTCGCGGCGCAGGAGGGGACCGGGTCGCTGGCCGACCGGATCGACGCCTCGGTGTGGCGGCTGGAGCTCCCCGGAGTGGAGCCGGCGGAGCTCGCGTCCGCGCTGGCCAGCTTCCTGGCCCGCGACGTGGTGACCGTGGAACGGCGCACGAAGAACGGTCTCCGCGACGTCGACGCCCGGGCCGCCGTGGCCGCTGCGACCGCGGCCGGGGAGCCGGGTTGTGCCATACTGACCGTGGTCGTCCGGCAGGTGACGCCCGCCGTTCGACCAGACGACGTGGTGGCCGCCCTGGCTGCCGTCGCCGACCTGCGCCCGCCGTCGCCCGCCCGGGCCGTGCGTGAGGCGCAGGGCCGGCTCGACGACACCGGGAGGGTGGCCGATCCGCTCGGGCCCGACCGGCCCGCGCGCACCCACTGCCAGGGGGAGCGCGCGACGGTCTGAGCCGCGGAGCGCCCCGCGCCGTCGCGCGACACGGCTGCCAGACGTGACGCACCCGTGAGCCAGCAGCACGCAGCCAGACCAGCTCCACCGCACCACCGGGTCCCGACCGCGGCAACCGTCGTGGGGGAGCCGGCCACAGACTTCGCAGGGCGGGCGATCCGCGTCAGACCCGTGGGGACGTCCGCCCCGCCCGACCCGTGCCCCTGCGCGGCCGCCGTAGCGATCGGCGCCCGGGGGCACCACACAGGAGGCGAGCCCTTCGTGGCCGACCAGGACGACGACACCACCACCACCGGGGACACCGAGGCGCCCGGCGCCGGGCAGCCGGAGCAGACCGCGGCACCCGCGCCCGAGCCCGGGATCGCCGGGCAGGCGGCCGAGCCCGCCGCGGCGCTCGAGGACGAGACGGACGAGGACGAGGCCGTCGAGGCCGTGGCGCCCGGCGCGGCCGAGCTGCCCGCCGAGGAGCCCGAGCCCGAGCCCGAGGCGGTCTCCCGCTTCGGCGCCCAGTTCAGCTCCCCGGAGCCCACCGCGGTCGTGGCCCGCCCCCGCCGCCGGGCCACCCGTCCGGCCGCCCCGGCCGACCCCGACTCCGTCGAGCCGGCACCCGCCGCCCCGCCCGCGGCCCCGGCCTTCATCAGCTTCGTCGCCCCTCCCGAGACCGAGGCCCCGGCTCCGCGCCGGCGCAGCCGCCGGACGCTGGCCGAGTCGCCCGAGGAGCCCGAGGACCTCGACACCGGCCCGGCCGACGAGGACGACGAGACCCCCGCCCCCCGCTCCCGCCGCAGCCGCTCCCGGCGGCGCGGTGGTGGCGGGAGCGAGCCCGGGGCCGGCGCGCCGGAGGCCACCGAGGACGACGAGGCGGAGGGCACCGACGACGGCGACGACACCGAGGCCGACGACCGCGAGACCGACGACCGCGAGGAGGGCGCCGGCAGCCGCCGTCGCCGCCGCGGGCGCCGGGGCCGCGGCCGGGGCCGCAACGGGGACGACGGCGAGGACACCGCCGACCAGGACGAGGCGGGCGACGCCGAGGGCCCCCGCCGCGGGACCGAGCAGGCCGACTCCGACGACGAGGACGGCGAGGAGGCCGAGGACGGCGAGGAGTCCGAGGACGGCGACGAGGCCGGCTCCGGCTCGAGCACCCGCCGGCGCCGGCGGCGGCGTCGCCGGGGCGGCGGCGAGGGCGAGGCCGGCGGCGAGGCCCGGTCCTCCGACGACGACCGCCCCGAGCGGGCAGGCCGCAACGGCCGGGCCACCAGCGACGACGACGTCAAGGGCGTCACCGGCTCGACCCGGCTGGAGGCCAAGCGCCAGCGCCGCCGGGACGGGCGCGACAGCGGCCGCCGCCGCGCGCCCATCCTCACCGAGGCCGAGTTCCTCGCCCGCCGCGAGGCCGTCGACCGCGCGATGGTCATCCGCCAGCGCGGCGAGCGCACCCAGATCGCCGTCCTCGAGGACGACGTCCTGGTCGAGCACTACGTCACCCAGGCCTCGGCGACCTCGTTCGCCGGCAACGTCTACCTCGGCCGGGTGCAGAACGTGCTGCCCAGCATGGAGGCGGCGTTCGTCGACATCGGCAAGGGGCGCAACGCCGTCCTGTACGCCGGCGAGGTGAACTGGGACGCCGCCGGCCTGTCGGGCAAGCAGCGCTCCATCGAGACGGCGATGAAGTCCGGCGACAAGGTGCTCGTCCAGGTCACCAAGGACCCGATCGGGCACAAGGGCGCGCGCCTCACCCAGCAGATCAACCTGCCCGGCCGGTTCCTGGTCTACGTGCCCGGCGGCTCGATGACCGGGATCAGCCGCAAGCTGCCCGACACCGAGCGCCAGCGGCTCAAGGACATCCTCAAGAAGATCGTCCCCGAGGACGCCGGTGTGATCATCCGGACCGCCGCGGAGGGCGCCTCGGAGGAGGAGCTGACCCGCGACGTCGCCCGGCTGCAGGCGCAGTGGGACGTCATCCAGAAGAAGGCCGAGACCTCCTCGAGCGCGCCGGCGCTGCTCTACGGCGAGCCCGACCTCGCCATCCGGGTCATCCGCGACGTGTTCAACGAGGACTTTTCCTCCCTCGTGGTCCAGGGCGACGACGCCTGGGACACCGTCGAGGCCTACGTCGCGCACGTCTCCCCGGAGCTGGTCGGCCGCCTGTCCCGCTACACCGGCGAGGGCGACGTCTTCCACGACCTGCGCATCGACGAGCAGCTGGTGAAGGCGCTGGACCGCAAGGTGTGGCTGCCCTCGGGCGGCTCGCTGGTCATCGACCGCACCGAGGCGATGACCGTCGTCGACGTGAACACCGGCAAGTTCACCGGCTCGGGCGGCAACCTCGAGCAGACGGTGACGCGCAACAACATGGAGGCAGCGGAGGAGATCGTCCGCCAGCTCCGGCTGCGCGACATCGGCGGGATCATCGTCATCGACTTCATCGACATGGTCCTGGAGAGCAACCGCGACCTGGTGCTGCGCCGGCTGACCGAGTGCCTGGGGCGTGACCGCACCAAGCACCAGGTGGCCGAGGTGACGTCGCTGGGCCTGGTGCAGATGACCCGCAAGCGGGTCGGCCAGGGGCTGCTGGAGGTCTTCAGCGAGCCGTGCGAGCACTGCCGCGGCCGGGGTGTCCTCGTGCACACCGACCCGGTGGACGAGAAGCGCCGTGGTGGCTCGGGCGGCGGGTCCGGTGGCGGCAACGGCTCCGGCGGGGGCAACGGCTCCGGCGGGGGCAACGGCTCCGGCGGCGGGCGCCGCGACCAGGCCCAGGGCGGCCAGAAGAGCGACCAGCGGTCCGAGCGGCGCGAGGCGCCAGCCGAGCCCGCGGGCGAGGCGACGGCCGAGGAGCCGCCGGCCGAGGGCGGCGAGCCGCGCTCGGGCGGCCGGCGCAACCGGGGCCGGCGCAACCGCGGCCAGGCCGGCGAGGAGCGCGCGGCCGAGGACGCCGCGGTGCTGGCCGGGACCGACAGCGGCACCGCGACGGACGACGCCGCGGCGACCCCGGCCGACGCCACCCAGACCGACGGCGCCGCGCCGCGGGGCATCCCCGAGGCCGGGCCGGACGAGGGCACGGCGACCCCGGCCGTCGCGACCCCGGCCGACGCCACCCCGGCCGACGCGACCCCGACCGACGCGACCCCCGCCGACGCCAGCCCGGCCGACGGGAGCCCGGCCGACGCCCCCGGCGTCGCGCCGGAGGTCCCCGCCGCGGCCGCCGGGACCCCGGTCCCGGAGACGACGCCGGCGACCGGGGGAGCGGCGCCGGCCGCCGCCGGGGCCCCGGTCGAGCAGCCCGGGGACGAGCCCGACGAGGACGACGTCCCCGCCGGTGCCGGACCCGACGAGCCGGCCGCCCCCGCGGTGGTCGAGGGCGGCCGACCGCGGCGCCGCCGGGCGGCCAGCCGGCCGGCCGGGCCGCCGGCCTCCTGACCCGCCGGGCCGCCGGGACCGCGTTCGACCCGGTCCCGGCGGCTCGGGTACGCTGGTCGGGTTGCACCGCCACGGGCAGCGCACCGATCCCGGTGCCGCCGAGGAGGCGCGTGCAGCCCGTCCCGCACCCCGCGTCCCGCGCGGTGGTGCGCCCAGGACAGACACGAGCACGCGATCGAGGAGTCAGTGGTGTACGCAGTCGTCAAGGCCGGTGGCCGGCAGCACAAGGTGGCCGTCGGCGACCGTTTCACCGTCAACCGCCTGGCCGGTGAGGCGGGCGACACCGTCGCGCTGCCCGCGCTCCTGCTCGTCGACGGCGACACCGTCACCAGCGACGCGGCCACGCTGGCCGGCGTCACGGTGACCGGCGAGATCGTCGGCCACGGCAAGGGCCCGAAGATCCGCATCCACAAGTTCAAGAACAAGACCGGCTACCACAAGCGCCAGGGGCACCGTCAGCCGCTGACCGACGTGGTCGTCCGCGACATCACGAAGGGCTGACGACGACATGGCACACAAGAAGGGCGCCTCGTCCTCCCGCAACGGCCGCGACTCGAACGCCCAGCGCCTCGGCGTGAAGCGCTTCGGTGGCCAGGTCGTCAAGGCCGGCGAGATCATCGTGCGCCAGCGCGGCACCCACTTCCACCCGGGTCTGGGTGTCGGTCGCGGTGGCGACGACACGCTGTTCGCCCTGGAGCCGGGCTCGGTGACCTTCGGCACGCGCCGTGGTCGCAAGACCGTCTCCATCACGGCCGTCGAGGCCTGACACCCGGGGCCCCGCAGACGGGGCCCGGCAGAGACATCGCGACGAGCGCACGGGCCGGTCGGTCCGTGCGCTCGTCGTCATTGACGAGTAGGTAGGAGGCGGCGCGGACATGGCCGCTTTCGTCGACCGCGCGGTCATCCACGTCTCCGCCGGCAACGGCGGGCACGGCGTGGCGTCGATCCACCGGGAGAAGTTCAAGCCGCTCGGCGGCCCCGACGGTGGCAACGGCGGCAACGGCGGGGACGTCGTCCTCGATGTCGACCCCAGCGTGCACACGCTGCTCGACTTCCACCACCGGCCGCACCAGAAGGCCGGCAACGGCCGCCCCGGTGAGGGCAGCAACCGGCACGGGGCCCGGGGCGAGGACCGCGTGCTGCGCGTCCCGCCCGGCACCGTCGTCAGCACCGCGGACGGGGAGTTCATCGCCGACCTCGTCGGCGCGGGCACCCGCGTCGTCCTGGCCCACGGCGGCCGGGGCGGGCTGGGCAACGCCGCGCTGGCCAACACGCGGCGCAAGGCGCCCGGCTTCGCGCTGCTCGGGGAGCCCGGGGAGTCGCTGGACGCCGTCTTCGAGCTCAAGAGCATCGCCGACGTGGGCCTGGTCGGGTTCCCCTCGGCCGGCAAGTCCTCGCTGATCGCCGCGATGTCCGCCGCCCGGCCGAAGATCGCCGACTACCCGTTCACCACGCTCGTGCCCAACCTCGGCGTGATCCGCGCCGGCGACGTCACGTTCACGATGGCCGACGTCCCCGGGCTCATCCCGGGCGCCTCGGCCGGCAAGGGCCTGGGTCTGGAGTTCCTCCGCCACATCGAGCGCTGCGCCGTGCTGGTGCACGTGGTCGACATGGCCACGATGGAGCCCGGCCGCGACCCCGAGAGCGACATCGAGGCGCTCGAACACGAGCTGCAGGAGTACTCCGGCGAGGAGCTGGACCTCGTGGGCCGGCTCCGGATCGCCGTCCTCAACAAGATCGACGTGCCCGACGCGCGGGAGCTGGTCGACCTGGTCCGCGCGACGCTGGAGGAGCGCGGCCTGCGGGTGTTCGCGATCAGCGCCGCCACCGGCGAGGGGCTGACCGAGCTCGGCTACGCCCTGGCCGAGGCCGTCGAGCAGCACCGCGCATCGCTGCCGGAGCCCGAGGCCGTGCGGGTCACCCTCACCCCGCGGGCGGTCGACGACACCGGCTTCACCGTCGCGCACGACGACGACGGCGGCTTCGTCGTCCGCGGGGTCAAGCCCGAGCGCTGGGTCCGCCAGACCGACTTCACCAACGACGAGGCCGTCGGCTTCCTCGCCGACCGGCTCAACCGGCTCGGCGTCGAGGAGGCGCTGGAGAAGGCCGGCGCCGTCGAGGGCGACGCGGTCACCATCGGCGACGTCACCTTCGACTTCGTGCCGACCCTGCCCGCCGGCACCCTGTCGGTCGAGGAGACCGCCGGTCTCGGCGGCCGGGGCACCGACGCCCGCATCGACGCCCCGCACCGCGTCCGCGCGGCCGAGCGGCTGGCCGCCAAGAAGGCCCGCCGGGTGCCCTACGAGCTCACCGAGACCTGGACCGACGACGAGCTGCCCGGGGACCCCGAGTGAGCACCCGGGCGGAGATCGCCGGCGCCCGCCGCGTCGTCGTCAAGGTCGGCTCGTCGTCGCTGACCACCCTGCCGGGCGGCCTGGACACGGCCAAGCTGCACGCCCTGGTCGACGTGCTGGGCACCGTCCGGGCCACCGGCCGGGAGGTCGTCCTCGTCTCCTCCGGCGCGATCGCCGCGGGCCTGGCGCCGCTGGGCGTGACGGGCCGGCCGCGGGACCTGGCCACCGCCCAGGCAGCGGCCAGCGTCGGGCAGCTGCGGCTGGTGCAGACCTACGCCGACGCCTTCGACCGGCACGGCGTGACCGTCGGCCAGGTGCTGCTGACCGCCGACGACCTCACCCGGCGCAGCCACTACCGCAACGCGCACCGCACCGTCGACCGGCTGCTCACCCTGGGCGTCCTGCCGATCGTCAACGAGAACGACACGGTCGCCACCGAGGAGATCCGCTTCGGCGACAACGACCGGCTCGCCGCGCTCGTCGCCCACGTCGCGCAGGCCGACGCGCTGCTGCTGCTCTCCGACGTCGACGGCGTCTACGACGGGGACCCGCGCACCGGGCCCGCGCAGCTGATCGACACCGTCACCGACCCCGCCGAGCTCGCCGCGGTCACCCTCGGCTCGGCCTCGCGCAACGGCGTGGGCACCGGTGGCATGGCCACCAAGGTCGAGGCGGCGCTGATCGCCGCCCGCGCCGGGGTGCCCGTCGTCGTCACCTCGACCGTGCAGGCCGCGCAGGCCCTGGCCGGGGAGCGGGTGGGCACGCTGTTCCGCCCGTCGGGGCGCCGTCCCTCCGCCCGGCAGTTCTGGCTGCGCTACGCCACCCGCCCGCGCGGGCGGCTGCTGCTGGACGACGGCGCGGTGCGCGCCGTCCGCGAGCGCGGGGCCTCGCTGCTGGCCGCGGGCGTCACCGGCGCCACCGGGGAGTTCCTCGCCGACGACCCGGTCGAGCTGGTCGGGCCCGACGGCGTCGTCGTGGCCCGCGGGCTGGTGGCCTACGACGCCGCCGAGCTGCCCGCCCTGTTCGGCCGCAAGACCGGCGAGCTCGACCCCGAGTACCGCCGGGAGGTCGTGCACCGGGACGAGATGGTGCTGGTCGGCCCCCGGGCCGCGGAGCCGGTCCCGGGTGCCTGAGAGACTCTGACCGTGACGATCCGCCCGATCCGCGAGCTCGGCGACCCGGTGCTGCGCACCCCGGCCGACCCGGTCCGCGCCTTCGACCGCGAGCTCGCCGCCCTCGTCCGCGACCTCGAGGAGACCGTCGACCACCCCGGCCGGGCCGGGCTGGCGGCCCCGCAGATCGGCGTGAGCGCCCGCGCGTTCAGCTACAACATCGACGGCGTCATCGGCCACGTGGTCAACCCGCGGCTGGTCGAGGTGTCGGAGGAGACCCAGGGCGGCGACGAGGGCTGCCTGTCCGTCCCCGGCATCTGGGCGCCCACCGTCCGGGCGATGCACGCCGTCGTCGAGGGGTTCGACGTGCACGGCGAGCCGGTGCGGGTGGCCGGCAGCGGCCTGATGGCCCGCTGCCTGCAGCACGAGGTGGACCACCTCGACGGCAAGGTCTTCCTCGACCGGCTGAGCGGCGACGCCCGCAAGACGGCGCTGCGGGCACTCAACTCGCGCTGACCCGTTGCCGGCGGCCTGCCGCGGGCTCGACACTGACCCGTCGGCGGCGGTCGGCGGGACCGCCGCCCGGTGCGTCGGGAGGCCGGTCGTGTTCGCTCGAGTCGCCGTCTGGGAACCCATGCCGACCGACGACCGGTCCTGGGTGTTGGAGGCCGCGAGGTCCGTCCCCGGCGTCCGCGAGACGTTCCACCTCCGCGACCCCGAGACCGGCAACGGCCTGTCCGTCGGCCTCTACGACAGCCGCGAGGCCATCACGGCGGCGCACGCGGCGATCGCGCGGCGCGCCCGCGAGATCGGCTGGCACGACGAGGAACGACCCGGGCCGGTGTCGGTCACCGTCTACGAGGTGCTCCGCTCGTAGCCGCGGGGCCGTACGGTCGAGGGGTGACCGACCTCGCCAGCCGCGCCCGCACCCTCCTCGAGCTGCACAACGCGCCGGAGATCCTCGTCCTCGCCAACGTGTGGGACGTCGTCTCCGCCCGGGTGGTCGCCGCCACCGACGGCGTCCGTGCGCTGGCCACCGCCAGCCACGGGATCGCGTCGACCTTCGGGTACGAGGACGGCGAGAACATCCCGCTCGACCTGCACCTGGACATGGTCGCCCGGATCGCCGCCGCGGTGGACCTGCCGGTCAGCATGGACATGGAGGCCGGCTACGGCGACGCGGGGGAGACCGCGCGCCGGGCGATCGCCGCGGGCGTGGTGGGCGGGAACCTCGAGGACCAGATGAAGCCGCTGGACGAGGCGGTCGCCGCCGTCGAGGCGGTGCTGCGCGCGGGCCGCGACGCCGGCATCGACTTCGTGCTCAACGCCCGCACCGACACGTTCGTGCGCGCCGCCGAGGGCGCCGACCGCGGCGAGCTGGTCGCCGAGGCGGTCCGCCGCGGGAAGGCCTACCTCGAGGCGGGCGCCCCGGTGGTGTTCGTGCCGCGGCTGGTCGACCGCGAGGAGATCGCCGCGGTCGTCGACGGCCTGGGCCGCAACCGGCTGACCCTGATCAGCGTCCCCGGTGCCTCCCTGTCCGCGCGCGAGATGCAGGAGCTCGGGGTGGCGCGGGTGTCGACCGGGCCGTTCACCCAGCGCGTCGCGCTGACCGCGCTGCAGGACGCCGCCGCCGAGGTGGTCGCCGGCGGCGTCCTCCCGCCCGGCACGCGCGCGCTGAACTGAGCGCGCTCAGACGACGACCCCGCCGACGGGCAGGACGAGGCCGCGGACGTCGAACGGCGTGACGACCTCCGCCGGGTGCTCGGCGCCGGCGAGCACCTCGGCGACCACCGGCCCGACGACCTCCCGTCCGGCGCGTTCGTAGTCCTCCCGCGACCGCCACACCTCGATCACCTGCATCCCGTCGGGGGTCTGCCGGGCCAGGTGCACCAGCAGGCCGTCGAGGGACGCCCCGGCCCGCGCCAGCATCCGCCGGTGCACGTCGTCGTAGACCTCCGCCGGCAGCCCGGGGACGTCGGTCGTCACCGCGTACGTCATGTCGCCCTCCTCGATCCGTCGCGGCGACCGCCCGCCGCCGCGAGCTCGCGGGCGCCGTCGCCCCCGAGACGTTCCAGGGCCGCCGCCGTGCGGCCGGTGACCAGCAGCAGGACGGCGCCGGCGGGGCCGTGCACCGGGGCCCCGTCGCCGAGGACGAGGTCGGCGTCGTCCGCGGTGAGGCGGTAGCCGGCCAGGCGCCGGCGGGCGCCGAACGGGAAGCTCGTCGCCCAGGCCGCGCGGGCCGCCACAGCCGACGCGGCCGCCGGCATGGGCCGGGTGCGGCCGAGCGGGACGGTGACGTCCTGCCCGTGCACGAGGACGTCGAGCAGCGGCTGGACCGGCCGGAGGAACGGCGCCATCCGCCGGGAGCCGACCATCGCCCGCAGCCGCGCGGCGCACTCGGACGGCGAGAGGCCGCGGGCGCGGAGGGCGGAGTCGCGGATCATCCGGTCGAAGCTGCCGCCCGCCCGGACGGCGGCCACGGCGGCGTCGCGCAGGCCCATGTGCGCCTGGGTGAGGTGGGTGGCGACGTCGCCGACCAGCCAGGCGTCGCAGAGGGACGGCGTCGCCCACTCGGCGGGCGAGAGGCCCTCGATCACATCGGCGAGGCTCCCGCGCTCCGCGTCGATGGTCTGCCAGATCGTGTCGGTGTCCACGGCCGCCCCCGGGATCGTCAGTTAGACTGACAGTGTCGTCAGAGAGTCTGACCATCGTCAAGGGGCCCGTGTGACCACCGAGCTCAACCTGGGACTGCTCTGCTTCTTCCCCTACCGGGCGCTGGAGACGCGGGTCCTGCAGGCGCTCGCCGCGGCCGGGTTCGACGACATCACGCTCGCCCAGGGCCGCATCGCGGCACGGGTGGGGGAGCACGGCACGCGGCTGACCGACCTCGCCGAGCAGGCGCAGGTCACCAAGCAGACCGCCGGCTTCCTCGTCGACCAGCTGGAGAGGGCCGGCTACGTGCACCGGGTGCCCGACCCGTCCGACGGGCGGGCCCGGCTGGTCTGCTTCGCCGACCGCGGGCGCGCCGCCGTCGCCGTGGCGCGCCGGGTCGAGGTCGAGGTCGAGGCCGAGTGGACCGCCCACCTGGGAGCGGACGCGACCCGGGCCCTGCGCGAGGCCCTCACCCGGTTGCGCGAGGTCACCGACCCCTGGCTCTGAGGGAAGGCCCCCCTACGCCTCGCACGCTCCTGCCGCGGAGCCGGGACGAACGCCGCCCGCGCTACCCTCGCGGGCGTGTCCGACGTCGCATCCCTGCCGCTGATCGGGGCCGCCGCCCTGCGCGCCCGCGCCGCCTCCCGGGTCCTGCGCACGCTGCCGACCGACGTCAAGGACGCCGCCCTGTCGGCGATGGCCGACGCGCTGGTCGAGCGGACGAGCGAGATCCTGGCGGCCAACGCCGAGGACGTCGCCGCCGCCGCCGCCGAGGGGACGCCGGAGTCGGTGCTCGACCGGCTGCGGCTGGACGCCGGCCGGGTCGCCGGGGTCGCCGACGCCCTGCGCGAGCTCGTGGCGCTGCCGGACCCGGTGGGCGACGTCGTCCGCGGGTCCCGGCTGCCCAACGGCCTGCAGCTGCGCCAGGTCCGCGTGCCCTTCGGCGTCGTCGGGATCGTCTACGAGGCCCGCCCCAACGTGACCGTCGACGCCGCCGGCCTGTGCCTGAAGAGCGGCAACGCGGCGCTGCTGCGCGGCTCGGCCTCGGCCTTCCGGACCAACACCGCGCTGGTCGCCGTCCTCACCGAGGCCGCCGAGAAGGCCGGGCTGCCGGCCGGGTCGGTCGAGCTGCTGCCCGCCGAGCGCGCGTCCGTGGGCGAGCTGCTGGGCGCCCGCGGCTTCGTCGACGTGGTGATCCCGCGCGGCGGGGCGTCGCTCATCCAGCGGGTGGTCACCGAGGCGAAGGTGCCGGTCATCGAGACCGGTGTCGGCAACGTGCACGTGTACGTCGACGCCTCGGCCGACCCCGCGATGGCCGAGGCGATCGTGCTCAACTCCAAGACCCACCGGGTCAGCGTCTGCAACTCCGCGGAGACGCTGCTGGTGCACCGGGACTTCCCGGCGCTGCCCCGGCTGCTGTCGGCCCTCGGCTCGGCCGGGGTGACGCTGCACGGCGACGACGCCACGCGCGCCGCGGAGGGCAGCGTCGTCCCCGCGACCGACGAGGACTGGGCCGCCGAGTACCTGTCGCTGGACATGGCCGTGCGGGTGGTCGACGACCTGCCCGCCGCGCTGGAGCACATCGCGCGGTGGGGGAGCGGCCACACCGAGGCCATCGTCGCCGACTCCGCGCGCGCGATCGCCGAGTTCACCGCCGGCGTCGACGCCGCCGCGATCATGGTCAACGCCTCCACCCGCTTCACCGACGGCGGCGAGTTCGGCTTCGGCGCGGAGATCGGCATCTCCACCCAGAAGCTGCACGCCCGCGGGCCGCTCGGCCTGCCGGAGCTCACGTCGACCACCTACGTCGTCACCGGAGACGGTCACACCCGCTGACCGCCCGCCCCGTCCTCGTCAGGAGCCCCATGCCCCGCCCGCCGACACAGCTGCCCCAGTTCTCCTCGGTCTCCGACGTCGCCAAGCGGCTGTCGTCGGCGGGCTACCTGCCGGACAAGCAGATCGCCACGACCGTCTTCCTCGCCGACCGGCTGGGCAAGCCGCTGCTGGTCGAGGGGCCGGCCGGCACCGGCAAGACCGAGCTGGCCAAGGCGCTGGCGGCCTCGACGGACGCCGAGCTGATCCGCCTGCAGTGCTACGAGGGGCTCGACGAGGCCCGGGCGCTCTACGAGTGGAACTACAAGAAGCAGCTGCTGCGCATCCAGGCGTCTCAGGCGTCGGCGGAGGGCGCGGACTGGGAGACCGTCCACGACGACATCTTCGGCGAGGAGTTCCTGCTGGCGCGGCCGCTGCTGACCGCGATCCGGCGCACCGAGCCGACCGTGCTGCTCATCGACGAGACCGACAAGGCCGACGTCGAGGTCGAGGGGCTGCTGCTGGAGGTGCTCAGCGACTTCCAGGTGACTATCCCCGAGCTCGGCACGGTCGTGGCCACCCGCCGCCCCACCGTCGTCCTCACCTCCAACGCCACCCGGGAGCTGTCGGAGGCGCTCAAGCGCCGCTGCCTGTACCTGGCCCTGGACTACCCGAGCGCCGAGCGGGAGCGGGAGATCGTGCTCTCGCGGGTGCCCGACCTGGCGCCGGGCCTGGCCGAGCAGCTGGTCCGCACGGTGCGGGCGCTGCGGGCGCTGGAGCTGAAGAAGTCGCCGTCGATCTCGGAGACCCTCGACTGGGCGCAGACCCTGCTCGAGCTGGGACTGGACACCCTCGACGAGTCGGCGATCGGCGAGACGCTCGGCGTCGTGCTCAAGCACGCCAGCGACCAGGAGCGGGCCGCGGCCGAGCTGCGGCTCAACTGATGACCGCCGCGGCGCCGTCGGCCCAGGGCGGGCTGGCCGGGCACCTCGACGGGTTCGTGCGCGCCATCCGCGACGCCGGGATCCCCGTCGGCATCAGCCAGGCCGTCGACGCCGCGGAGATCCTCACCGTGGTCGACCTGCTCGACCGCGAGCAGCTGCGGCACGGGCTTGCGGCGGTGCTCCTGCAGCGCGGCAATCAGCGGCAGATCTACGACACCCTGTTCGACCTGTGGTGGCCGCTGGGCGACCGGTCGGTCGCCACGGCGGAGGGGGACGGCGAGGACGCCGACGGCGAGGCGGTGACGCTGGAGACGCCGGGCGGCGACGGCGCCCCGGACGTCGCGGCCGAGATGCGCGAGGAGCTCGCCCGGCTGCTCACCGAGGACGACGAGGCGGAGCTGGCACGCCTGGCCCGGCGCGCGGTCGCCGCGCTGGGGCGGACGGCGCCGTCGGCGTCGGGGCAGCAGTGGTTCAGCTACCGCGTGATGCGCGCGCTGTCGCCGGACACGCTGGTCGCGCAGCTGCTGGAGGGGTTGCTCGCCGGTGGGGAGCGCGGCGGCCTGGCCGAGCAGGTGGCCCGCGGCGAGCTGCGGGCGCGGCTGCAGACGTTCAAGGACGCCGTCAACACCGAGGTGCGCCGCCGGCAGGCCGACGACCGCGGCCGCGAGCGCATCGCCCGGAGCGCGATCACGCCGCTGGCCGACCAGGTGGACTTCCTGCACGCCCAGCAGACCGACCTCGCGGAGCTGCGCCGCATGGTGGCGCCGCTGGCGCGCCGGCTGGCCGTGCGGCTGTCGGCCCGCCGGCGGATGGGACGCCAGGGCCGGCTGGACTTCCGCAAGACGGTGCGCGCGTCGCTGGCCACCGGCGGGGTGCCGGTGGTGACCCACCACCGGCCCCGGACGGTGCACAAGCCCGAGCTCGTGGTGCTCTGCGACATCAGCGGGTCGGTGGCCGGGTTCAGCCACTTCACGCTGATGCTGACCCAGGCGCTGCGGGAGCACTTCTCGGGGGTGCGGGCGTTCGCCTTCGTCGACGCCACCGACGAGGTGACGCGCTTCTTCTCGCCCGGAGCCGACGTGGCCGACGCGGTCCGCCGCATCGGCCGGGAGGCCGACGTCGTCGCGTTCGAGGGGCACAGCGACTACGGCAACGCCTTCGAGGTGTTCGCCGACCGGTACCCGACCGTGGTGGGGCCGAAGACCTCGCTGCTGGTGCTCGGCGACGGCCGCACCAACTACCGGCCGCCCGGGGTTCCGGTGCTCACCGACCTGGTGCGCCGGTCGCGGTCGGCGCACTGGCTGAACCCCGAGCCGAGGCGGCTGTGGGGGACCGGTGACTCGGCGGCGCCGAAGTACGCCGAGGTCGTCGACATGGTCGAGTGCCGCAACGCGGCCCAGCTGGCCGACTTCGTCACGCTGCTCTGAGTTCGCGGGCGCCGGGTCCTCGGGCGCCGAGTCCTCGGGGTGGGTCCTGGTGTGCCGGGTCCTGGTGTGCCGGGTCCTGGTGTGCCGGGTCCTGGTGTGCCGGGTCCTGGTGTGCCGGGTCCTGGTGTGCCGGGTCCTGGTGTGCCGGGTCCTGGTGTGCCGGGTCCTGGTGTGCCGGGTCCT